>NZ_JABWQV010000242.1 GCF_014268615.1 Pseudomonas tehranensis | reverse complement strand
CTTGCTCCCGCTGGGTCGCGTAGCGGCCCCCTGCTGCTGGCGGTTGCTGCGCAACCGAACGGGAGCAAGCTCCCTCGCCACAAGAGTTCTGCTGATCGGCGCAAAAAGCGAACTTGAATCGTCAGGGATTACGCGCCAGATGCGCCGGTTGCAGCACCCGCTTGGCGCTCAGATAGGCTTTTTGCCAATAAGCCTTGGACAGGCTGTCGAGCTTGACCGTACCGCCGGTCGCTGGCGCGTGGACGAAGCGCCCTTCCCCGACATAGATCCCGGCATGGCTGACCTGGGAGCCGCCGTTAGTGGCGAAAAAAATCAAATCACCGGTCTGCAACGCGTCCTTACCGACACTCTGGGCGCGCATGCCAATCATCTCGCGGGTGGAACGCGGCAGGGAGATACCGGCCGCATCGCGATACACATAGCCAATCAGGCCACTGCAATCAAAGCCTGAATCCGGCGTATTACCGCCCCAACGATAGGGTGTCCCCACCAACCCCAGCGCCCGGAACAGCACGTCTTCGGCAACCGGGGAAAAGCTTTGCGCGGGAGCGAATACCACCGGAGCCCGCACCGGCGCAGGTGGCGGAGTACGGCTGGCGCAAGCGCTGAGCAGCGCGGCAAAGAACATGAGAGCGAGGCGGGCCGACGTCGACATATGCAGAACAATCCTGATCTGGATGCGGCTTTTCTGCCGTGGGCATGAAAACAAAGCCGCCTGCGGAATACGCAGGCGGATTGCCATCAATCAATGATCATGGATTCTAGCGGCTATGAGGCAAACTTCAAGTAAGACTTTAAGTTTGCCTTACAAACTGTGGGCTTACTTGCGAGCAGTGACCACGGTTGGTGCCATGGCGAGGGCGCGCTTGGCTTCGATGAAGGTCTTGCTCCAGTAGCTATCGCCCAGACTGTCGATGCGCACGCCACCGCTGCGACGGCTGCTGGAATGGATGAACTGGTTATCACCCAGGTAGATACCGGCGTGACTGACACGACCACGACGACCGTTGGTAGCGAAGAACAGCAGGTCGCCCGGCTCAAGCTCGTTGCGAGCAACCAGCGGGGCCTTCACGTTGATCATTTCGCGAGTGGAGCGCGGCAGGCTCATGCCAGCCTCTTCGCGAAACAGATACCCAATGAAACCGCTGCAATCGAAGCCGGCCTCGGAGGAACCGCCAAAACGATAGCGGGTACCGATCAAGGACATGCCCCGCTCCAGGATGCTGTCAGCCAGCACCGGAAGCTGATAAGGCTTGCTGCCGGCGAAGTCTGCCAGCTCTTTGTCGGTGGCCATTTCTTCCTGAAGTGCAACAGAGGAAGACTGGGCAGTAACGGAATTTTGAACCTGTGGTTGTTGCGCTTGCTGGGACACTGGAGAGTGGCCAGCGCAACCGAACAACAGGGTAACGAGTGCGAGAGGCACCAGGGGTGCGAAGCGACTTAGCATGGGCACGACCGTGGCTGAAGTTGTAAAGATGGCGAGACTATGCCCACTATCAAGCTCATTTGCAAATTCAATCGATGCAAATGTGACTTCTCGGTTTTAGGTTTACATCTAAGCGCCAAAACCGTTTCCACCCCTCCGCAGCCTGCAGGCCAGAAGGGACGCGGGCTGTGCCGTGGCAGAAGCAGGCTATAAGCCACTACTGCTGCGACTTCTACCAGCCAAGGGTTTCTTTCAAAAAAGGGATGGTCAGCTTGCGCTGGGCCTGAAGCGACGCCTGGTCGAGACGTTCAAGCAGTTCGAACAACGCGCTCATGCTGCGGGTGCCGCGGGTAAGGATAAAGTGCCCGACCTCATCGGTCAGGTGCAGGCCACGCCGGGAAGCGCGCAGCTGCAATGCACGGAGTTTGTCTTCGTCGGAGAGCGGGCGCATCTGGAAAATCAGCGCCAGGGTGAGACGGGACTTGAGATCGGCCAACTTCACCGGCAGTTCCCGTGGCGACGTCGAGGCTGCAATCAGCAAACGCCGGCCGCTGTCGCGTAACCGGTTGAACAGATGAAACAGCGCTTCTTCCCAATCAGCCTTGCCGGCCACCGCCTGAAGATCATCCAGGCAGACCAGTTCGTACTGTTCAAGGTTGTCGAGGATCTCCACGCCGCGATCCAGCAACTCGGCCAATGGCAGATACACCGCCGGCTCGCCCAATTGCTCGAACCGCAGGCAAGCGGCCTGCAACAGATGCGTGCGCCCTACCCCGTCCTTGCCCCACAGATAGATCAGGCTCTCGGTCCAGCCGGCGTCGGCTTCGCAAAGCCGCTCGACATAGCCGAGTGCAGCGGCATTGGCGCCTGGGTAGTAGTTGATAAAGGTGGCGTCATCACGCAGACGCACACCTAGGGGCAGCTGAATCGGTTTCATGCTGACTGAACAGTTCCAAAAGAACCGTTAGTGGCCTCTGTGTAAAGTGCGCAAAGTTTATACCCGTGACGCGGACCGCACAATGCGCCGGACCACGAGCAAAATCAAAGGTTTGCAGCGACAGAACGATGGAGCGACGGTTTCCCTGACGCTGGGACAACCGCCGCGCCCGCCATTGGCGTTATAGCTCGGGGTCTTCGACGCCACTGTAGATGTCTGAATCCTTGTACAGATCGTGCATATGACGCACCAGCACCATGATCACCGCCGCCACCGGCAGCGCCAGCAGAACCCCGGTAAAACCGAACAACTCACCCCCTGCCAGGATCGCAAAGATCACCGCTACTGGATGCAAGCCGATGCGATCACCCACCAGCAACGGTGTCAGCACCATGCCTTCCAGGGCCTGCCCGACCATGAACACCGCCACGATGCCGACCATCGGGTACAGATCACCGCCAAACTGGAACAAGCCGGCAATCAACGCCGCGCCGATACCGATGACGAAGCCCATGTACGGCACGATGGCGGCAAGCCCGGCGATCAAGCCGATCAATAGCCCCAGCTCCAGGCCCACCAGCATCAATCCCGCCGCATAGATGAAGCCCAGCGCCACCATCACCAACAATTGTCCACGCACAAACGCCCCCAACACTTCATGGCATTCGCCGGTCAGGGTCATGATGCGTTCTTCACGATGGCGTGGCAGCAGGCTGCGGATCTTGGCCATCATCAAGTCCCAGTCGCGCAGCAGATAAAAGGCCACCACCGGAATCAACACCAGGTTCGCCAGCCAGCCAATCAACGCCAGTCCCGAGGCCGTGGCCTGGCTCAATACCACACCGACGATGTCAGAGGTCTGCCCCATATGCTCGCTGATGGCCGCCTTGACCTTGTCGAACTTCCAGAACCCTTCAGCCAACCCCAGCCTCGACTGAACCCACGGCACGGCGGTGTGCTGCAACCAGTCGAGCATCTGCGGCGCCAGCTCGTACAGACGCATCAGTTGCTTGGCCAGCATCGGGATCAGCACCAGCATCAGGGCGATGACAATCAAGATGATCAGCCCAAACACCGACACCACGCCCCAGGTCCTGGACAGGCCGAGTTTTTCCAGGCGATCTACCAGTGGATCGAACAGATAGGCCAGGAGCAACGCAACCAGGAACGGCGTGAGGATCGGATGCAGCAAATAGATGAACACAAACAGCAGGGCGACCCCACCCAACCAGAACCAACGCCGCGTATCGCCCATGAACCACTCCTAGCTATATAAGAAAGAAAAACTACCAGCGAAACCGCAGGTTGGCCGTCGGTTCAGGCGATGGCGCGGCGGCCGGAATTGAGCCATCAGCGGCTGGCTGGGCCACAGGCACTGGCGCGACGGCTTCGCCGGCAGGAATTTCCTGCAGTTTCGCCAGGGCCAATTGCGCTTTCAACTGTTCGGCGCTGCCGTTGACCCGATAAATGATCCGGTCCCCTTCAACCCGCTGTAACTGCCCACCGAACGGCTCGAGCAAACGCCCAAGCGCCGCATAACGTTCCAGGTTCATGCCCTGCACTTCCAGCAGTTGCTCGGTGGCCACGCCCGGCTTGGTAACGAAACGCGGCGCCAGGCGTTGGCTCACCGCCAGCATCACCGCATCAGCCAGGGCGGCAGGGTCGGCGCCCTGGGCATTGCCCTGCTCGCGCTGGTCACCCTGCCACAAGCGCCAGGTCGCCTGCCATTGGCCGCCCTCTTCCTTGGCATGGACCGCCAACAAGGCGTCTGCGCCATAACGCTGCGATGCTTCGCGCAGCGGGGCCGGGTCACTGCCTTCCAGGTTTGACGCGGTAGCAACGATCTGCTCGCTCAAATCCGCCAGGGGCAGGTGCAGCGGCAGGCCACGGTGCTGGGCGGCGCGGCGCAGTGGCTCGGCACTGCCCTGGCCATCGCCCACCAGGTTGGAACCTTCAGCCGAGTCGTTCAGCCACCAGCCCAGGATCGCAGGCCGATTCGCGCCCCACAACGACAAGCCCGCCGAGCGCAAGGCCCGGTCAGTGCTCGCTGGATCGAAATCCACCTTGAGGCTTTCCGGCGGCCCGGCATCGTAACCATATTGAAGAATGATCTGCTGAGGGTCCTTGCGGATCGCCGCCAGACCGGGATTTTGGGCGGCCTTGGCATCGCCGGTCAGGCGCAGCACCAGCGTGTCGAGGGCGCGCAGAGTCGCCTGGTCACGCTCTTGCGGGGCCTGGCTGCTGACCGGCTCGAGCACCTGATAGAGGTTATTGAGGTTTTCGGCATGGCTCGCCACGCTGATCAACGACAGGCAACCCACAGACAAGAGTTTGAAAAAACGCATGGAAGATTCCCGGACATAACGGCTGGAACAGGCCGTGTGAAGAAAATGAGCATGGCTGTGACCACAGCACCTGGCAAAACATTCACACGCCCGCTGGAAGTTTCGCACTGTCATCACCATAGCCGGTTACCGCTACACCTTATACAGACGCATGGCGCAGCACCAATAGGAGAAATATCGGTTTTTTTCCAAGGATATGTCCCTGCCCGTCGGCGCGAGGATGGCCGCTGCCCCTCAAGCCTGATAAAATCGCGCGCCTTCGCAGACCGGCAATGGCTGGGCACCCGGAATAATTCGTACAACGGTTATTCAATGGCCCCGGCGGTCGGTCGTTACCCAGAAATCCCCCCTAAAGGCCTGGATCATGAGCAAGCAACCCTCCCTGAGCTACAAGGACGCCGGTGTAGACATCGACGCCGGTGAAGCATTGGTCGAACGCATCAAGAGCGTCGCCAAGCGCACTGCGCGCCCGGAAGTCATGGGCGGCCTGGGCGGTTTTGGCGCCCTCTGCGAGATCCCGGCCGGCTACAAACAACCGGTGCTGGTTTCGGGCACTGACGGCGTCGGCACCAAGCTGCGTCTGGCCCTGAACCTGAACAAGCACGACAGCATCGGCATCGACCTGGTGGCCATGTGCGTGAACGACCTGGTGGTTTGCGGCGCCGAGCCGCTGTTCTTCCTCGACTACTACGCCACCGGCAAACTGAACGTCGACACCGCCGCCCAGGTGGTCACCGGCATTGGCGCCGGCTGCGAGCTGTCCGGCTGCTCCCTGGTCGGCGGCGAAACCGCTGAAATGCCAGGCATGTACGAAGGCGAAGACTACGACCTGGCCGGTTTCTGCGTCGGTGTCGTGGAAAAATCCGAAATCATCGACGGTTCGAAAGTCGCCACTGGCGATGCCCTGCTCGCCCTGCCATCGTCCGGCCCGCACTCCAACGGTTATTCGCTGATCCGCAAGATCATCGAAGTCTCGGGTGCCGACATCGAAAACACCCAGCTCGACGGCAAGCCACTGGCCGACCTGCTGATGGCCCCGACCCGCATCTACGTCAAGCCGCTGCTCAAGCTGATCAAGGACACTGGCGCCGTCAAGGCCATGGCCCACATCACCGGCGGTGGCCTGCTGGACAACATCCCGCGCGTACTGCCAAAAGGCGCCCAGGCGGTGGTTGACGTGGCGAGCTGGACCCGTCCGGCCGTGTTCGACTGGCTGCAAGAGAAAGGCAACGTCGATGAAACCGAAATGCACCGCGTGCTGAACTGCGGCGTGGGCATGGTGATCTGCGTGGCCCAGGAGCACGTTGAAACGGCCCTGAATGTACTGCGTGAAGCCGGCGAGCAACCTTGGGTCATCGGCCAGATCAGTACCGCCGCCGAAGGCGCTGCCCAGGTCGAGCTGAAAAACCTTAAGGCTCACTGATGCAAGAACAGAAGCCTGCAACCTGTGATGTCGTGGTGCTGTTGTCCGGCACCGGCAGCAACTTGCAGGCCCTGATCGACAGCACGCGGACCGGCGATAGCCCGGTCCGCATCCGCGCGGTGATTTCCAACCGCGCCGATGCCTACGGCCTGCAACGCGCCAGGGATGCGGGGATCGACACCCGCGTCCTGGATCACAAAGCGTTCGATGGCCGCGAAGCCTTCGATGCCGCGCTGATCGAACAGATCGACACGTTCAATCCGCAACTGGTGGTTCTGGCCGGCTTCATGCGCATCCTCAGCGCCGGCTTCGTGCGTCACTACCAGGGCCGCCTGTTCAATATCCATCCATCGCTGCTGCCCAAATACAAAGGGTTACACACTCACCAGCGCGCGCTGGAGGCCGGAGACACGGAGCATGGCTGCTCGGTGCACTTCGTCACCGAGGAACTCGATGGCGGACCACTGGTCGTACAGGCAGTAATACCGGTAGAGTTGCACGACACGCCGCAAAGCCTGGCCCAACGGGTTCACGCCCGGGAACACCAGATCTACCCGATGGCCGTGCGTTGGTTTGCCGAAGGCCGGCTGACCCTCGACGATCGCGGTGCCTCACTGGACGGCCAGTTGCTCGCCGCCAGCGGCCATTTGATTCGATACTAGGAGATTTTATGCGTCGCGCCCTGCTCTTCGCTTGCGCTCTGCTTGCCCTGCCCCTGGCACAGGCCGCAGACCTTCAACCGTTCTCCGCCAGCTACACCGCCGACTGGAAACAGCTGCCCATGAGCGGCACCGCCGAGCGCAGCCTGACCAAAGAGGCCAACGGCACCTGGAAGCTAAGCTTCAAGGCTTCGATGATGATCGCCAGCCTGACGGAAGAAAGCACCCTGACCCTGGACAAGGACACGCTGCTACCACAGTCCTACCACTTTGAACGTGGCGGCTTGGGCAAGGCCAAGAAAGCCGACCTGGATTTCGACTGGAACACCAAGATGGTCACCGGCACCGATCGCGGCGATCCGGTCAAACTGCCACTCAACCGTGGCATGGTCGATAAATCCACGTATCAGTTGGCCCTGCAGCACGACGTCGCGGCCGGCAAGAAAAGCATGAGCTATCAGGTTGTCGATGATGGCGAGATCGACACCTACGACTTCCGCGTACTGGGCCCAGAGAAGGTCGACACCAAGGCCGGCCAGATCGACGCGATCAAGGTCGAGCGCGTGCGCGACCCGACAAAAAGCAAACGCATCACGGTGCTCTGGTTCGCCAAGGATTGGGATTACCTGCTGGTACGCCTGCAACAGGTCGAGACCGACGGCAAGGAGTACAACATCATGCTCCAGGACGGTACGGTTAACGGCAAGGCTGTGAAAGGCAGCTGACCGACGCCGAAAAAAAGAAGCCCCGCAAATGCGGGGCTTCTTTTTGCCTGGATTCCATGAACACCCCATCAACCCTGTGGGAGCGGGCTTGCTCCCGAAAGCGGTGCATCAGTTAACCAGATATCGACTGGCCCACCGTATTCGCGAGCAAGCCCGCTCCC
>NZ_JABWQV010000241.1 GCF_014268615.1 Pseudomonas tehranensis | reverse complement strand
GGGGGGGGGGCTTGCTCGCGAAAGCGGGGTCTCAGTCAACACACATGCTGACTGAACTGACGCCTTCGCAAGCAAGCCCGCTCCCACAGGTTTTGTGCGCTGATCACTCCATAAAGGAATGATCAGCAGCCCTCACTCAATCAAACATTCGGGCAAGGCACCGGCGCCCAGTCACCCAGGTCCGGGTTTTTGCACATGCTGTTGACCTGGCTGGTGCCGGCGCTGGCAACCTGCTTGCTTTCATCCTGCTTGGCCTTGGCGGTCTGCAGGGTTTTCTCGGTGGTCACCGCTTCTTTCGGCACGGTTGGCAACACCGGTTTTTTCGCCGGTTTCACAGCTTTTTTGGTCTTGGTCGAAGCCACAACCGGCTTGGTTTCCGCGGTCGCCACGGTCACCACGTCGGTACGCTGCACTCCCACTTGTTGCAGGTCTTTTTCATAGGCCTGGGTGTAGTTGTTCAGGTCTTCGGCGGCTTTGCCGTTGACCGCGACGATCAGGTCGTTGGACTCTTTGAGGCCGGAGACAATTTCCGCCAGGCGCTTGCGACCTTCGGTTTCGTTGACGGTCTTGGCCTTGCGGTCGGCCACCAGCTTGCTGAACGCGTTCTGGTAGCACTGCTGCGAAGTCTTGGCATAAGCCGTGCTGCGGTCGATGTCGGAGACGCTTTTGTTGACGTCGGCGGCGTAGGAGGCGATGCGCTGGTTGTCATCGGCAATCTGCTTCTGGCGCTCGGTGTAGTAACCGGTTGCGCCACCGGCCAAGGCACCACCGGCGGCACCGATGGCAGCGTTGCGACCGCGGTCTTCCTTGTCGGCGGTCAGCGCACCCAACAGCGCACCGCCGACTGCGCCAACCGCTGCGCCAGTGAGCACCGATTTGGTCATATTGCCCTCGGTGGAGCGCAAGTGCTGCACCGGCTCGTAGCAGTTAGGGTAGTACTCGACCTTGGTGCTCGACGCGACCTTGGAAGTCGGCGACGTAGCGCAGCCGGTCAGTACGGTGCTGAAGCCGACAGCGACCATCAGCAGGTGACGCTTGGAAACCGAAGTAAAAGGTTTACGGGAGAAAAGCATGATTGTGTTCTCTTTTTAAGTGTTGACCAGCTCAGCACGGCCCACCGCCGCCTGAGTCCCTTCCAAGCTCGCTGACAACCAACGGTCAAGACCGCTGACTGCTCGATGCGAGCAGTTCCTTCAATATCGCCGCCGGGTCGGCTCGTTTTTGCTGACGATACTGACCGACATGGCGAACGAATAACGTCGCGCGCGCCACCAGGCTCTTGCCCAGCACCGGCTTGCGCTCCAACTCCTCCTTGATGCGTTGAAACTGCGCCTGGATCACGGCATCGGTGTAACGCGTGCCGGTGGCCAGGTTGTCGATGTAAATCGCCACGGCGCCATCGAGGGCACTGCGGCCGTTGTTGATGGCCGTGGCGAACAGCTTGGCGCTGGCCTCGTCCTTGGCGTCCACGGCCTGCTGGCGACTGTTCTGCAAATTGGTCAGGCGAATGTTGTAGTTATTGATGGTCTCGACCACCAGGGCCGCCGACTGGATCAGGTTGCCCGCCGCTTCCTCGCGCTGCTGGGCGATGAGCGAGACGTTGCGTTTGAGCTCTTCGTTGACCAGCCCCAGCTCGGCTTGCAGGCGCGGGTCGACGCTGGCAGCGATAATGCTGTCCAGGCGCTTGGTCGGGTCTTCGGCTTCATCGATGGCATCGGTCAGGGATGCGAGGCGGCCTTCTTTCTCCCATTGGGCGAACAGCTCTTTGTAACGTGAGCGCGGCGCCGACAACGCCCCGACCGCCACGCGGAACCCGGTGGTTTCGTTGCTTTGCTCGGTGCCGTCGGCGGCGAACAACGGATACTCGCGACGCATGCCGGTGAACAGCGTGCCTTCGCCTTCCAGGTAGTTGCCGCCCTTGACCACGAAGCCACCGTAGGCGCCCTGGCGGCGACCGGCATGCACCAGCTGGAAGGATTCCTGGACCATCTCGGCGGCGTTGCCGATCACGTCGAACAAGCCGATGGGGTTAGGCAGTTTGATGCCGACGGGCATCAGCCGCGCCGCCTGGCCGGTGCCGCCCGCGACCTGGTTGAACACCGCCCAGTCGGCCAGTGGCCCGTCGCTTTCACTGCCTTCCAAACGGCGGGGAAACAGCCGTCCTTCCAGATCCTGACGGCTGACGGCTTGCCCGCCACGAGCGGCGAATTCCCACTCGACTTCGGTGGGCAAACGCACGAAGCCCAGCCCGCCGTCTTCGGCGGAGGTGCCGCGACCGCTCACCGGCAGCAGATCTTTGTGGTATTTCATCAGCCAGGCGCTGTACACCGCCGCAAAACGTTCAGCCTCGAACTTGGACAGTTTCACCTTGGGCAACCGTCCGGCCATGCCTTGTGGAAGCTCCGTTTGCAGCGCCTCGCAGGCCGGCGCGGGTTCGCCGCTGGCCAACGACTGCGCCTGGGCCATGACCTGGGTGTATTGGCGAGCAGTGACCTCGTATTTGCCGATGAAGTACAGCATCGGTTTGAGCGGGGTCTTGGCGTCAGCCTTGGGCATCAACGGCGCAATGGTTTTGTTCCAGTCCTTGGGCAGGTCCTTGAGGGTGAACTGGCCATTGATGAAGTCCCGACGATAACCGGAAATGAACGACTGCTTATAACCGGCCTCGCCTTCGCTGAACGGGTAGCCAAGGCTGATCTCCCGATCATCCAGGGTGCCTTGGGCGAGGATGTAGACATAACGGAACACCATTTGCCCTTCACACGGCAGCGGCAGGCTGACGTCACCGGGCAGCGGTTTAGGATTGTCCAGTTTGTCGGTGCTTTCGTCGGCCCAGGTTAAACCGGCCAGGCTCAGCGCCACGGCGGCGCCCAATAACTTATACATCGCGAATTCCTTCACACGCCTGGATGCGCGCCACCCGCCAGCCACCACAAGCCGCCGCCACGGCGCTGACGCCGAGCACGGCCACCAGGGCCAAGGTGTAGTGATGCACCAGCAAATGACTGGCGTACTCGCCCGGCATCTGCGCAAATAAATAATTGAGGCCCGACTGCGCCAGGCCATACAGCCCGACACTCAACAGGGCCGCCAGTGCGGCGCTGTAGAGCGCCTGCAACACCACGAACAACAACAGCGCCGCCGTGGAAACCCCCAGCAGGCGCAACACCGACAGCTCCCGACGCTTGCGCTCGACCGCCGCCAGGGCACCGGCAAAAATCGCCGCGAACGCTCCCGCCAACGCCAACCCGGCGATGATCCAGAACACGATCGACAGGTTGCGGCTCAGCGATTGCACTTGTGCGATGGTCTGGGCCTGGGTGGATACCAACAGGTTCTGCGCCGCGAAGTATTGGCGCAGCGGCTCGACATCGCCGAGGTTGCGGGCGTACAGGCGAAACGCCGGGTAGACCCGCTGCGCGCTCTGTCCCACCGTATCGCCCGGCCAGCCGAACGCGGGCACGGCGCGACCGTCGCGGTAGTCCTCGGCCGCTTCCAATAGCGCCAGCGGCGCGAACAAACCATCCCGGGCAAAAGCCTCAAGCGGCAACACGTGCAACACCTGCACCCGCGTGCGCTGCGCCTCGCTACGACCGGCCACCTGCCGACTGAAACTGGCCTGCAGCCAATCACCGGCCTTGGCGCCGAGTTTTTCGGCGGCGGTGTGGCTGAGCACCACTTGATCCAGCCCTTGCGGCACCGGCAGGCGCTCAAACAAAGGATCATCGGCCGCCGTGGGGATCATTTCGACGGTGACTGGCGCAGCCTCGCTGCTCAAATCCGCAGTGGCGGCAATCTGCCGCGTGCGGGCCAGGGCAAACGCCACATCACTGCGCTGGCCCAAATGCTCAACGAACTCAGCGCTGAACCGACCGCCGCCCAACGGGATGATTTCCCGGGTCGCCGGGTCATTCTCCAGGCGCTCGGTGAGGCTGCTGACCAGGCCGAATTTCAGACCGAACAACACCAGCAACGGCGCAACCACCGCCACCAGCGCCAGCACCGAACAGGCCGACAGCCAGGCATCATTGCGGTAATCCTGCCAGGCCAGGGAAGCCACCAGCGCGCCGCGCATCAGCAAGCCTCCCCGAGGGTCGCGGTGACGCCGCCATCGGCGTCGCGACGACAACTGATGCGCCGCACCTGCAAACCGCTGGCGCGAGCCAGTGACTCATCGTGAGTCGCAACGACACAGCACACGCCGTGTTCGCGGGCCTGGGTCACCAACAACTGCATAACCCGTTCAGCATTCAGCGGATCGAGGGCCGCGGTGGGTTCATCCGCCAGCAACAGGCGCGGCCCATGCGCCAGGGCGCGGGCGCAACTGACCCGCTGGCGCTGGCCGACGGACAATTCTGCCGGCTTCTTGCCCAGTTGATCGGCGATGTCCAGTTGCCCGACCAAGCGCGTGACGCTGCCGTCATCTGCCATGCCGAGCAGTTTGCGCGACAATTCGATGTTGCCGCGCACGTCCAGAAAACCCAGCAAACCACCGGTCTGCAACACATAACCAAGATGCCGGCTGCGCAGGTCCGCCAAGGCGCCCTGCTGCCCCGCACGCCACAGCGCGGCGACGTCCAACGGCGTGTTGGCCGGCGTGAAATCGAACTGCCCGGCCTGATCCGGCGCCAGCACCAAGGCCAGCAGATCCAACAAGGTGCTCTTGCCGCAACCGCTGGGGCCGACCACCGCCAGTTGTTCGCCGGCACGCAATTGCAGCCGTGGAATCACCAGACTGTAGCGCTGGCTGCCGGCGCCCCGACTTTTGTGTACGGCACTGATGTTCAGCATCATGGCAGCGTCGACAATGGAACGCGGTACAGGGCATCGCCCGGCTCGGCATCGCCGAACCGCACCCAGTTGGCCAGATCATTGTGGAAGGTCTCGTAGAGGCGGATTTTCGAATCCAGCTCGTCGATGAAATCCTCCTGCTCGGCCACGCTCAGGGACAGCCACAAATCCTGGGTCATGTTCAGCGACTTGCTGCGGTACGGCAGCCCTTCGAGGTACTCGCCGAGAATCCCGCCGTCAGCCAGGTTGCCACCCTTACGCAACGCCGAAGGATCACGGCTCATGTAGGCACTGGCACTGGCGATTTCCTGGAAGAAATCCTTGGGCGACGTCTGGGTCTTGCGCGCCGCATCGACGATCAGCTTCAACGACTGCTGCAAGTCGTTGAGCTGCAGCTTGGTCAGCATCACGCAGACCTGGAACGCCGGCAGCGCCGGGTTGGTCAGGTCACGGTCGGCGGTCCAGGCGCTAACCAGTTGCGGCGCCTGGCTGGCAGATTTGCGCCCCAAAAAGTCCATGTGCATCGCGTAGCCCACCGCCGCCGATTTATCCGTCAGGCTCGGCGCGGCGCCCAACTGCGGAACAGCTTGCGGTTTGTTGCTGCGCACCTGATGGACCAGGTCGGCGAACACCGAACCGATCTCGTCAACGCGCTCGCCAAACTTGCGCACATCGGCGCCCGGCACCGGGATGTACAGGTCACCGATCTGCGGGTTGGCGTCAGCGGTCAGGGTGCGATATTGGCTCTGCGCACCGCCGTGGGTTTTCTTGCCGGCGTCGCTGAGCAGGTGCAGGGCGTAGATCTTGATCTGTTTGCCCAGCGCCGCCTGACGCACTTCGGCTTCGTTCATTTGCGTGGCGGCAAACGGATCGTTCTTGCGCAGGGCGCCGGCATCGGTGACCAGGAGGATCAAGCGCCCGCCGTAACCGGACCAGTCCATGCCTTCAACGGCTTCCATGACTCCGGCAAACGCATCTTCGTTGAACGAGTGGCTCGACACCGTGGACGCCTTGACCTGCCGCGCCATCTCCATGAAACGCTGCGGATCGCGACCTTGCTCCAGGGTGATCAGGGTTTTGGCAACGTACTCCAGGCCGGGGGTTTTCTGGGTGCTGCTGCGAAAACCCACCATGCCGAAGCTGACACTGTCCAGCTCGCCACGCTCGGCGATGCGGCTTTGCAGTTCGTGGACCACGTCGCGGACTTGATCGATGTAAGGCTGCATCGACACGGTGGTGTCCACCACCAGCACCACGGCGGTACGGAACGCGTCGGCGTTGGCGGTGCTGATGGGCGTGTTGGTTGTAGCCCTCGGCGTGTTGCCGGGGTCGATGGACGCCACGTTCAGCAACTGCACCGGCTGGCCGGTCTCGTCGAAGCTTTCGCGGGAATCGAAGATCGGCAACAGGTAGAACTGGTTCTGCGGCACAGCGCTGGCGGCCGGTTCCAGGGCCAGCACTTGCTGGTTGTCTTCACGGTTCTGCTGGGCCTTGAGCAAGACATTCCTGGCCGCTGAAGGGTCGGCCAGCAGCTTTTCCACTTCGCCGGGCTGACGCAGGAACATCACCGGCGCACGGCCGGAACGCTCGGTGAACTTGAGCACCAGGCTTTGCTTCCAGTCGCTGACCTGCGTGGCCGGCAACCAGCCGTCGCTGCGCCCGTCCGTGGCCGCGCCAACCCGCAACCAGGGGCTGCCATCGAGGTCTTTACGCTCATACACGTACAGCACGGAAAACGCCGGCAACGCCTTGCCCGGCGCCGCGCCCGCTTCTTCAGCGAGCTTGGCGCCCGGTTTGCTCAGCACTCGCTGGAACAGGGTTTTCTTGCCAGCCATCAACAATGGACGCTGACCACCATCGGTCTGCGTCGCCACAGGCGGTTTTGCCGGAGGCACTTCTGGAGCCTTCACCGGCGGCGGATTAACCGGCGGCGTCGAGACAATCGGCGGCGTGTCTTCTCCATCGTCGCCCGACAGCCACCAATAACCCGCGCCACCCAACGCCAGCGCCACGGCTACCGCGACGGCGGCGAGTGCGAACACCGGCCCCTTGCGTTGTTCCGAGACGCTGGACTGCGGTGTCGGCTTCACGGGCGGCGCAACCGGTTTGGGCGGCGGCGTGGGCTGCGCCGGGCCGCTCGGAATGTCGATGGACACTGGCGTCAATCCCGCCAGGTCATCGCCGGAGGCTGGGGTCGACACGGGCAGCGGCAACGGCCGGATCAGCGTCGCTTGCGCCGATTCCTCGGGCAGATTGTCCAGGGCCCGCCACAGCGCCGCTGCATCCGGGAAACGCTCCGCCGGGTCTTTGGCCAGCAGTTTGCGCAGCACGTCCTGGTAGTGACCGTGATGCACCGGCAACTCCGGCAACGGTTCGGTCAGGTGCGCCAGGGCCGTGGACAGCGCGTCATTGCCGGTATACGGCAGTTTGCCGACGAGGATTTCGTAGAGCACCACGCCCAGGGCATACAGGTCGGCGCGACCGTCGATGTCTTGCCCACGAGCCTGTTCCGGGCTCATGTAGCTGGGCGTACCGACGGCGAAACCGGCCTGGGTGAATTGGGTGCGGTCGTCCAGGGACTTGGCGATGCCGAAGTCCGAGAGCACCGCCGTACCGTCAGCGCGGAACAGAATGTTGGCCGGCTTGACGTCACGGTGCACAAGGCCCAAGCCATGGGCGTAACCCAGGGCCGAGGCAATCTGGCGGATGTAGATCAGGCCCTGCTCCGGCGACAGGCCGGCGGCAATGCGCTCCTTGAGCGTGCCGTTGGGCAGGTACTCCATGGCCATGTAATACAGCTCACCGACGTTGCCGATGTCATGGATGGTGACCGTGTGCGGGTGGGACAGGCGCGCCAGGGTCTTGCCTTCGCGTAGGAAGCGCTCGCAGAACGTCGGGGCGGGCCCCC
>NZ_JABWQV010000240.1 GCF_014268615.1 Pseudomonas tehranensis | reverse complement strand
GGAGCTTGCTCCCGCTGGGCTGCGCAGCAGACCCAAAGCAGTCCACTCAATTTGCCTGACACACCGGGTTGTCAGGTTTTGGGGCCGCTTTGCGCCCCAGCGGGAGCAAGCTCCCTCGCCACGACAGCTCGGTAGCCTTAGTAGGTTCGGACGACCGCCCGTCAGCATCGAAAAATAAAATCAAAAAATCGCAACGTCAGAAATTGCCTACAGATGAATACCAGTTCACCCAGCGGTCGTTGTCGCAGGCTGCGATCTTTGCTTTCGAACCTCCCCCCTCTAATACCACTTCAATCCCACCCCACCAAAACTCTCCAATAGCCCCTCTAAACCCAGGCCAAGCGGCGTTGACATGGTATTCAAGTGGTATTAGCTTCCACCCCACTTACCGAGCGACAAACAACTCAACAACCGCATCGGACACCGACATGAACGACATCCTGGCCCTGCGCCCCGACGACACCCAGCCCACGCCGCTGTACCTGCAGCTGGCACGTAACCTTGAGACGGCGATTCATGCCGGCCAGTGGAAAGCCGAGCAGGCGATGCCGTCCGAGCGCAGCTTGAGCGAGCAACTGGGCATTTCCCGGGTCACCGCGCGCAAGGCCTTGGAAGTGCTGTTCGAACAAGGCCTGATCCGCCGTAACCAGGGTTCGGGCACGTTCATCACCCCGCGCCTGGAACAACCGCTGTCACGCCTCAGCGGCTTCAGCGAGATGCTCCGACTCAAGGGTTTTGTGCCCGGTTCCCAATGGCTGGAACGGGACATCACCCCGCCGACCCACGAAGAGTTGATCCGCCTGGGCCTGTCGCCCACCGACAAGGTCGCGCGGCTCAAGCGCCTGCGCAAAGCCGATGACACGGTCATGGCCATCGAGATGAGCACCCTGCCCGCCTCCATCATTCCCAAGCCACAAGCGGTGGGTGATTCGCTCTACGCATTTCTCGACAGCATCGGCAAGCCGGTGGTGCGCGCCCTGCAACACATCCAGGCGATCAACGCCTCGGACGAGTTCGCCGCCCTGGTGGGCATTGCCCCCGGCACCGCGATGTTGCTGATGACCCGGGTCGGCTACCTGGAAGACAACACCCCCATCGAAGTCACCGACACCTATTGCCGCAATGACTACTACGACTTTGTCGCAGAACTGCGGCGCTAGACGATCAGAGAGTCCCCATGTCCGAAGACAACATCCTCACCGCCAATGGCTGGGTTCGCGGTCGCCTGATCCATGCGCACGGCAAAGTCGTGTCCATCGAAGGCCAGCCCTGTGATCCGGCCAGCAATGACCTGCCCTACCTGCTGCCCGGTTTCATCGACCTGCACGTCCACGGCGGTGGTGGCAAGGACATCATGCAAGGCGCCTCGGCGTTCGAAACCATCACCCGCACCCATGTGCGTTTCGGCACGACCGCGCTGCTGGCCACGACCATGACCGCGCCCAGCGAAGAGATCGCCAGCGTGCTCAAGGCCCTTGGCGAGTTCTGTGAACAGCGCCCAAACGGCAGCGCCCGGGTCTTGGGCGTGCACTTGGAAGGTCCTTACATCAATCCCGGCAAACTCGGCGCGCAACCGAATTTCGCCCACACCGCACTGCTGGCCGAGGTGGAGAGCTACCTGGCCCTGGCGCCGATCCGGGTGATTACCATCGCCCCGGAAATCGCCGGTCACGATGCCTTGATCCGCGCCCTCAGCGCCCGAGGCGTGCGTATGCAGATCGGCCATACCCTGGGCAGTTACGAAGAAGGCGTCGCAGCGTTGGCCGCCGGGGCCAGCAGTTTCACGCATTTGTATAACGCCATGAGCCCGCTGCATCACCGCGAGCCGGGCATCGTCGGCGCCGCACTGGCCCACGCCCAGTACGCCGAACTGATCCCGGACTTGCTCCACGTGCACCCCGGCGCCATGCGCGTGGCCCTGCGGGCGATCCCGTGCCTGTACTGCGTCACCGACTCCACCGCCGCCGCCGGCATGCCCGACGGTGAATACAAGCTGGGCAGCCACACCGTGACCAAGTGCCTGGGTGGCGTGCGCCTGGCCGATGGCACCCTGGCCGGCAGCACCCTGACCATGGACCAGGCCCTGCGCAACCTGGTGAAAATCGGCTTGCCCCTGGCCGAAGCCTCCCAGCGCCTGTCGCAATTTCCCGCCGATTACCTCGGCCTGCCCGAGCGCGGCCGCTTGCATCCCGGCGCCTGGGCCGACTGCGTGCGCCTTGACCGTTCCCTGACCCTGACCGACGTGATGGTCGAAGGAGAAGCCATTGACTTCAAAAATGCTTGAGGAGGCCCTCGCCTCGTGGGAAGCCGTCGAACGCCAGTTACAGCAACTGGACCCGACCCTTGAGGAAGTCGCCGGACGCCTGCGCCGTCAGCCACCGCAAGTGGCGATGACCGTCGCCCGCGGCAGTTCCGACCATGCCGCCAGCTACTTCGCCTACCTGACCATGCAACAACTGGGCATCCCGGTGGCCTCGTTGCCGATGTCGGTGGTGACCATGCAACAGGCACCGCTGAAGGTCAGCGGCCAGGTGGCGTTCGGGTTTTCCCAGTCGGGCCAGAGCCCGGATCTGGTGAACAGCCTGCGTCTGTTGCGCAAGCGCGGTGCCTTGAGCGTGGCCCTGGTCAACGCCACCGATTCGCCTCTGGAGGCGGCCTGTGAATTCAGCGTGCCGCTGTGTGCCGGCGTCGAAAGCAGTGTCGCCGCCACCAAGAGTTTCATCGCCACCCTCAGCGCCAGCGCGCGGCTGGTGGCGCACTGGAAGGACGACGCCCAGTTGTTGGAAGCCGGCAGCGCCCTGCCCGAAGGTTTGCGCGAGGCCGCCCGCCAGGATTGGCACGCCGCCGTCGAGGCCCTGCGCGACTGCCAGCGGCTGATGGTGATCGGCCGTGGTGCCGGGTTCGCCATCGCCCAGGAAGCGGCACTCAAGTTCAAGGAAACCTCGGCGATCCAGGCCGAAGCCTTCAGCAGCGCCGAGGTTCGTCATGGGCCGATGGCGCTGATCGATGAACACTACCCGCTGCTGGTATTCGCCCCGCGCGGCGCCGAGCAGGCTGGCGTGTTGAGTCTGGCCGCGGACATGCGCCAGCGCGGTGCCCGGGTGCTGTTGGCGGCGCCGGATGACATCGCCGAACGCGATCTGACGCTGACCCGCGCCGAACACCCGTCCCTCGACCCGATCCTGGCGATCCAGAGCTTTTATGGGATGGCCGCGAGCCTGGCCGTGGCCCGAGGTTTAGACCCGGACCAACCCCGGTATCTGAGCAAGGTCACCCGTACGCACTGAACCGACGGTTTTCTTTTATAGAGAGTCTGATGAGAGCGCCCCATGCCCAACAATAATAAAGAGCTGACCCTCAGCGCCCCGCTCAGCGGCCCGGTGCTCACCCTCGCCAATGTCCCGGACGCGGTGTTCGCCAGCGGCGCCATGGGCGACGGGATCGCCATCGACCCGCTGAACGACACCCTCTACGCGCCTTGCGACGGCGAAGTGATTCACGTCGCCCGCACCGGCCACGCCGTGACCCTACGGGCGGACAACGGCGCCGAACTGCTGCTGCATCTGGGCCTGGACACGGTCGAGCTGCAGGGCGACGGGTTTTCCATGCTGGTCAAGGAAGGCGCGCGGGTCAGCAATGGCCAGCCGCTACTGCGGTATGACGTGGATAAAGTGGCCCTGCGCTGCAAGAGCCTGGTCAGCCTATTGGTCATTACCAATGGCGAACACTTCCAGGCGCGGCCCATCACCCTCAAAGGAGTGAAGGTCGGCGAGCCGCTGCTGCATATTCTCGCCAAGGCTCCCGGCGAAACTCAAGACGATGACCAGGCCACCGGTAGCGAAGTCTTCGGTCAGATCCGAATCGCCCACCGCGGCGGCCTGCATGCCCGACCGGCGGCGCTGATCCGCCAGACCGCCCAAGGCTTCAAGAGCCGCTCGCGCCTGCATTTCCAAGGCAAGTCGGCGTCCTGCGACAGCGTGATGGGGATGATGGGCCTGGCCATTACCGAACAGGCGCAAGTGCATGTCAGTTGCCGGGGCAGCGATGCCGAGGCGGCGCTGCAAGCCTTGCTGGCGACTTTATCCACAGCCCTGGCGGAAGAAGCCCATGCCGAGGCGCCGGCCATCAAACCGCAACGCGGTATTGCCGAAGCCGGTGTGCTCCAGGGCGTGTGTGCCGCCCCCGGCCTGGTGACCGGGCCGCTGGTTCGGCTCGATGGCATTCAATTGCCCCAGGACGCTGGCGGCCATGACGCCGAAGAGCAGCGACAACGCCTGGACAGTGCCTTGTCCCAGGTCAGTGGCGAAATCCACCTCACCCTGGAAAACGCCAAGGCCCGGCGCCACCGCGACGAAGAAGCGATCTTCAGCGCTCATCTGGCACTGCTGGAAGATCCAGTGTTGCTGGATGCCGCCCACCTTTTTATCAAACAAGGCAGTGCCGCGACCCACGCCTGGAACCGCTCCATCGAGGCGCAATGCCAGGTGCTGCAACAGTTGGGCAGCACGCTGCTGGCCGAGCGCGCCAACGATTTGCGCGACCTGCGCCAACGGGTCCTGCGGGTGTTGCTGGGTGAGGCCTGGCAATTCGACGTCGCGGCGGGCGCCATCGTCGCCGCCCAGGAACTGACCCCGTCGGATCTGCTGCAACTCAGCGCCCAAGGCGTGGCCGGCGTGTGCATGGCCGAGGGCGGCGCAACCTCTCACGTGGCGATCCTGGCCCGAGGCAAAGGCCTGCCGTGCCTGGTGGCGCTGGGTGATGCGCTGCTTGCCCAGGCGCCGGGGAAAATGGTGGTGCTGGACGCCGATGGCGGCCGCCTCGAACTCACACCCACGGCCGAGCGCCTGGCCCAGGTGCATCAGGAACAAGTCCGACAAACCAGCCGACGCGCCGAGCAACAAACCCTCGCCCACACACCGGCCCGCACCCTCGATGACGTAGCCGTGGAAGTGGCGGCCAATGTCGCCTCCTGCGGCGAAGCAGCCCAGGCCTTGGCGAACGGTGCCGACGGCGTCGGTTTGCTGCGCACCGAATTTCTGTTCGTCGACCGCCACACCGCACCCGACGAAGAGGAACAACGCCAGGCCTATCAAGCCGTGCTCCACGCCATGGGCGACAAGCCGGTGATCATCCGCACCATCGACGTGGGCGGCGATAAGCAGCTCGATTACCTGCCGCTGCCGACCGAGGCCAACCCGGTGCTGGGCCTGCGCGGCATTCGCCTGGCCCAGGTACGGCCGCAACTACTGGATCAGCAACTGCGGGCCTTGCTGCAAACCCGTCCGTTGAGCCGCTGCCGGATCCTGTTGCCCATGGTCACCGAGGTCGACGAGCTGCTGCACATCCGCCAACGCCTTGATGCCATCGGCGCCGAACTGGGCCTGAGCGAGCGCCCGCAATTGGGGGTGATGATCGAAGTGCCGGCCGCCGCGTTGCTGGCCGAACAACTGGCTGAGCACGCGGACTTTCTGTCCATCGGCACCAACGACCTGTCGCAATACACCCTGGCCATGGACCGCGACCACGCTGGCCTCGCCGCCCGGGTCGATGCCCTGCACCCGGCGCTGCTGCGGCTGATCGCCCAGACCTGCGCCGGCGCAGCGAAGCATGGCCGTTGGGTCGGCGTGTGCGGTGCCCTGGCCTCCGATCCGCTGGCGACGCCGGTGCTGATCGGGCTGGGGGTCCGCGAACTGTCGGTCAGCCCGCCGCAAATCGGCGCAATCAAGGACCGCGTGCGTCACCTCGACGCCGCCCAGTGCGCCCGCCTCAGCGCCGAATTGCTGAACCTGGGCAGTGCCGCCGGCGTGCGCCAGGCCTGTCATCAACACTGGCCCCTGGGCTGAGCCACGTCGAAGAACAATAAAGGGAGAGACGCCATGTACCAGCATTTCATCGAAGGGCTGCAACGCCTCGGCCGGGCATTGATGCTGCCCATCGCGATCCTGCCCATCGCCGGCTTGCTGCTGCGCCTGGGCGACACCGATCTATTGAACATCGCCATCATCCACGATGCCGGCCAGGCGATTTTTGCCAACCTGCCGATGATCTTCGCCATCGGCATCGCCGTGGGCTTCGCCCGGGACAACAACGGTACGGCGGGGTTGGCCGGGGCCATCGGCTATCTGGTGATGATCGCCACCTTGAAGGTGCTCGATGCCAGCATCAACATGGGCATGCTCGCCGGGATCATCAGTGGCCTGTTGGCCGGCGCGCTGTACAACCGTTTCAAAGACATCAAGCTGCCCGAATACCTGGCGTTCTTTGGCGGACGGCGCTTCGTGCCGATTGTCACCGGCTTCAGCGCCGTGGGCCTGGGGGTGGTGTTCGGCCTGATCTGGCCGCCGATCCAGCAAGGCATCAACAGTTTCGGTGCCTTGCTGATGGAAAGTGGCAGTCTCGGTGCTTTCGTATTCGGCGTGTTCAACCGGCTGCTGATCGTCACCGGCCTGCATCACATCCTCAATAATATGGCCTGGTTCATCTTCGGCAGCTTCACCGATCCGCAAACCGGCGCGGTGGTCACTGGCGACCTGACCCGCTACTTTGCCGGCGACCCGAATGGCGGCCAGTTCATGACCGGCATGTTCCCGGTGATGCTCTTCGGCCTGCCCGCCGCGTGCCTGGCGATGTACCGTAATGCCCTGCCCCAGCGGCGCAAAGTCATGGGCGGGATTCTACTATCCATGGCCCTGACCTCGTTCCTCACAGGGGTCACCGAGCCGGTGGAATTCGCCTTCATGTTCCTCGCGCCGCTGCTGTTCCTGTTGCATGCCTTGCTCACCGGGCTGTCGATGGCGATCACCGATTGGCTGAACATTCGCCTGGGCTTTACCTTCTCCGGCGGCTTCATCGACATGGTGCTCGGCTGGGGCAAGTCGAATAACGGCTGGCTGGTGGTGCCAGTGGGACTGGTCTATGCGGTGATCTATTACACGGTGTTCGACTTCTGCATACGCCGCTTCGACCTGAAGACCCCAGGGCGTGAAGAAGTGCCAGCGGGCGACAAACCGGTCATCGCCCAGAACCAACGGGCCGAAGCCTATATCGAAGCACTCGGCGGCGCCGATAACCTGATCACCGTCGGCGCCTGCACCACGCGCCTGCGGTTGGACATGGTGGATCGCAACAAGGCGTCCGATACGCAGCTCAAGGCCCTGGGCGCCATGGCCGTGGTGCGTCCAGGCAATGGTGGAAGTTTGCAGGTGGTGGTGGGCCCGATGGCCGACAGCATCGCCGATGAAATCCGCCTGGCCCTGCCCTCCTCCGACCGCCCTGCCGCTGCGCCCGTGGCCACGGTGGTTGAACCGGTCACAGCGACCAGCGTGTCCGGGACCGAAGCGCAACAGTGGCTGGATGCGCTGGGTGGTGGTGGCAATGTGTTGCAGCTCGATTGTGTGGCGATGAGCCGGTTGCGCGTGCGCTTGGCCGATGGCAAAGGGTTGTCGGAAAGCGGACTCAGGGCGCTGGGGTGCCAGGGGGTCAGCCCGCTGGAGGGCGGTGTCTGGCACCTGTTGCTAGGGGAGAAAGCGCCGGGGTTGTGGCAGGCGTTGGAGCGGATGGTGCTGAGCCGTCAGGCGGATGTAAAAGCTTAGCCCCAATCTCTGTGGCGAGGGGATTTATCCCCGCTGGGCTGCGCAGCAGCCCTAAAACCCGGCGCTTCGGTGTGTCAGGTAAATTGAGTCTGTCTGCTTGGGGGCTGCTGCGCAGCCCAGCGGGGATAA
>NZ_JABWQV010000024.1 GCF_014268615.1 Pseudomonas tehranensis | reverse complement strand
CCCAGCGGGAGCAAGCTCCCTCGCCACAGGCTGGTATTACAACGCGATCGGCGCCCGCTCGCACAGGGTGCTCAACGCCTGCGCCCACTGCGCATCATCATTGAGACACGGCACCAGCACTAACTCCTCCCCGCCCGCCTCACGAAATTGCTCGCGCCCGCGATCACCGATTTCTTCCAGGGTTTCGATGCAGTCGGCCACGAACGCCGGGCACATCACCAATACTTTTTTCACGCCACTTTTAGCCAGTTCATCCAGACGCGCTTCGGTGTAGGGTTCGATCCACTTGGCGCGCCCCAGTCGCGACTGGAACGACACCGACCACTGCCCATCCTTGAGTCCCATGCGCTGGGCGAACAGGTCGGCGGTGCGAATGCATTGTGCGCGGTAACACGTCGCCATGACCTCAGGCGGCGCATTTTTGCAGCAGTCGGCGTCCTTGAAGCAATGGAAACCCGTGGGGTCGAGCTTGGTCAGGTGCCGCTCCGGCAAGCCATGGAAGCTCAACAGCAGATGGTCGTAATCCTGCATCAGATACGGCTTGGCGCTGGCAACCAGGGCGTCGAGGTATTCCGGCTGATCGTAGAACGGCTGGAGAATCGAGAACTGCACATCAAGCTTCTTCTCGCGCACCACCCGCTTGGCTTCTTCGATCACCGTGGTGACCGTGCTGTCGGCAAATTGCGGATACAACGGCGCCAACGTGATCTTCTTGTGACCCTGGCTTGCCAGGCGCACCAGGGTCGACTCAATGGACGGCTCGCCATAACGCATCGCCAACTCAACCGGCCCCTGGGTCCATTGCGCAGTCATGGCTTGTTGCAAGCGACGGCTGAGCACCACCAGCGGCGAGCCTTCGTCCCACCAGATCGACGCATAGGCATGGGCCGATTGCTCGGGGCGCTTGATCAGGATCAGCGATACCAGCAAGCGCCGCACCGGCCACGGCAGGTCGATGACGTAAGGGTCCATCAGAAACTGATTGAGGTAGCGGCGCACATCGGCCACCGAAGTAGAAGCAGGCGAACCCAGATTCACCAGAAGCAACGCGTGATCGGTCATGCAACGTCCTATTTCAAAGGCGGTCCGACAAATCGTCGAGAGCCGCATGCAAATCAGTGAACCGGAAAGTGAAACCCGCCGCCTGTAATCGGGCCGGCGTTGCGCGCTGGCCGCCCAGCAACAACAGTGACAATTCGCCGAGTGCAACCTTCAGCACCAGCTCCGGCATCGGCACCACGGCCGGCCGATGCAACACGCCCCCCAGGGCCTTGGCAAAATCGCGATTACGCACCGGGTTCGGCGCGCAGGCATTATAAGGACCGCTGGCCTCATCGCGGTGTAGAAGAAAATCAATCAGAGCGATTTGATCGGCAATGTGAATCCACGGCATCCACTGCCGGCCATTGCCAATACGCCCGCCCAACCCCACTTTGAACGGCAGCAGCAGCCGCGACAAAAAGCCGCCCTCGGCCGACAGGACCAGACCGGTGCGAACCAGCACCACCCGTATGCCCATGGCCTCGGCGCGCTGCGCGGTCTCCTCCCAGGCAATGCACAACTGACTGGCAAAGTCCTCGCTCACCGGTCCCGAGTCCTCGCTCAGCTCACGCTCGCCACCGTCGCCGTACCACCCCACCGCAGAACCGGAAATCAATACCCCGGGTTTGTGCTCGCAACGCTCCAGCCATGCCAACAACACTTCTGTCAGGGTGATGCGACTGCTCCACAACAACATTTTGCGTTTGTGGCTCCAGGGTCGATCCGCAATCGGCGCCCCCGCGAGGTTGACCACCGCATCCACCGGCTCGGCAATCTCCTCGAGCCTGGCGATACCCCGCACTTGCGCGCCGCAGATCTTCGCCACTTCTTCGGGGCGACGACTCCACACCGTCAAGCGATGGCCCTGCTCCAACCAGTGGCGGCAGAGCTGACGTCCGATCAAACCAGTACCGCCGGTCAGCAATATGTGCATGAAGTGTTCCTCGCATCGCGTTTTACCCAGCCCATTAGTCTATTTTTATAAGCAGGGATTTTTCGTATCAGGCAGGGTCTGTGTTTAACAATAGGTCACCCTGTCAAAACGCGAACGGTAAAACTTATACCAAAAACCCTAATTGTACAGGTTTAAACGACGGCGTAGTCTGTACAGAAAGGTAAACGAGGCCCTCATGACTGTACCTATCGCAATCATCGGCACCGGCATCGCCGGACTTTCAGCCGCCCAGGCCCTGACGGAGGCCGGGCATGTCGTTCAACTCTTCGATAAAAGCCATGGCAGTGGCGGACGCATGTCCAGCAAGCGCAGTGATGCCGGCGCACTGGACATGGGCGCGCAGTATTTCACCGCCCGCGATCGCCGCTTCGTGATGGAAGTCCAGCGCTGGCAAGCCCAGGGCTGGGCGGCGGAATGGACACCTCAGCTTTATCATTTCAAGGATGGGCAACTGAGCCCGTCGCCGGATGAGCAGACTCGCTGGGTCGGCACCCCGCGCATGAGCGCCATCACCCGCGCCCTGCTTGGCGAGTTGCAGGTGCAGTTCTCCTGCCGCATCACCGAGGTGTACCGTGGTCAGGAACATTGGCACTTGCAGGACGCGGAAGGCTTCACCCACGGCCCCTTCGGCCAGGTGGTGATCGCCACGCCCGCGCCCCAGGCCACTGCATTGCTGGCGGCCGTGCCAAAGCTGGCCGCAGTGGCGGCGGGCGTGAAGATGGACCCCACCTGGGCCGTGGCCCTGGCCTTCGAAACAGCGCTGGATACCTCCATGGAAGGCTGCTTCGTCCAGGACAGCCCCCTCGACTGGCTGGCTCGCAACCGCAGCAAACCGGGGCGCGACAGCACGCTCGACACCTGGGTGCTGCACGCCACCAGCGACTGGAGTCGCCAACACATCGACATGGCCAAGGAGGCGGTGATCGAGCACCTGCACGGTGCCTTCGCCGAGTTGCTGCACAGTGCGATGCCTGCTCCCAGCTTCAGCGTGGCCCACCGTTGGCTTTACGCACGCCCCGCAGGCACCCACGAGTGGGGCGCCCTGGCCGATGCCGACCTGGGTATGTATGTCTGTGGCGACTGGTGCCTGTCCGGCCGCGTAGAAGGTGCTTGGCTAAGCGGTCAGGAAGCCGCCCGCCGTCTGCACGCCAGCCTGCAATAAAACCTGCGATCGCGCGTCACCCGCTGCTGTCGAACCAGGCAGCAGCCTGTCTGCGACAAAACCACATCGCCTCCACACGCAAAAGCGGTTGACTTGTGCTCGTTCGGATCTATGATGAAAATATTGTACACAAATGTTATTTTGTACAAGATTTGAAATCAGAGGTCGCCCATGCCCCAGGATGCCGTCGCCAAACCGAAAATCGCTATCAGCGCCTGCCTGATGGGCGCTGAAGTTCGCTTCAACGGCGGACACAAGCAATCGCAGCTATGCAGCCGCACCTTGGTCGAATACTTCGACTTCGTGCCGGTCTGCCCTGAAGTCGCCATTGGCCTGGGCATCCCTCGCGAGCCGATCCGACTGGTGGGCAATCCCGAACGACCCGACGCGGTTGGTACGGTCAGGCACACCCTCAATGTAACCCGGCCATTGGCCGACTACGGACACCAGATGGCCGAGGAACTGGATGACATCTGCGGCTACATCTTCATGCAGAAGTCGCCGTCCTGCGGACTGGAACGGGTCAAGGTCTACGATCACAACAGCGTGCCACAGGACGGCGGCGGACGCGGCATCTATGCCCAGGCGTTTTGCGAGCGCCATCCCGACTTGCCGGTGGAGGAAGACGGGCGCCTGAACGACCCGGTGCTGCGGGAAAATTTCCTGACCCGGGTATTTGCCTACGCGGCGTGGCAACCGCTACGCCGCCAAGGCCTGACACGCCATGACCTGATCCACTTCCACTCGCGCTACAAATATCTGTTGATGGCCCATAACCCGGTGCAATACAAGGCCTTGGGCAATCTGCTGGGTAATATGGGCAAGGCCGACCCTGACGAACTGGGCGCGCGCTACTTCAGCGCCCTGATGGCTGCCTTGAAGAAATGCGCCACCCGGCGCACTCACACCAATGTGCTGCAACACCTGAGCGGTTACCTCAAACGCGCCATCAACGCTGGGGACAAACAGGAAGTGCAGCACCTCATCGGGCAATACCGCCTCGGCATCGTACCGTTGGTGGTGCCACTGACCTTGCTCAAGCATCACTTGCGCCTGCATCCCGATCCCTATTTGGCGCAGCAGGTCTACCTGCAGCCGCACCCGGAAAACCTCAGTCTGCGAAATGCCATTTAATGAAAAGCGAACCTGATTCCAGCGCCAGCGAAGACCTGGGGGCCGACTTCGCCCAAGCCCTGGCGCAGGGCTGGCTGCCCATACGCGAAGTCGCCCGCCAAACCGGCGTCAATGCCGTCACGCTAAGAGCCTGGGAGCGCCGCTACGGCCTGATCGTGCCGCACCGTACACCCAAGGGCCACCGGCTGTTCAACGCCGAACATGTGCAACGCATTTTGAGCATCCTCACCTGGATTGATCGCGGGGTGGCGGTGAGCAAGATAAAACCGCTGCTCGACACGCCGCAGCCACCCAGCGAACCGTTGGAAAACGATTGGCAGCGCCAGCGCCACGCCCTGGTGCTGGCAGTCACGCAACTGGCCGAGCGTCAGGTCGATGACTTGGTCAACCAGGCCATGGCGCTTTATCCACCCTGGACGGTGTGCGAACAGTTGCTGCTGCCGTTGCTGGCCGAGCTGCAATTGCGCTGGCAAGGTCAGTTCGGTGCGCAGTTGGAGCGGGTGTTTTTATACTCCTGGCTGCGCAGCAAATTCGGCAGTCGGATCTACCACAACAATCGTCAGTTGCGCGGTGCGCCATTGCTTCTGGTCAACCATTCGGACCTGCCCCTGGAGCCCCAATTGTGGCTTAGCGCCTGGCTGGCCAGCAGCGCCGATTGCCCCGTGGAAGTGTTCGATGGGCCGATACCTGCAGGCGAACTGGCCTTGGCCGTCGAACGCCTCAAAGCCCGCGGGGTGCTGCTGTATTCCAGTAACGCGCTGAACCTGTCCCAACTGCCCAAGCTGATCAGTGGGGTGGATTGCCCGATCATCATCGCCGGTCCGGCCGCATCGATCCATCACGCTCGGTTATCCACAGGCATCTCGACCGATAACCTGACGTGGGCCGAAGATCCGTTATCGGCTTACCGCGAACTGAGTCGCAGAGAACTTATTTGAATGAAAAACCCCACGCAACTGATCTGGCTGCGCAGCGACCTGCGCCTGCACGACAACACCGCCCTCGCCACCGCAGCAGCCCGTGGGCCATGTGTGGCGGTGTACCTGCCGAGCCCGGAACAATGGCGGGCCCATGACGATGCGCCATGCAAGATCGATTTTTGGCTGCGTAACCTCACCTCGTTGAGCACTGCCCTGGGGGCGTTGAACATCCCGCTGCTGATCCGCCACGCTACGCGCTGGGATCAGGCACCGCAGATTCTGCTCTCGCTGTGTCGCGAACTGAAAATCGACGCCGTCCATGTCAATGAAGAATACGGCTTGAACGAAACCCACCGAGATGCCGAAGTTGCCCGGACGTTACAGGGCCAGGGCATCGAATTTCATAGCCATCTCGACCAGTTGCTGTTCAAGCCCGGCAGTGTGCTGACCAAAACCGGCACCTATTTCCAGGTGTTCAGCCAGTTCCGCAAGGTCTGTTACAACCGCTTGCACGTGTCCCTGCCAAGCCTGGTCGCCAAACCGGCCCGGCAGGCACCCACCGGCATTGTCAGCGACCCGGTGCCCACGCAAGTCGAAGGCTTCTCGCCAGCGAGTGAAGCGCTACGCGCCCTCTGGCCAGCCGGTGAAAACGAAGCCCAGCGGCGCCTGGACACCTTCGCTGAGCAACACCTCGATGATTACCAGAGCGAACGCGACTTTCCCGCCAGGCCTGGCACCAGCCAGCTCTCGGCGTATCTGGTGGCGGGTGTGATCTCGCCCCGCCAATGCCTGCACGCGGCGCTGCAGGCCAACCAGGGTGAATTCGAAAGCGGAAGCGTCGGAGTTGTGACATGGATCAACGAATTGCTCTGGCGTGAGTTCTATAAACACATTCTGGTGGGCTATCCACGTGTGTCTCGCCATCGCGCGTTCCGCCCGGAAACCGAAGCACTGGCCTGGCGCAACGCCCCCGAAGAACTGGAAGCCTGGAAACAGGCACGCACTGGCTTGCCAATCATCGACGCGGCCATGCGCCAATTGCTGGAAACCGGGTGGATGCACAACCGTTTGCGGATGGTGGTGGCAATGTTTCTGACCAAGAACCTGCTGATCGACTGGCGCGAGGGTGAGCGCTTTTTCATGCAACACCTGATCGACGGCGACCTGGCCGCCAACAACGGCGGCTGGCAGTGGAGCGCCTCGACCGGGACGGACGCGGCGCCCTGGTTCCGGATCTTCAACCCCTTGAGTCAATCGGAAAAATTCGACAGCCAGGGATTGTTCATCAAACGCTGGTTACCTGAACTGAACGATCTCGACAAGCAACAGGTCCATAACCCAAACATGCAGGGCGGATTGTTTGGTGTGGCGGATTATCCTCCCGCGATTGTCGACTTGAGTCAGTCCCGGGCGCGCGCACTGCAAGCGTTCAGAAACCTGCCAACCCGACAAGCATGCAATTGATCAGTTGAGCAGTTGGGCGATCAGCGAACATGAAATTACTGACCGCCCGATGCAATTTCAAACCTTCGGCCATACAGTCTTACATCATGCTCGCGCGCGTTACTCGGTCAAAAGGGGTGTGGAATGGGTCTAGAAACTCGAAAACGATACTGGCTGACCGGTGCCGGCAATGGCGTCGGCGCTTCATTGGCAGAAGCAATACTCAAAACCGGTGCATATCTGGCCGTGAGTTCGCGCTCAGTGCAATCGTGTGAAGACCTTTCGGCGCGTTATCCGGGACAAGTACTGGCGGTGCCTGGCAACTTGACCGACAGCCAGACCGTACGCGAGATCGGCGAACAGATTGCCCGGCAGTGGGGCTCGCTGGATACCGTGATTCTCAATGCCGGAACAGCCGAATACATCGACGGCCAACCCGCCGACCCGCTGATCATCGAACACATCGTGCGCAGCAACCTGATGGCGGCCAGCCTCTGCATTCGTACCGCCTTGCCACTGCTGCGCGCAGGCAACCTGTCCCATCTGGTGGGCATTGCCAGCCCGGTGACTTACCTGCCGCCGTCGTATACCGAAGCCGACGGCAAAGGGATGCGTTTTGTGTTCGAGTCGGCTCGCGTCGACCTGGCGGCCGAAGGCATCGACGTGACGCTGGTTCACCCCGGCTTGGACAGCCCTTCGCGCAGCCCCGACGATTGTTTTCCGGCCCCAGTCCAGTGGACGGCCGAAACGGCGGCACATCACGTGCTGACACAACTGGTCGAGCGCCCCCCTGAAGTGGCACTCGCCGTTTCATCCATGACCGCACTCTGGCCGCTACCTTCATCGACCGAGTCGATGCCCACTGACGTCGACTCGCATAAAGCGGGTAACGGGTGCCCGATCAAGGGACAACCCTGAGGGGCCCGGTTGACTTACACTGCGCGCCATGAAAACCATCCCTGTCCATCAAATCCCCCAGCCTGCCGTCACTTGTTCGACGTGCGCGGCGTGCTGTTGCCAGCTGGAAGTGATGCTGATCACTGACACTGGCGTGCCCGAACGCTTTATCGACACGGACGAATGGGGCGGGGAAGTGATGTTGCGGCTCGATGATGGCTGGTGCGCGGCGCTGGATCGCGACAGCATGATGTGCACGATCTACGAAAAGCGTCCGCTGATCTGCCGCGAGTTTGAGATGGGCGCACCGGAATGTATTGAGGAACGCAAAGGGATTGCGACGGCGTATCAGTAGCCAATCAAGGCACTGACTGTGGGAGCGGGCTTGCTCGCGAAAACGTTGGGTCAGGCACGTTCCTATTGACTGACCCACCGCTTTCGCGAGCAAGCCCGCTCTCACAGGACTTAGGTGTTACAGCGGCATCGTGTAGTGCAGCGCGTAACTTTCGACACCGTCGTTGGTCGACTTGATGCCAGCGTTGGAGTAATGAGTGGCGCGAATACCCACTTCATGTCCACCGTTGAAGCGCAGGCCCAGGCCAATGCGATCCTCGAACTGGAAAGCAGTCCCCAGTTGGTTGTTTTCCACTTGGGTGTTCTCGAATAACGCCACACCGATACCCGCTTCGATGTAGGGTCTTACGTTCTGACCGGCAAACTCATACACAAACACGGGCGAGAATGAGAGGCTGTGGTTGCTGGACGCCTCATCCCCTTCCCAGTACGTATAGGCACCACTCCAGTAGCCGGTCAGGCGACCGACGTCACTCTGCCACCAGCTCTTGTCCCAATCGAACTGCATGCCCAAGCGATAGGTCATGGTCGACTCGCCGGTCTGCCCTACCCCAAACTCCACACCTGCCGCTTGTGCGGTGTAAGTGTGCCCCAACAATGCAGCCGCAAGTGCAGCCAAACAGAATAAACGCTTCATTAGAAACATCCTTTTCCGAACAGACTTAGTTAGTTTTGTTACAAACAGACAAAGCTATAGAAATCCGCGTTAAAACAGAAGTTCAGCCCGATTTAGGCATTTTTTATGTTTTTTTACAGACTGAAGCTTCGCACAATGCCAGACGAATTCCATAGCGCGGGTAGGATATTTCTTAAATGTATCGGATCAGCGCTACTCCAGAACCGCGTTTCGCTGGCGGGCCCCGCAGCCAGGAGCCTGCGCTCAGCGAGCAGGCGTTGAAGTTGCCGGGCAACGGCGGCACCGGTGTCGATCAGACTGATGTGCGCGGGGACCATTTGCTTGAGCAATGGTTTGAGGAAGGGATAGTGCGTACAACCCAGGATCAACGTGTCGCAGCCGGCGGCCAGCAGCGGTTCGACATAGCTCAGCAGCAATTGACGCAGCGCCGGACTATCGAGATCGCCGGCTTCAATCAGCTCAACCAGCCCGGGACATGGTTGGGTGATCACCTGCACATCGGTGGCAAAGCGATCCAGTAATGCTGCGAATTTGGCGCTTTGTAATGTGCCGGTGGTCGCCAGCACACCGACAATGCCGCTACGGGTGGCGGCGGCCGCCGGTTTGACCGCCGGCTCCATGCCGACAATGGGCCAGTGGGGATAATCGCGACGCAAATCGGCGACGCCGGCGACCGTCGCGGTATTGCAAGCCACCACCAGCGCCTTGGCGCCTTGATGATGGAGAAAGTCGGCGATGATTGCACACCGCTGCCGGATGAACTCCGGGGTTTTCTCGCCGTAGGGAATATGCCCACAGTCTGCAACGTAGAGCAGTGACTCATTGGGTAACAACCGGCGGATCTCGCCCAGTACCGACAGGCCGCCGACACCCGAATCGAACACACCGACCGGCGCTTCACTCATGCTGGCTGCCACCACAGACGCTGCACCCCGGATCACGCTTGACCCTCAGCTCACGAAAACGGCTGCCCAGGGCGTCGATCAACAGCAGGCGGCCCACCAATGGCTCGCCGAAACCGGCCAACAGTTTCAAGGCTTCAAGGGCTTGCAGACTGCCTACCAACCCCACCAGCGGCCCGAGCACGCCGGCTTCGCTGCAGGTCAATTCGGCTTCACTGCCGTGGCCGTAGAGACAGTGATAGCAGGGGCTTTCCGAGCGGCGCGGATCAAACACGGATAACTGCCCTTCCAGGCGAATTGCCGCACCGCTGACCAGCGGTTTGCCCGCTGCGACACACGCCGCGTTTACCGCTTCGCGGGTGGAGAAATTGTCGGAACAGTCCAGCACCACATCCACCGCCGCGACGGCAGCAGTCAGGCTGTCTTCGTCCATGGCCTGTGGGTGAGGCACCAGCGTGATCTCGGGGTTGAGTGCCGTCAGGCGGCGCATCGCCGAATCGACCTTGCTCAGGCCCACACTGTCGGTGTCGTGGATGATCTGGCGTTGCAGGTTGGTCAGGTCGACCGTGTCGAAATCCGCCAGGTGCAACTCACCGACGCCAGCAGCAGCCAGGTACAGCGCCACCGGAGCGCCGAGTCCGCCGAGGCCGACGATCAATGCACGGCTGTGCTTGAGTCGCAGTTGCCCGTCGATGTCGACGTGCTGCAACAGAATTTGCCGGCTATAACGCAACAGCTCCTGATCGTTCAGCACGGCAGACGCCCCAGGCTGATACGCTCATGCCCGCCCAGGTCCTTGCGGCTGTGGACTTCAGTAAACCCTTGGGTTTGCAGCAGATCACGCACCGCGTCAGCCTGATCGTAACCGTGCTCGAGCATCAACCAGCCACCCGCTTTTAGATGATCGGGGGCCTGGGCGATGATCGTGCGCAAATCATCAAGCCCGTCGTGTCCTGCCACCAGGGCACTGGCCGGCTCGAACCGCACGTCGCCCTCGGCCAGGTGAGGATCGGTCGCGGCTATATAGGGTGGGTTGCTGATGATCAGCTCAAAACGCTCGCCGTCCAAAGCGCTGAACCAGTGGCTGCTCAGTACCGTGACGTTGCGCAGGTCCAGGCGCTGGCGATTGCGTTCAGCCAGGGCCACCGCCTCCAGCACACGGTCGACCGCGGTGACTGTCCAGGCCGGGCGCTCGCTGGCCAATGCCAGGGCAATCGCGCCGCTGCCGGTGCCCAAATCCAGAACCCTGGCCGGTGTGGCCGGCAGCAAGGCCAGCGCGGTTTCCACCAGCAGTTCGGTGTCGGGGCGCGGAATCAAGGTGTGGGGCGCCACTTCCAGGTCGAGGTTCCAGAAGCCTTGCTGCCCGAGGATATAAGCCACTGGTTCGCCAGAACGACGGCGGCGCAGGTATTCAGAGAACAACAACGCCGCTTCGCTTGGCACGATTCGCTCGGGCCAGGTGTGCAGGAAGCTGCGGGACTTGCCCAGTGCCGCGGCCAGCAGCAATTCGGAATCCAGTCGGGACGTGGGCGAATCCGGCAGCTCGGCGGCGCGTAACAAACTGGCGATGATGGTCATATGTTCACCTGTGCTTACTCGCCAATCGCGGCCAACTGGTCGGCCTGGTATTCGGCCAGCAACGGTTCGATGACCGCATCGACGCCGCCGGCGAGAATTTCGTCGAGCGAATACAACGTCAGATTGACGCGATGGTCGGTGACCCGGCCCTGGGCGAAGTTGTAGGTACGAATCCGCTCCGAGCGATCTCCCGAGCCCACCAATAGCTTGCGTTCGCTGGCGATGGCGTTGGCCGCAGCGCTGGTCTGTTGATCGTTGAGCTTGGCCGACAACCAGGACATGGCGCGCGCACGGTTCTTGTGCTGGGAACGTTCTTCCTGGCACTCGACCACAATGCCCGAAGGCAGGTGAGTGATACGGATCGCCGAATCGGTCTTGTTGACGTGTTGACCGCCCGCCCCCGAGGAACGGTAGGTGTCGACCCGCAGGTCCGCCGGGTTGATCTCGATGGCTTCCTGCTCGTCGGGCTCAGGCAAAACCGCCACGGTGCAGGCCGACGTGTGGATACGCCCTTGGGATTCAGTGGCCGGGACACGCTGCACGCGGTGGGCGCCGGATTCGAATTTCAGCTTGCCGTAGACGTTGTCACCTTCGACCCGGGCGATGACTTCTTTATAGCCGCCGTGTTCGCCTTCGTTCTCCGAGAGGATCTCCACCCGCCAACCGCGACGCTCGGCGTAACGCGAATACATGCGGAACAGGTCCCCGGAGAATATCGCCGCCTCGTCGCCGCCGGTGCCGGCACGGATCTCGAGAAACACATTGCGACCGTCATTCGGATCCTTGGGCAACAACATGCGTTGCAGGTTGCTTTCAAGCTCGAGCAACTGCTCCTTGGCTTCACGGACTTCCTCGACCGCCATTTCGCGCATGTCCGGATCGCTGTCCTTGAGCAGCGCCTGAGCGCCTTCAAGGTCGCCCTGCACTTTGAGCAACTGTTTATAGGTGGCGACGATCGGCTCGACTTCGGCGTATTCCTTGGAATACGTGCGGAACTTGTTCTGGTCGGAAATGACCTCACCATCGCCCAGCAAGGCGGTCAGTTCCTCGAAACGATCCTGGAGAATGTCCAGTTTATTGAGCAGTGACGCTTTCATTGCGATTTTTTATCCGAAAAGCTATCCGGTGAACCCTCACCGAGGGCAAAGAGTTCCTGGGCCATGGCCAACGCATCGAGGCGGCCTTCGGCGGTCAGCTTCTTGAGCTGGACACTGGGAGCGTGAAGCAATTTATTGGTCAAGCCACGAGCCAGCTGTACCAGCACCTCATCGGCACTGCCACCGTTTGCCAGCAGGCGCCGGGCCTTCTGCAGCTCTTCGTCGCGCAGGCGTTCGCTCTGCTGACGATAAGCCTTGAGCACGTCCACCGCCGCCAGCTCGCGCAGGCGGACCATGAAATCCTCGGCGCCGATGGTGATCATCTCTTCAGCTGCCTGGGCCGCGCCTTGCCGGCTCTTGAGGTTCTCGGCGACCACTTCGTGCAGGTCGTCGACACTGTAGAGATAAACATCGTCCAGCTCGCCCACTTCCGGCTCGATGTCTCGGGGAACGGCAATGTCCACCATGAAAATCGGTTTGTGCTTGCGCAGCTTCAAGGCGCTTTCCACCGCGCCTTTGCCCAGGATCGGCAACTGGCTGGCGGTGGAGCTGATGACAATGTCACTGTGCACCAGCTCGGCCGGGATGTCCGACAGCAGCACGGCATGGGCGCCGAACTGCTCGGCCAGGGTACTGGCGCGCTCCAGGGTACGGTTGGCGACGACGATACGCTTGACCCCCAGGTCGTGCAGGTGGCGGGCAACCAGGGTGATGGTCTCCCCCGCGCCGATCAGCAGCGCCTGGCTGCGTTGCAGATCGCTGAAAATCTGTTTCGCCAGGCTGACCGCGGCAAATGCCACGGACACCGGGTTTTCGCCGATGGCCGTGTCAGTGCGCACCTGTTTGGCGGCATTGAACGTGGCCTGGAACAGGCGCCCCAGTAGGGGCCCGACCGTGCCGGCTTCGCGGGCCACGGCGTAGGCCGACTTCATCTGGCCGAGAATCTGCGGCTCGCCCAGCACCAGCGAATCGAGCCCGGAGGCAACACGCATCATGTGACGAACGGCCGCATCATCTTCATGCACATAGGCACTGGCGCGCAGCTCTTCAAGACTCAGATCGTGATATTCGGCCAGCCAGCGCAGCACGGTATCGGCCGAAATGTGATCCTGCTCTATATAAAGCTCGCTGCGATTGCAGGTGGAGAGGATGGCAGCCTCGCGGCTCTCGGTGAGTCGGCAAAGCTGCTGCAGGGCCTCAACCAGTTGCTCAGGCGTAAAGGCCACGCGCTCGCGGACGTCTACGGAAGCAGTCTTGTGGTTAATACCAAGTGCAAGGAAGGCCATTCAAGGTCGCTGATAGTGACGTGAAGCCGGCAATTGTCCTACTTCGCCAGATTCAGAACAACCACTCGATATCTATCGCCCTGCCCCGTGCCGTAAATCGACGGGCCGGTTATGTTTGACCGAAGGCTTGTGTCATGATGATCCGACCGCAGGTTAGTCGTCCTTTTCCTATATGAATAGATCTTCCGCGTTGCTCCTCGCTTTTGCCTTGCTCGGCGGCTGTCAGTCCATGGCCCCCGTGTCGACAGACGGTACGCCGCCGGTCGAAGACAGCACCCAGGCCCCTGAAAAGCCCAAGGTCTACAGCTCATTCAGCGAAGAAACCATTTTCAGCCTGTTGAGCGCCGAACTGGCAGGCCAGCGCAATCGTTTCGACATTGCGCTGGACAACTATGTCACCCAGGCCATCAACACGCAGGACCCGGGCATTTCCGAGCGGGCGTTTCGCATTGCCGAATACCTGGGTGCCGACCAGCCCGCCCTGGATACCGCACTGATCTGGGCCAAAAACGCCCCGCAAGACCTCGAAGCGCAACGCGCCGCCGCAGTGCAACTGGCGCGGGCCGGACGCTACGACGACTCCATGGTGTATATGGAGAAAGTCCTGCTGGGCAAGGGCGACACCCATTTCGACTTCCTTGCGCTATCAGCGGCCGATACTGACCAGGAAACCCGCGACGGCCTGACTAAAAGCTTCGATCGACTGCTGCAGCGCCATCCCGATAACGGTCAGCTGATTTTCGGCAAGGCCCTGCTGCTACAGCAGGATGGTGACATCCAGGGCGCCCTCACCCTGCTGGAAGACAACCCGCCGCAAGCGGGCGAAGTGGCGCCGATTCTGCTACGCGCTCGCTTGCTGCAAGGCGCGAACCGCGGCGACGAAGCCCTGCCGTTGCTGGAAAAAGGCATCAGGCAATACCCGGACGACAAGCGCCTGCGTCTCACCTACGCGCGCATGCTGGTGGAAAACGACCGCATGGACGACGCCAAGGTGGAGTTTTCCAGCCTGGTCCAGCAGTACCCTGAAGACGATGAATTGCGCTATTCCCTGGCATTGGTATGCCTGGAAGCCAAAGCGTGGGAAGAAGCCAAGGGTCACCTGGAAGACCTGATTGCGCGGGGAACGCATGTCGACTCCGCCCACTTGAACCTGGGCCGCATCGCGGAAGAACGCAACGACCCCGAGAGCGCACTGCTCGAGTACGCCCAGGTCGGCCCAGGCAACGATTATCTGCCGGCCCAGTTGCGCCAGGCCGATATCCTGATGAACAACGGCAAAACGGCCGAGGCCCAGAGTCGCCTCGCCGTGCAGCGGGACACCCAGCCGGACTACGGCATCCAGTTGTATCTGATCGAGGCAGAAACCCTATCGGCCAATAATCAGGGCGACAAAGCCTGGACCGTGCTCGATCGGGCGTTGAAGCAGTACCCGGACGACCTGAACCTGTTGTATACCCGCGCCATGCTGGCGGAAAAACGCAATGACCTGGCACAGATGGAGAAAGACCTGCGCCTGATCATCCAGCGCGATCCCAACAATGCCATGGCCCTCAATGCCCTGGGATACACCTTGTCCGATCGCACCACCCGATACGCCGAAGCCAAGGTGCTGATCGAACAGGCCCACCAGCTCAACCCGGAAGACCCGGCGGTGCTCGACAGTCTTGGCTGGGTGCATTTCCGCCTGGGCAACCTCGACGAGGCCGAACGCCTGCTGCGCCAGGCCCTGGAGCGCTTTCCCGACCAGGAAGTCGCCGCGCACCTGGGCGAAGTCCTGTGGGCCAACGGCAAACAGCGCGAAGCCCGGCAGATCTGGAGCAAATTCCTCAAGGAACAGCCCGACAGCCCCATCCTGCGCAGCACCATCAAACGCCTGACCGGATCAGAGACCCTTTAAAATTATGTTTTTGCGCCACTTCATCGTTTTCAGCTTTATCGCCCTGCTCGCCGGTTGCGCCGGCTTCGGCTCCCGAGAATCCGTCCAGGGCCACGGCAACACGGCCCAATGGCGAGAGCACAAGGAACAACTGAGCGGTCTCGACGGCTGGCAAATCGACGGCAAGATCGGCATACGCGCACCGAAAGACTCGGGCAGCGGCACGCTGTTCTGGCTGCAACGCCAGGACTACTACGACATTCGCCTGTCCGGCCCGCTGGGACGTGGCGCGGCGCGCCTGACCGGCCGCCCAGGCCAGGTTTCGCTGGAAGTGGCCAATCAGGGTCGCTACGAGTCACCCTCGCCGGAAGCCTTGCTGGAAGAACAACTGGGCTGGAAGCTGCCCGTATCCCATCTGACCTGGTGGGTTCGGGGCCTGCCGGCACCGGACAGCAAAAGCCGCCTGACCCTCGATGCCGACAGTCGCCTGTCCAACCTGGAGCAGGACGACTGGCAGATCGAATACTTAAGTTATGCCCAGCAAAACGGTTACTGGCTGCCCGAGCGCATCAAACTGCATGGCAGCAACCTGGACGTCACGCTGGTGATCAAGCAATGGCAGCCGCGCAAGCTGGGGCAATGACATGACCGCTGCACGCCTGACCCTGCCCTCCCCGGCCAAGCTCAACCTGATGTTGCACATCCTGGGCCGTCGCCCGGATGGTTATCACGAGCTGCAAACGATTTTTCAGTTTCTCGACTACGGCGATGAAATCACCTTTGCCGTGCGTGACGACGGTGTGATTCATCTGCACACCGAATTCGAAGGCGTTCCTCACGACAGCAACCTGATCGTCAAAGCCGCGAAAAAACTTCAGGAGCAATCCGGGTGTTCGCTGGGCATTGATATCTGGATCGAAAAAATCCTGCCCATGGGCGGCGGCATCGGCGGCGGCAGCTCAAACGCGGCGACGACTTTGCTGGGGCTCAACCATCTGTGGCAGCTGGGTTGGGACGCCGATCGCCTGGCCGCATTGGGCCTGACGCTGGGCGCCGACGTGCCGGTTTTCGTACGGGGCCACGCGGCTTTTGCCGAGGGCGTCGGGGAAAAACTCACACCGGTAGAGCCCGAGGAACCCTGGTACTTGGTGCTGGTGCCGCAAGTATCTGTAAGTACAGCAGAAATTTTTTCAGATCCACTGTTGACACGTAACTCTCCTCCCATTAAAGTGCGCCCCGTTCCCAAGGGAAACAGTCGAAATGACTGCTTACCGGTGGTAGCAAGGCGTTATCCAGATGTACGTAACGCTTTGAATTTGTTAGGTAAATTTACCGAAGCAAAACTCACCGGAACTGGAAGTTGTGTGTTTGGGGGCTTCCCAAGCAAAGCTGAAGCTGATAAAGTCTCGGCCCTTCTGACAGAGACCCTTACAGGGTTTGTAGCGAAAGGAAGCAACGTTTCGATGTTGCATCGCAAGCTGCAAAGTCTGCTCTAAAAGGAATCGAGTGCTGGGCACTCGCAGCAACAAATACAGGGGCGTCGCCAAGCGGTAAGGCAGCAGGTTTTGATCCTGCCATGCGTTGGTTCGAATCCAGCCGCCCCTGCCATTTTCCTATACTCATCCAGGTATACCCTCAGCCTTCAGGTACTGCGCGTGTCCAAGATGATGGTCTTTACGGGGAACGCTAACCCCGATCTGGCTCGGCGTGTTGTACGTCAGCTGCATATCCCTCTCGGTGACATCTCTGTCGGTAAGTTTTCCGACGGCGAAATCACTGCCGAGATCAATGAAAACGTTCGCGGTAAAGACGTCTTCATTATTCAGCCGACTTGCGCTCCGACCAACGATAACCTGATGGAACTCGTCGTGATGGCTGATGCCTTCCGTCGCTCCTCAGCTACTCGTATTACTGCTGTTATTCCTTACTTTGGTTATGCCCGTCAGGATCGCCGTCCGCGTTCCGCACGTGTGGCAATCAGCGCGAAAGTCGTGGCTGACATGCTTACCGTAGTCGGCATCGATCGTGTACTCACGGTCGATCTGCATGCTGACCAGATTCAGGGCTTCTTCGATATTCCCGTGGATAACATCTACGGCTCCCCGGTTCTGGTGGATGACATTGAAGATCAGCGCTTCGAAAACCTGATGATCGTGTCCCCGGACATTGGCGGCGTCGTGCGTGCACGGGCCGTTGCCAAATCCCTGGGCGTTGATCTGGGTATCATCGACAAACGCCGTGAGAAAGCCAATCACTCCGAAGTGATGCATATCATCGGCGACGTCGAAGGGCGTACCTGTATTCTGGTCGACGACATGGTCGATACCGCCGGCACCCTGTGCCACGCGGCCAAGGCCCTGAAAGAGCATGGCGCTGCCAAGGTCTTTGCCTACTGCACACACCCTGTGCTGTCGGGCCGAGCGATCGAAAACATTGAAAATTCCGTGCTGGACGAGCTGGTGGTCACTAACACCATCCCGCTGTCCGCTGCAGCACAAGCCTGTGCGCGTATCCGCCAACTGGATATCGCACCGGTTGTTGCCGAGGCGGTTCGCCGCATCAGCAATGAAGAATCGATCAGTGCGATGTTCCGTTAAGGGCCCTGCCCTTTCCATTACATCTCGTTGACGAAAAGCGCCCCGCCCCGACATTACCTGCCGGGGCGGGGCTTTTTTGCCCATATCGCCTTTAGCGCTGGTCGCAAACGCTGGGGCGAATGTGGTTATTTTGGAGATACAACATGAACGATTTTACTCTGAATGCTGAAGTGCGTTCCGACCTGGGGAAAGGTGCGAGCCGCCGCCTGCGTCGTCTCGCAAGCCTGGTTCCAGCTGTAGTCTACGGTGGCGACAAAGCCCCTGAGTCCATCAGCATGCTGGCCAAAGAAGTTGCCAAACTGCTCGAAAACGAAGCGGCCTACAGCCACATCATCGAGCTGAACGTTGGCGGCACCAAGCAAAACGTCGTGATCAAAGCCCTGCAGCGTCACCCGGCCAAAGGCCACGTGATGCACGCTGACTTCGTACGCGTTATTGCCGGTCAGAAGCTGACTGCTGTTGTTCCAGTGCACTTCATCAACGAAGCTGCTCCGGTCAAGAAAGGCGGCGAAATCTCGCACGTGACTTCCGAGCTGGAAGTTTCCTGCCTGCCGAAAGACCTGCCTGAATTCATCGAAGTCGACCTGGCTGACGCCGAAATCGGCACGATCATTCACCTGTCCGACCTCAAGGCTCCTAAAGGCGTTGAGTTTGTTGCCCTGGCGCACGGCGATGACAAGGCTGTTGCCAACGTCCACGCTCCACGTGTTGCTCCAGAAGCGACTGAAGAAGAAGCTGCAGAGTAATTTCACTCTGTCGCCGGAGTGACCGGAAACATCGCGGACTGGAACGTAGCGAGACAGCGGGCGAGAACGCGAAGTTTACTTAACGGTAGATCCGCCATTTTCGTCCCACTGTCGCCACACCGTTTGAGCGCGACGTTGTTATCCACACTCCAGGAAGGGCCCCTATCGTGACTGCCATTAAACTGATCGTTGGCCTGGGAAATCCAGGCGCTGAATACGAACAGACCCGGCATAACGCAGGGGCCCTTTTTGTTGAGCGCATCGCGCACGCACAAGGCGTCAGCCTGGCGGCCGATCGCAAATATTTCGGCCTGACCGGGCGTTTTTCACATCAGGGTCAGGATGTTCGTCTGTTGATTCCCACCACCTACATGAACCGCAGCGGCCAGGCCGTAGCGGCGTTGGCCGGTTTCTTTCGCATCAAACCTGAAGAAATCCTGGTGGCCCACGACGAACTCGATCTGCCTCCGGGCGTCGCCAAACTCAAGCAGGGCGGCGGCCATGGCGGTCACAACGGGTTGCGCGACATCATCGCGCAACTGGGTAATCAGAATACCTTTCACCGCCTGCGGCTCGGCATCGGCCACCCGGGCGTTGCCAGCATGGTTTCAAATTTTGTCCTGGGTCGTGCGCCTCGCGCCGAACAGGAAAAACTCGATGCCAGCATCGACTTTGCCCTCGGCGTGCTGCCGGATATCCTCGCCGGTGAATGGAACCGCGCGATGAAAAACCTGCACAGCCAGAAGGCCTGACTCTACTCCGAGGGGAAACACCATGGGATTCAATTGCGGCATCGTCGGCCTGCCTAACGTCGGCAAGTCCACCCTGTTCAACGCCCTGACCAAGTCCGGTATCGCGGCCGAGAACTTCCCCTTCTGCACCATCGAGCCGAACACCGGCATCGTACCGATGCCCGACCCACGCCTGGATGCCCTGGCGGCCATCGTGATCCCGGAGCGCGTACTGCCGACCACCATGGAGTTCGTCGACATCGCCGGCCTGGTGGCCGGCGCATCGAAAGGTGAAGGCCTGGGCAACAAGTTCCTGGCCAACATCCGCGAAACCGATGCCATCGCCCACGTGGTGCGCTGCTTCGAAGACGAAAACGTGATTCACGTCTCCAACAGCGTCGATCCGAAACGCGATATCGAGATCATCGACCTGGAACTGATCTTTGCCGACCTCGACAGCTGCGAGAAGCAACTGCAAAAAGTCGCTCGCAATGCCAAGGGTGGTGACAAAGACGCCGTAGCCCAGAAAGCCTTGCTCGAGCAGTTGATCGCCCACTTCACCTTAGGCAAGCCGGCACGCAGCCTGATCAAGAACATGGGCGCAGATGAGAAGCAGATCATTCGCGGCTTCCACCTGCTGACCACCAAACCGGTCATGTACATCGCCAACGTGGCCGAAGATGGCTTCGAGAACAACCCGCTGCTGGACGTGGTAAAGGCCATCGCTGAAGAAGAAGGCGCAATGGTCGTACCGGTCTGCAACAAGATCGAAGCGGAAATCGCCGAGCTTGAAGACGGCGAAGAAAAGGACATGTTCTTGGAGGCCCTGGGTCTGGAAGAGCCTGGTCTGAACCGTGTAATCCGTGCGGGCTATGAAATGCTCAACTTGCAGACTTACTTCACCGCTGGCGTAAAAGAAGTCCGCGCCTGGACCGTTCGCGTCGGTGCCACCGCGCCGCAAGCCGCGGCCGTGATCCACACCGACTTCGAAAAAGGTTTCATCCGCGCCGAAGTCATTGCCTACGACGATTTCATCCAGTTCAAGGGCGAAGCCGGCGCCAAGGAAGCCGGTAAATGGCGCCTGGAAGGCAAGGAATACATCGTCAAGGATGGCGACGTGATGCACTTCCGCTTTAACGTCTAACGAATCCCACGGATCTCGACAGATAAAAAAATCCCCGTAATCATTAGCTGATACGGGGATTTTTTTCGTCTTGAGACGGGTGTTGCGCCGGCACTTTCTACGTTTGAGCTTTACGCAACAACACCCTCGTCACCCGACGTTCTTCAACCTCGACAACGGTCATGCTCCACTCCTGCCAATCGAGTTTGTCTCCGATGATCGGCAAGCGGTCCAGCAAGCTCATGACCAACCCGGCGAGCGTCTGATAGTCATCCGTCGCTTTTGCCTGGAAGCCGATGTGTTCGCGAACCTGGCTGAGATTCAGCGCACCGCTGACCAGAAAGCCGTCATCCTGGGCCACGATGTTCGGACCTTCTATTTCACTGGCATCGGGCAGTTCACCGGCGATGGATTCGAGAATATCGGTCATGGTGAGAAGACCAATGAAATCACCGAACTCGTTCACCACGAAGGCGATGTGGGTCGACTCTTTGCGCATCTGTTCCAGCGCGTTGAGAATCGTGAAGTTGTCCAGCAGGTTGATGGCCGTGCGCGCCATGGCTTCCAGATTCGGCTGGTTGCCCGCCAACAGCTCCTTGAGCAACTCCTTCTTGTGGATGAACCCCAAGGGTTCATCCACCCGGCCTTCGCGGATCAACGGCAACCTGGAATACGACGAGTGCATCAGCCTGGTGCGGATCTCGTCTGGGGAATCGGCCAGGTCGATGTGATCGATTTCTGCACGATGAGTCATGACACTGCGTATCGGACGCTCCGCCAACTGCAGCACGCCACTGATCATGACCCGTTCGCGTCGATGGAAGACCTGTTCGGCTTCATCGCCTGACAGCATGTCAGCGATCTCTTCACCGACTTCATCAGCCCCCAGCTTTTGGCCACCCAGCAAGCGCAAAACCGCATGGGCGGTACGCTCACGCATGGGTCGATGACCTTGCACGCTCTTCTTGCGGCGAGAGCGCGCCAGTTGGTTGAACAGTTCGATCAGGATCGAGAAACCGATCGCGGCATAGAGGTAGCCTTTCGGAATGTGGAAGCCCAGGCCCTCGGCCGTGAGGCTGAAGCCAATCATCATCAAAAAGCCCAGGCAGAGCATGATGACGGTGGGGTGCCCGTTGACGAAGTTGGTCAGAGGCTTGCTCGCGATGATCATCAAGCCGATGGAGAAGATCACCGCGATCATCATGACCGACAGGTGTTCCACCATGCCCACGGCAGTGATCACAGCGTCCAGCGAGAAGACCGCATCCAGCACCACAATCTGCGCGACGATCGGCCAGAACATCGCATAGGCCGCATTGCCCGAACGTTCTGTCACATGGCCCTCGAGTCGCTCATGCAACTCCATGGTGGCCTTGAACAACAGGAACACGCCACCGAACAGCATGATCAGGTCCCGGCCCGAGAACGTCTTGTCGAAGACCTCGAACAACGGCTCGGTCAGGGTGACCATCCAGGAAATACTGGCCAGCAGGCCAAGACGCATCAGCAACGCGAGGGACAGGCCAATGATACGGGCACGATCGCGCTGCTCCGGCGGCAGCTTGTCAGCCAGGATGGCGATGAACACAAGGTTATCAATGCCGAGCACCAGCTCCAGCACGATCAGGGTCAGCAGGCCGAGCCATGCCGTCGGATCAACAATCCATTCCATAAGGTTATTTAACCTCTCGTAGAGTCGGAGCGAAAGGCGCGAGGGGGAAAAGCGCTATCGGGCGGGTGGCGCGAGGCATGACTTGGCAGAGCGGAGGGGTACAGGGCGCGGGAGGGGAAAAACGACTGGGAGGCTCCTGAAGGGTGTTCATATAGACCTGAAAATAATTGGGGAGGTGATCCTATAATGTTTCCGAACGCGTCATACAGATCGAATTATTACAGAATCTGACACCCACGACGCTGGATGGGACCATCGCTTTCAACCTCATCGGCTCGCCAACGGCAACCTCACCACGAACTCGCTGCCCTTACCATCTCCCTCACTCTTGCCGACCACTGTGCCACCGTGGCTTTCGACCAACTCGCGCACCACTGTCAGACCAATGCCCAGGCCAGCGCCGTTGAAGCCGATGGCGTGAACATCCTGCACAAAGGGTTCAAAGATAAAGGGCAGCGCCTTGGCCGAAACACCTATGCCGGTATCGCGGATGCTGACCTGCAGGACACTGCCTTCGACGGTGACCGACAGTTCGACGGTGCCGCCCACGGGGGTGTATTTGGCCGCATTACCCAGCAGGTTGCCGAGAATCTGAGCAAGCCGCACCGGATCGCCATACACCAGCAGGGAACACTCGGGCAGTGTGGCGCTGAACAGCAAATTGCCGTTGATCATGACCGGTTTACAGATATCGATGGCCTCACGAATGATCTGAACCATATCGACAATTTGGCAATCGAGACGAAACTTGCCGGTGCTGACGCGGGAGACATCGAGCAAGTCCTCGACTAATCGAGACATGTGCCGGACCTGACCTTCGATCAGCTTCTGCATGCGCGGCAGCTCATCACTGGGCACCCGCACCAGTCGCCCGGCAATCATGCTGATGGGCGTCAGTGGATGGCGCAGTTCGTGGGCAACCAAGGCGAGAACGCTACGCTGGCGCTCCAGCGCCCGTTCGGCCGAGTCTTGCAGGTGTTGCGCGCTGATGGCGGCAATGACCAATTGCTCATTGGCTTCGCGCATCTGTCGATACAGTTGTTGTTCTGCCTGCGTGGAAGGTGGCTTTTGCGCCTCGGACTGGGCCGACAGAATCGCCAGGACCAGTTGCTGATTGGCCTCGATCAGTTGCTCGACATGTTGCTTGTCGGCAAGTTGGGTGTTGGCATCGTTCAGCTCCTTGCGCAGCGCGGCCAGCACCGCGCGCGCCTCGACGGTTTTCTGGCCGAGCAGGAACAGCTCGCGAGCGGCCATCGCCTTCGCCTGCTCATTCCCGCCATTGGCCTCATTCATGATGATGCCTCATCCAGTACCTTTGCCAGACAGCTGCCGGGTAGGCCGGCCTCCCAGCAAACCTTCCTGATCCGGCAACATTTCACCGATCTGCAAACCGCTATCGTCAATGCTGTAAAGGCGTAACTCATCGGAGTGAGCACTGGCCCGCACCTTGACCACGGCCATGATGCGCAATAGACGACTTTGCACTTCAATGTAGCGCTGAACGATGATCGCGTCGGTGAGAAAAGCCGTGCCGTAAGGACTGAAACGCAGATCCGTGTAGCGATCCTCCAGCTCCGACGTCAGCAATACACTGACACCGGTGCTGGTCAATGCGGTGACCATGCGCGACAGCGACTCGCGAAAGTCTTCGCGAAAGGTCGGCGCCAGGGCCAGTTCGAACCCCGACAGTGAGTCAATGACCACCCGCGTGGCGTTAAGGCGAGCAATCTCGCTCAACAGCAACTGCACGATCTCGTCGATGGACAGGTCTGGCGCGCGGCTATCCACCAGCCCGACTTTGCCGCTTTTAATCAGGGTTGAGAGGGTGGCGTTCTGGGAGTGATTAGGGCGCTGCTCGAACACGGCGATGACGCCGTTTTCACCGTTTCGCGCGCCTTCAGCGAGAAAAGATGCCGCGAGAATGCTTTTTCCAGAACCCGACGGGCCAGCGACCAACAGGGAGTACCCGCGCGGCAGTCCCCCGCCGAGCATGTCGTCAAGCTGCGGCACACCCATTCCCAAGCGTTTGATGGGAAACTCCAACGCTGCTTCGGCAGGATTGAGAGGCGCAGGGGCAAATACCTTGATCCCCGACGAGGCGATACGGAAAGTGTGCAACCCCGGCAGCGTCGGCTGGCCGCGCATTTTCATGATTTCCATCTTGCGCACCATGGAATTGCGCTGAACGCTCTGGCGCAGCCAGATCAGTCCGTCGGCCACGGTGAAAATCGGGTTGGTATCGGTTTCGGTGAAATACTCGCCGATCAGGAACGTCGTGGCCTGCCAAGTCGTCATCAACATGCCCAATTGCTGAACGAACTGCGGCAGGTTGTTATTCGGGTTGTCCTGGGTCTGGCTGGCCAGCACCACCGAGCGGAACGAGTCAACGAACACCAGCGCCGGGGAGTGCGCCTCCACCTCGCTGACAATGCGCCGCAGCACTTCGTCCAGATCCCCGGCCAGGGTATCGTCAGCCAGGTTGACGTAGCGGATCGAATGATTGATCGCATCGCTGTCAAAAAAGTCGAATTGCTGTTGATAACGCAGCATTTTTAGCGGCGGCTCGCCCAGCACGGTAAAAAACAGTGCCGGACGCTCGGGGGTCGCCAGGGCAAACATCATCTGGTGCGCGAGGGTGGTCTTGCCGCAACCGGGCGGGCCGGCGATCAGGTTGAACGAAAACTCCGGCAACCCTCCGCCCAAAACCTCGTCCAGTCCTGGCACGCCGGTGGCCAAGCGGTTGATAGTCACTTTGCTGCTCATGGCGAATTTTCCTGCGAAGGGGTGTCGCTCAAAGAACAATCCCACACGCCACGAAGCAAACGTGCGGTGAGCGAGGGTCCGATCAGCGTGGTCAGCAACTCATAGAAGATGGTCAGCAGCATTTCACCGAAAAACAGCGCATCGGCTTCGCTTTGCTCGACAAGCACTGAATTCAGCGCGGTCAGAACCATGCCGGGCGGCACCTTGTTGCAGGTGCTGGTCAGGCGCGGATGAGCGGCCCCACACAGATGCAGGCTGCGGCGATACAACGCGACAACCCCTTGCTGACCAATAACAGGCGTCAGGGCTGCTTCTATCTCCTGCAAGATAGAAACGATCGCGTGGGCAGTCTTTGCAATGTCAGCGTTGGGACCAACGCGGTGCGCCAGAGAAGCTACGATCTGACGGCTCTCTTCGCTTAGCGTGGACATGGCTAACTGATATCCGATGGGCAGGTATCGATAGTACACCCTCGGGGGCGTTATCGAGTCCCTATTGGAAACAAAGCAATGCAAATGCGGTCATTCAAGAACTGGATTGAACCGTGGCGAGGGCGCTGGGTCCCTCGCACAATAAATCTTGAATCACAGCGTGACCAGGAAATCCACTACCCCCTTTTGACTTTGAAGCGCCCCAGCACGCGCTGCATCAAAGATGCTCGCTCCGAAAGATCCTTGGCCGCCACCGCACACTCTTGTGAGTTGGACTGGTTTTTCTGCGTCACTTCATCGATCTGTTCCAACCCGATGCTGGCCTGCTGCAAACCTGACGCTTGCTCGCTGGAAGCTTGATAGATCAATGAAACCAGGTTGGATACCGCACTGGTTCCGCTGACGATGTTTTTCAGCGATTCGGCTGTCCGGCCTGCGATGATCATGCCGCGTTGCGTTTTGCTCGAAGAGTCGGCGATCAGTGCAGCCGTCTGCTGGGCGGCCTCGGCACTGCGGGCGGCCAGGCTGCGTACCTCATCCGCCACCACAGCAAAACCACGCCCCAGCTCACCTGCCCTGGCGGCTTCGATAGCCGCGTTCAACGCCAACAGGTTGGTTTGTGCGGCGATGTTATCGATGGTGGTGATGATTGCAGTAATGTCCTTGCCCGAATTGTCGATTTCGGCCATGGCGGCAATCAGCTCGCTCATCAATTTGTCGCTTTCCCCCGCGTCGGCCCGTGAGGCCTGGGATTGCTCGTCGGCTTTCTTGGCGTTTTCGGCGTTGTCCCGGGTCTGTGCGGCCATTTGCGTCATCACCGCGCTGATTTCAGTGATGGACGAGGCAGAATTGGAAGCCCCATCGGACAATGACTGGCTCAGGTCGGTAACCTGCGCCGAGCTGCCTGTGATCTGGGTGGCGCTGGCCTGAACTTCGCCAATCAGTTGGTTCAGATTACCCACCATCTTCTCCAGTGACTTGCCAAGGGTATCGTGGGGCGAGGACAACCGGACCTCCAGGTCCAGATCACCTTCGGAGATGCGCTCGGCCACCCTGACCTGCCGTTGCAGGCTTTCAGACATGTCGTTGAGCGCGACAGACAACTGGCCTACTTCGTCCTCGGATTTCTGCACCAGGCGACGCGAGAAATCCCCCAGGCTGATGTTGGCTGCCAAGGCGGCGGCTTCGCGAATCGGCCCAACGATTTTTGCGGCGGCAAACCACAGGGCAACCAGCGCCAACAACGAAATGCCCAGGCCGACCGACACCTGCCAAATGCTGTTGCTGATACTGCGCGCCTGTAGCTCTTGCTCCAGGGCGATGGCCTGAGTCATGACCACAGCCTTTGGCAGACGAATCAGCACCGCCCAGGGTTTGCCTGTGCGCCCCAGCTCAATGGGCATCAGCACTTCGATATGCTGGGTTTGTGGATTGAGCAGGCCGTCACCACGACCACTCTGGATATCGCGCAGCACTTTCTCCCAAGAGTCAGGCAACAAGGCCTTGATGGGCTGACCAATCAGGTCGGTACGCTGACTGTCCGCGACCACCAGCCCCTGGTTACTCAGGATTGACACGGTGCCCTTGCCACCGTAGAGATCGGCCGACATCTGCTCGCTGAGTTTCTGGATAAAGTCGATGTCGAAGTCAGCTCCGACCACACCGTAGAACTTGCCGTTGGATACGATCGGAACCGACAACGTGGTCAACCATACGTTTTTACCCTGAACCACATAAGGAATGGGGTCCAGCACGCTTTCCTTCAGCGTGTCACGAGGGCCGCTGTACCACCCCCCTTTGGGTACACCGTTGGGATGACGATCCGGAGAGTCATACTCGACCAAGGGTTGTACCGCCACATGTCCGCCAGCGCTGCGCGTCCAGTAAGGTGTGAAGCGCCCGGTCAACGGATTACTGCCGTCCGGTACATTGCGGAACACAAGATCCTGGCCATCCAGCGCGTCCGGCTCCCAGCAGGAATAAGTGCCATTGAAGTCCGGGTTATCTTTGAGAACGCTGAGCAATACCGTGTTGATCTGTTCACGCCCCAACGCCAAAGGGCTTTGCGCGGCCTTGCTGGAGGCAAAGGTATTGGCCATGGTGCGGGCCGCATCCAGCGCATTTTGCAACTTGGCCTGAATGGCGTTGGCACGCGATTCGGCCAGGTTCTGAATCTCCCGGATCGTTGATTTTTCAACCAATGCCGAGACTTCGGTCGCCACATATTGCTCATTGGCCCTGGCGGTAAAGAGCCCGTAAATCACCAGGCTGGTTGATGAAACAAACAGGCATACGCCTGCCGTGACACAAATGCGTGCCTGCAACGACTTGAACTTCATATCTTCCCCTGCCTGATTCTTTTTATTGCCAACGTTTAAGACGACCGCCTCAAACTTGTGCACGACACGGCAAATAACAATCGATCACGGCTGTTTCCACCGTCCATGGGGCAATCGCCTTCACGGGCACGGCGATACAGCTACTTTTATAAGTATTTGAAGCGTGGCAGGTTGGGGCGTGAGTCACTTCACCAGAAGGGTGAAGGTCTTCAGATCAAGAGCCGAAGGCCTTATGTCCCAGGACAATAAGAGCGGCGGGTGGAAAGAATGTGGAAAGCTGCTTTCCGGTCACCCCAGCGGACTCCCTTGAAGATTGCCGCTGCGTCCATTCAATCCATCAACCACAGCAGCAAATTAACATGGCCGACTTTTATCCAAAATCAAACTTAAGACTTATACAAAACGGTACTTTAGTCGCGACTCCAAGCAACTGATCAAATCGCTCTGGTTGGCGGGTATTTTTCAATGCTTTGAAATTCAGTTGTTTTGCAACGACCGGCGGGGCGAACTCGCCTCCGCCGGCTGGGTACACGTCAGTTTTTTCTGCTTTTGGGCAGAAAGATCGCCAGGACCCCAAACAACGGCAAAAACGAGCACAACCAATACACATACTCGATGCCACGGATGTCGGCCAGATGCCCCAGCAGCGCAGCGCCAATCCCGCCGAAGCCGAACATCAAACCAAAGAACACGCCGGCAATCATGCCGACGTTGCCCGGCACCAGTTCCTGGGCATACACCACGATGGCCGAGAATGCCGAAGCCAGGATGAAGCCGATGACCACGCTGAGAATGCTGGTCCACAGCAGGTCAACGTGAGGCAGGATCAGCGTGAACGGTGCCACGCCAAGGATCGAGAACCAGATCACCGCCTTACGCCCGATCCTGTCGCCTATCGGACCGCCAAAGAAGGTCCCCGCCGCCACAGCACCGAGGAACAGGAACAGATACAACTGCGACGACGCCACCGACAGGTCGAACTTCTCGATCAGGTAGAAGGTGAAGTAGCTGGTGAAACTGGCCATGTAGAAATACTTGGAGAACACCAGCAAACCCAGCACCGCCAATGCACTCAAGACCCGGCCCCTGGATAAACCGTGAGTAGCCGCCTGGCCTTGCTTGAGCTTGAACAGGTTCAGGTGATTGGCGTACCAGCGGCTGATGCGGTACAGCACGAACAGCGCAAACAGTGCGAACAGCCCGAACCAGGCCACATTGCCTTGCCCGTAAGGAACGATGATCGCCGCCGCCAGCAACGGGCCGAAAGCAGAGCCGGCGTTACCGCCGACCTGGAACGTCGACTGCGCCAACCCATAACGCCCGCCCGACGCCAAGCGTGCGACTCGCGAAGCTTCAGGGTGAAAGGTCGAGGAGCCAATACCGATCAGACCGGCGGCCAGCAGAATCATGGCAAAACTGCCAACCATCGACATCATCACGATCCCGATCAGCGTGCATACCGTACCGGCCGGCAACAGCCAGGGCTTGGGGTGTCGGTCCGTGTGATAACCCACCCAGGGCTGCAGCAGAGATGCCGTCAACTGGAAGGTCAGCGTAATCAAGCCAACCTGGGTGAAGGTCAGCCCATAACTGGCCTTGAGCATCGGGTAAATAGACGGCAGTACCGCCTGGATCAGGTCGTTGATCAAATGCGCCAACGCCACGGCACCGATGATGCGCATGACCAACGGACTGCTTTGGGGTGTGGCAGGGATAGACGCGGTATCGACCTGGGTATCGCTGATAGCCATGGGAGTTTCCATACGGGGTTTGCACGGGAAGCGGGTTCATCAATGTGCCATTTTTCGGTGCAGCAAGGCTATCCCCTTAGCTTGCTATCGACTTGAAATATTGTCAGCGAGCCCGGTAATAGCGCAAAGCCATGGTCTGAATCTTGCCTTGTTAACGGTCTACAACGCGGCCCCTCACAAAGGGGACCGAGAATGGGAAGTTTCGCTACAGAGCCAGCCTACAGAGCGGGCCTGGACAAACTTTCGAGGCCTTTTAAAGGGGCACCCGTTTCGGCACTGTGTCGAAACGCACAAAAATAGTGCAAGGGTGTTCAGGGGAGTATGGGCATGCAGGCTTTTCTATCACCGGGAATCAGATTGCTGGGGCGGTTCGGCTTTGCCCGCAAATTTCAGTTGCTGTTCCTGCTTTTCATCCTGCCACTGATGGGCAGCCTGTGGATCATCGGCCAGGACTATCGCGACAAACTCAGCCTGATTTCCGAAGAACGTGCCGGGGTTCGCCAGTTGCTGGCCCTGGATAACCTGGACAACCTGCTCGCCGCCCAGCGCAACCGCGCGGCCCGTTGGCGAGCCACGGAAACCAATCGCCAGGCAACACCGGCGACGCTTGCCGCGATGGCGGCTTTCGATGCCGTGCAGCCGGCCCTCAACCAGGCCGCCAATGACCTGGGTAGCACCTTGCAAACCGAAGGTGCCGGAGCCGACACCCTCGCCCGCTTCCAAACGCTGCAAACCAGTCTCAATGGTCTTGATTCGAAAAGCCTCGGCACCGTCGGTTGGTGGCCGGACGGCTATGACCGCTTCACCGCGGCCTTGAGTGCCTTGCAAGCCTTGCGCGAACAGATCGTCATGGACAATCGCCTGACCCTCGCCTCCTGGCTGGAAACCTACCTGCTGATCCAGATCTCGACCCAGCAGACACCGGACCTGATCGAACGGGTCGGTCGCTTGGCCAGCGTTGGCCAGGCCTCTGTTGTGTCGGGTCAATTCACCCTGCAAAGCCGCCTGCAATTGCGCGACCTGCGCAGCCGGATCGGCGATGCCCGGGATCAACTGGTCAAAACCGGCGGGGTGCTGCAAGCCCGCCTGCCCAGCGAACTGCAAACCTGGGCCGGGCAATTCCAGGACAGCCTCAAGCATCTGGATTCCGGCCTGAAAGTCTTGGATGAAGGGGTCTTCGCCGGCTCCATCAGCCTCAAGCCGGAAGAATTCGAGAAACACATGGATGCGCTCCTGGCGGACTTGGCGACATTGCGCCAGCAGTCTCTGATGGCACTGGATGCGCGACTGGACCACTACCACTCCTCAGCCATCCGCCAGTTCACCCTGGTGGCCGTGGTGCTGGGTTGTCTGCTACTGGCCGCGCTTTACCTCTTCGTCTGCCTGCAAGCGTCCATCCGCCGCAGCGCCAGTGGTATCACATTACTGGCCGAAGCCCTGCGTGACGGCAACCTCAGCCTGCAAGTACCCGTGCAAGGACGCGACGAACTGGCGGCCATCAGTACCGCTCTCAATGTCGCGGTGGTGCAGTTGCGCAACAGCCTGTTGGGTGTGGACCACGAAACGTTGCAGTTGAGCAATGCCGTGCGCACCCTCAACACTCACTCCAGCGGCGCCCTGGGGGAAGTCGAAGCCCAACAGATGCAAATCAGCCAGATCGCGGCCGCCGCTACGCAACTGGCCGCCACCTCGCAAGGGGTCGCGAGAAGCTGTGAGCAGGCCTCTGACAGCGCCCAGCAGACCCGGCGTATCGCCGCCGACAGCAGCCGCGACAGTCAACGCACCACGGCGAGCATCCAGCAACTCAACCAGCGCCTCAACGAAACCGCCGCCGCATTGGGCCGGGTCAGCGAACAGGGACAACAGATCCAGATGGTGGTCGACACCATCCGTGGCGTGGCCGAGCAGACCAACCTGCTGGCCCTCAATGCGGCCATCGAAGCCGCTCGCGCTGGGGAACAAGGCCGTGGTTTCGCGGTGGTGGCCGATGAGGTACGCAGCCTGTCGCAACGCACCCAGTCCTCCACCCAACAGATTGCTGGCACCGTCGACAGCCTGCGCGCTACGGTCAACGAAGCGGTCAGCCTGATGGAAGCCGCGTGCGGCCAGGCCCAGACCGACGCGCAAGCCGTCACCGGCCTTGGCGAGCGACTGGGAGAAATTGCCAGCGCCGTGCAGAGCGTCACCGACACCCTGGCACAAATCGCCACCGCGGTGGACGAACAAGCCAGCACCGCCGACGAGGTCAGCGGCAATATCCAGCAGGTCGACCAGGCGGCCATGCGATTGCTTGAAGGGGCACGAGCCGTGAACCTCGCAGCGGATACGTTGAGCCAGGGCAGCCAGGCCCTGAGCGCCAACACAGGGAGATTTCAACTCGGTTGACGGGTATTTGCAGCGAGGATGGATAAGCGGTTGAAAGCGCTGAGAAATATTTCAGATTTACGCTTGACACATCTTCGTTACCGGCGAATAATGCGCGCCACTTGGCTACATAGCTCAGTTGGTTAGAGCATAGCATTCATAATGCTGGGGTCCGGGGTTCAAGTCCCTGTGTAGCCACCAAGTACTAAAAACGGCTTATCGAAAGATAAGCCGTTTTTTTATGCCTCGATAAAAGCCTTCTCTCAAGTCCGCGCTGATTTGCGCCAGACGCCTCCCATCGCTACAGTCGTTCCCTATCCCCTGGCCCACGGATGGAGCGACACATGCTTGCAGATCTGAAACCCAATCTTCATCGCCTGTCAGCCGTTTCGCTGCTGGCTGTCGCCCTGGCCCTGGTTGCCTGTAAAGCCCCGCCCTCCTCCACAACCCCAGCATTGCCCATTGCACCGGAGATCGCCTCCGGCTACCGCACAGACTTGCAGACCCGCCACGCCGACAAGCACATGGCCGCGGCGGCCAACCCGCTGGCAGCCGAAGCCGGACGGCAGATGTTGCGGCGCGGCGGTTCGGCCATCGACGCGGCGATTGCCATGCAGGCGGTGCTGACCCTGGTGGAACCGCAGTCCTCCGGAATCGGTGGCGGTGCATTCATTGTGTTGTGGGACGGCAAGGCCGTACGCACTTACGACGGTCGCGAAACGGCACCGGCCGGCGCCACCGAGAGACTTTTCCTGCAAGCAGATGGCAAACCCATGCCGTTTACCGACGCGCAGATAGGCGGCCGTTCCGTGGGTACACCAGGCGTGTTGCGCGCGCTGGAACTGGCCCATCGCAAACATGGCCGACTTGAATGGGACACGCTGTTCGAACCGGCCATCGCGTTGGCCGAACAGGGTTTTGCGATCTCGCCCAGATTGCACTCGATGATTGCGGCCGACGCATCCTTGCCGGGGTCGCTGGACATGGCCGCCTATTTCCTGAACGCCGATGGCAGCCCGAAAGCGGTCGGTACGCGGCTGAAAAATCCCGCTTTGGCCGACGTGCTCAAGCGCATCGCCCGCGAAGGCCCCGACGCCTTGTACAAAGGGCCGATTGCCGAAGAAATCGTCGCCAAGGTGCAGGAGCATGCCAACCCCGGCAGCCTGTCATTGAATGATCTTCAGGGCTACGCCGCCCGGGAACGTGCGCCGCTTTGCACTGACTACAAGCGCTGGCAAGTCTGTGGCATGGCGCCCCCGTCTTCGGGCGGGATCGCCGTGGCGCAGATCCTCGGAACCTTGCAGGCATTGGAGCAGCGCGACAGCCGCACCGCCCTAGCCCCCATGAAACCCGTCAAGACCGAGAAACCCGCCGGCATTGAACCGACGCCCGAAGCAGTGCATCTGATCGCCGAAGCCGAACGCCTGACCTACGCCGACCGTGCGCTGTATGTCGCTGACTCGGACTTCGTCCCCGTGCCGGTCAAAGGGCTAATCGATCCCGGTTATCTGGCCAGCCGCGCGAGCCTGATCGGCCCACGCAGCATGGGCATCGCCAAACCCGGCACACCGCCGGGCGTCCAGGTGGCCTACGCCCCGGACCGTTCGCCCCTGCGCATCTCCACCTCGCAAGTGGTGGCAGTGGATGACCAGGGTGGCGCCGTGTCGATGACCACCACGGTGGAGTCAGCGTTCGGCTCACACCTGATGGTCCGGGGCTTCATGCTCAACAACCAGATGACCGACTTCTCGTTCATACCCGAAGAAAATGGGCAAAAGGTCGCCAACCGCGTCGAACCCGGCAAACGCCCCCGCTCGTCCATGGCGCCGACCCTGATCTTCGATCGCCAGAGCGGTGAACTGCTGGCCGCTGTCGGCTCACCGGGCGGCTCCCAAATCATCGAATATGTCGCCAAGTCAGTGATCGGCCTGCTGGACTGGGACTTGGACGCGCAAACCGCCATCAATCTTCCCAACTTCGGCAGCCGCAACGGCCCCACCGAACTGGAACAAGGTCAGTTCAGCCCGACGCTGATCCAGGCGTTGAAAAACAAAGGCCATGCCGTGAGCGAAATCGACATGACCAGTGGGACCCAGGCGATTGTCCGAGTCCGCGATGCCCAGGGCAAAACCTCACTGGCCGGTGGGGCGGACCCGCGGCGTGAGGGTCAGGCCCTGGGGGATTGAGCGTCGCGGCTATCCGGACGGTCTGCGAAGTCGCGTCGCCGGCCATCGCGAGCAGGCTCGCTCCCCCAGGAGTCAGGCCTTGGGGGCGTCGCTCTGCGGTTGGTAAATCAGCAGATCGGCAGGCTGACATTGCAGATGGCTGCAAATGGCTTCGAGGGTAGCCAGGCGAATACCCTTGACCTTTCCTTGCTTCAATAAGGAAAGGTTGGCTTCAGTAATGCCTATCGCGGCGGCAAGGTCCTTGGATTTAACCTTGCGCGTCGCCAACATCACATCAAGTTGAATAACGATCGGCATAGGGTTCTCAAACGAAAGTTCGGTTTTCTGAATCGACTTCACTGGCCCGGGACAATATCCGGGCAATGATTGCAATGCAGGCTGCAAGAAACAACGCGACAAACGACGGGGCGGTAACACTGAAGGTAAGCAAACGCTGACCGACCGGTGCGTTGATCGTCACCAGCAGGCTGAGAAACGGCTCACACAGGAAATCCAGCAGCACCCACAGCGCCACAGCGCGACCTACCTTCCCCAGGCAAACGGCTGCGTCGCTGGAAAAGTACTCACCTTGGGCATATCGCTGGAACAACTGCCGCAAATGGCCCAGCCCGAACGCCAGTGCCAGCAGCGGTATGCTCGACAACAGCATTGCGCCAAGGCATTGCCAGCCAGTCAAGCGCATAGCCTCTGCTGACAAGCTCGACAGCTGTCGCTCGGTCAGGGCAAAGCCCAGACCGTATTCTGAAGCAACGTCAGGAAACAGCCAGACCCCGGCGTTGAGGACCATCATCGTGATAATGAAGAGAAGTGTGATGACAGCCATGCGCTGGCTGTACAGGGCGAGACGATTCGAAGACATAGGAGGCTCCACAGAACAAAGGAAGCGCAAACCATAGCGTCTAAATTATCGCCAAACAATAATTAATATGTAAAAAACGATAATATCGAACTCAAGTCGACAACTGATTGGCAAACAGGCTCACGGCATCGACCACCTTCTTCGCCCCATCCTGAATCTCGACGATCACCGTCCCCGCCTCCGCTGCCAGGGCCAGGCCCTGTTCGGCCTGGTGCTGGCCGTCGGTCATCAGTGCCACGGCGTTGCGGGCCATGTCCTGGTTCTGGCGAACCACGCCGACGATCTCATCAGTGGCCTGACTGGTACGCGACGCCAGTTGCCGCACTTCATCAGCCACCACCGCGAAGCCCCGGCCCTGCTCACCAGCCCGGGCGGCTTCGATGGCCGCATTGAGCGCCAGCAGGTTGGTCTGTTCGGCAATACCGCTGATGGTCTTGACGATGGTGCCGATCACCAGCGATTGCTCATTCAGGGCCTCGATGCCTTCGCCGGCGGATTGCATGTGCCGGGCCAGGTCGCGCATCACATCCACGGCCTGGGTCACCACGGTGGTGCCGCGCTGGGCGCTGCTGTCGGTTTGCAACGAGGTGCTGTAGGCAATGCTGGCCGCCTCGGCGACGGCCTTTTCCTGGTTGACCTGATCGGTGATGTCCGTGGCGAACTTGACCACTTTGTACAGTCGTTCGTTGGAGTCGAGCACCGGGTTATAGGAGGCTTCCAGCCAGACCTCACGACCGTTGCTGTCCAGGCGTTTGAAGCGACCGGCCACGAACTCGCCGCAATTGAGACGCTGCCAGAACTGCTGGTAGGTGGCGCTGTTGTACTCCTCCGGTTCGCAAAACATGCGGTGATGCTTGCCCTTGATCTGCGCCAGGCTGTAACCCATGGCATTGAGGAAACGATCATTGGCTGTCAGGACATGACCGCCCAGGTCGAATTCGATCACCGCCGTGGAACGCACCAGCGCACCAATGAGGTTTTCATGCTCGCGCGACGCCTCGATGGTACGAGTCAGGTCGCTGGAATACATCGAGAAATAGCGGATTCGCCCATCAGTCGCCCGTACCGGTTGGAGGATCGAACGCAACCAGGCTTCCTTACCGTTGCCCCGGAGCAGCCGTACGGCGCCGGAGAAATGCTCGCCTCGAGTCAGCGCCGTCTTGAAACGCAACTGGAACTCATTGGACTTCAGGTAAGCCGGCACCAGCTCTTCGACAGACCGGCCGATGAGGTCCTGGGTCTTGTAGTGCATTTCGTCGAGGAAATTCTGATTGACCGTTTGCACCCGCCCTTCGGCATCCAGAGTGAGGGCCAGCATCTCACGGTCCAAACTCTCCTTCACCTGCATAAGGCTGGACAGTTCCTGGCGAAGAGCCGAAAGCTCCTGCTTCAAGCGCTTATTGAACATGGCATGCTCCGGGAGCAGGAGAGTTAGGTGGCCTGTTCTCATGCCATCGGCTCGCCGATTTTTTTCTGAAGAGCGCCACAGGCCGCTTCTGAAAATAATCCTGCGCGCTCGCGAACCCGGATTAACCTCCATGGTCACTGGAGTGTTCCAGTGTTGGCGGCTGACCGCCAATACCATTCCGCACCCAATACCTATAACCATAAAAACCGAGGTAATTGCCGTGACCACCGACATACAAGACAGCCGTTCCGCCCGTTTTGCCCTGCGCTGTTCCAGTTTTGCCGAGCGCTGGTTCCCTGACTCCTGGGTGTTTGCCGCACTGGCGGTACTGGTAGTAGCGGTGGCGACACTGTTCATCGGCGCCAAACCTACGGCCGCTGCCATGGCGTTCGGCGATGGCTTCTGGAGCCTGATACCGTTCACCATGCAAATGGCCTTCGTGGTGATCGGCGGTTACGTGGTCGCCAGCTCGCCGCCCGCTGTCAAACTGATCGATCGCCTGGCCCGCATCCCGAAGAATGGCCGCTCTGCGGTGGCCTGGGTCGCGCTGATCTCCATGGTCGCGTCGCTGCTCAACTGGGGTCTTTCCCTGGTATTTGGCGGTTTATTGGTACGTGCCCTGGCCCGTCGCACGGATCTGAAAATGGACTATCGCGCCGCCGGCGCCGCCGCTTACCTGGGCCTGGGCGCGGTTTGGGCACTGGGTTTGTCTTCGTCGGCGGCGCAATTGCAGGCCAACCCGGCCAGCCTGCCACCGTCGATCCTGTCGATTACTGGGGTCATTCCGTTCACCCAGACCATTTTTCTCTGGCAATCCGGAGTGATGTTGCTGGCGTTGATCGTGATCTCGCTGATCGTGGCCTATGCCACCGCTCCCGGCCCGAACAGTGCCCGTGACGCCGCCGCCTGCGGGATAGACCCTAGCTTCAGCATGCCGGCGTTGCAGCCTCGCACCCGCCCGGGAGAGTGGCTGGAACATAGCCCGCTGCTGACCATTGCCCTGGCGCTGCTGGCCGCCGGCTGGTTGTTCCACGAGTTCTCGACCAAACCTGCGATAAGCGCCATCTCCGGGCTTAACACTTACAATTTCCTGTTCCTGATGCTTGGCGCGCTGCTGCATTGGCGGCCGCGCAGCTTTCTCGATGCCGTGGCGCGCGCGGTGCCGACCACCACCGGCGTACTGATCCAGTTCCCGCTGTATGGCTCGATTGCCGCGCTGCTGACCACGGTCAAGGGTAGCGACGCCCAGACACTTGCCCATCACATATCCACCTTTTTCGTACAGATCGCGTCCCACGATACCTACGCCGTGTTGATGGGCGCCTACTCGGCGGTGCTGGGCTTTTTCATTCCATCGGGAGGCGGCAAATGGATCATCGAAGCCCCCTATGTCATGCAGGTGGCCAATGATCTGAACTATCACCTGGGGTGGGCGGTACAAATCTATAACGCCGCCGAAGCGCTGCCAAACCTGATCAATCCGTTCTACATGCTGCCGCTGCTGGGCGTGTTGGGGCTCAAGGCCCGGGACCTGATCGGTTTCTCCTTCGTGCAATTACTGGTTCACACGCCATTGGTGCTGGTGCTGCTGTGGGCGCTGGGGACGACATTGTCTTATCTGCCGCCAGTGATGCCATAAAGCCATAAAAAAGGGCCGATATTTTCGTCGGCCCACTTTTTCTTCGCTCCGGTCTGTTTCAGTATGGCTACACCCTGTTCGAGGGGTCCACACGCTGAAAAGGATCTGAGCATGTCCAAACTCGCCGTACTTTCTTTTGCCACCCTGGCCTTCAGTACCGCCGCCCACGCCGCCGACATCGACGTATACCTTGGCAGTACCGAACGCGTCACCCGTCTCTTCGCTTATCCCAATAACTGCAACGTCATTTGCTTTCGCGACTGGACGCTGGAGCAGACTGTCGAGCATTACCTAAGCCAAAGTGTGCAACGCGATGGCTATAGCAAGGCCAAGGTCAGCGTCAAACGCGATAACGATAAAGTCTATGCCAGCATCAGCGGGGTGCCGAAGGGTTACGGTCAACCACTGGCTGCGCTGCTCGACGCCGGTGACCTGGCATACAACGGGGCCAGCAAACTCAACAGCGATAACAAATGGGCCTACGACTGGTACCTGTTCCTGCCACTGGGCATGGCTCTGGAGAACCGCAAGAGCATCGAGTTGCTGCACTTCCCGCCGGATTACTCCCTGACCCAGGCGCAGGACTACCTGGAATCGGCCACCACCGATCGCTGGGCCACGCTATTGACCGCCAACGGCATCGCCGCCGAACAGACCCCGGCCTACCAGACCATCATCGACATCGCGCCCATCGCCGCCCCATCCGATGCCGGTCAGGCGCTGGGCGGGGTCTACGACTATTTCAACGATTACCAGACCACCATGGTCAAGGAGGTCAGCCAAAACACCAGCGGAGAAACGCTGCCGATGGTGGCCTTCGGCGCTCCCGTGCGGAACTGGATCAAGACACAGTACGGCCAGACCGTGAACGTGCTGGGCCTGGCGACCATTACTCCGTCTGCGGGCGTCAAGGTTCCGGTCCTGGGTTCCAACCACCCGAGCTACATCTGGTACGCCGCCGATCCTGACAGCTACGACGGTGACCAGGCCAAGGCGGATGCGGCCGGTTTGAAGGTCATGGGCCAGGACCTGAGCGCTGCATGCTGGCAAGCCGGCATGGGCAGCAAACCGGGCACCGATCCGACGGCGCAATTGAACCAATGCACACAAACGTGGCAGGTCACGCAAAAAGAAGAAACCTGTGAGCTGTTCTATACCTCGATCCGCAAGTTGTCTGCGGACGAAGCAGCGAAAAAATGCGCGGAGCCGGCGATCAAATCACAACTTCCACAATTGAAAGTCCCCATGCCAGCGCTGCCTGACGCGGTGTAAATCCCCAAAGGGCTTTCCTGCGTAAGCCTGCGCTCACGCGGGAAAGCGCCTTTGGCTCCTGTCAGAGTCGACAGTAGATGTCGTTTCAAGGTTGCGCGAAGCTAAGCAGGTTTCAACGACCGCTGGCAGGATCGCCAGCGCCAGAAGGCCGAGCGTCCTACGCGACAGGGACCGTCATGACCACCTTCCTTGCAGACAACGCTTTCTCAGCGAACCGGGACGGCATCTATCCCGAGAAACAACTCAGCACGCGCATGGGTTATCCATCCAGGCGCGATTTCGAAGTGCGCCAGACGACTAACGGCCGCGGCAATGGCATCGTCGCCCGCAGGCGGTTTGCGCCGTTGGAAAGGATGTGCAGGGTATCGGGGCTGATCGTGAGCCGACGACGCCTGCATACACTGCAGATCCTGCCGGACATCCACATGTATGACCCGCGCTTCGCCGGATTGCTGCAGCACTCCTGCAGCCCGAATGTGTTCCTGGACATGAGCGAACTGTGGTTATGGGCGCTGACCACCATCGAGGAAGGTGACTGCCTGACGATGGATTACGCCAGTACCGAACAGAAATTGTATCGACAGTTCGCCTGCCGGTGCGGTTCGTCCAACTGTCATGGCTGGATCACAGGCTATGACGAACCGCCCAACGAGCGAGGGATGAAATTTCTGCGGCACTGGCGTCGCCGCTGTCATCGCGACTGAATGAACCGAATCAGGGCGCGTCGACCGGACGCAACCGATACTGCGGCGGCAACTGCTCGAAACCGCTGATCGTCGTATCCAGGCTTTTCCAGCGGCCGTCCTTGATCCCGTAGATACAGCCGTGGATCGACAGTTTCTGCCCGCGATGCCAAGCGTTCTGCACGATGCTGGTATGGCCGACGTTGGCCACCTGCTGGATCACGTTGAGCTCGCACAAGCGATCCACGCGCTCTTCTTCGGTCGGCAATTGGGCCAACGTTTCGCGGTGCTCGTAGTAGAGGTCGCGAATCGAACGCAGCCAACCGTCGATCAGACCCAGTTGACGATCCTGCATCGAGGCACGCACGCCGCCACAGCCGTAATGCCCGGTGACCAGGATATGTTTGACCTTGAGCACGTCCACCGCGTACTGGATCACCGACAGGCAGTTGAGGTCGGTGTGCAGCACCACGTTGGCCACGTTACGGTGCACGAACAGATCGCCGGGCAGCATGCCGACGATCTCGTTGGCCGGCACCCGCGCATCGGAACAGCCGATCCACAGATACTCAGGGGTTTGCTGACGGGCCAGCTTGGAAAAGAAGTCAGGATCTTCCTGCTTGATCGCATCGGCCCAGCGTGCGTTGTTATCAATCAGATCTTGTAATTCGTTCATGCTATCTAGCCCTCGAGAATAGTGCGCAACTTTGACAGACGACCGCCTGTCGAGGTCACGTCCAGAATGCCGTTGGAATTCTCGCCACGGCTGTGGGTCCACCCAGTAAGCCCCACAGTATGAGGAATTGCCATGAATGATTCACGACGTCCTTTCGACGCGGTTCAACCGGAACCCATCGACGATAACGAAGACCGCATGGGCTCGATGCATGAACTGGAATTCGACGAACAAGAGCCCAGCGCGAAAATCGGTGACGAACTGCCGGAAAACGAACGCGAGCAGTTGATGCCTCGTGAACGCGTGCGTGAAGCCGGGCTGACAGGGGCCTCGACGGATGATCACGAATCCACCGACGACGACATGAGCCCGGAAACACTGATCCGCGAAGACGGTGCCCGGGACGCCCATGAGGCCGGTGACGATGGGCAGGCCGACTGGGACCTCAGCGTTGTGGATGAAGATGATATTGGCGGGGGCGACGGGCTGGATGAAGCGGAAATGGCCGATATCGACCCGCTGGATGGCAAGCGCTGATCGCAAGCCCCGAGTTCACCGCAGATCCACTGTGGGAGCGGGCTTGCTCGCG
>NZ_JABWQV010000239.1 GCF_014268615.1 Pseudomonas tehranensis | reverse complement strand
CAGCGGGGATAAATCCCCTCGCCACAGGGAGCGTCGGGCTTAATCCCCCTTCGGCAACTCAATCAAAAACCGCGTCCAGCCATCGGCCGATTCGCAGCGGATCTGCCCGCCATGGGCGCGGACGATGGAGCGGGTGATGGCCAGTCCCAACCCCGCGTGTTCACTGCTGCCTTCCTGGCGGGCCGGGTCGGCGCGATAGAAGCGGTCGAACAAACGCGGCAGCAAATCCGCTGAAATCCCGTCACCGCTGTTCTCCACGTTCACCTGAACCTGCCCAACATCCTCGACAATATGTACCCGTACTTCGCCACCGTTAGGCGTGAAGCGCAAAGCATTGTCCAGCAAGTTGGAAAGGGCTCGGCGCAACATGCTGCGGTCGCCCTCGATGCTGCCGTTGCCTTCACGGCTCAAGCGCACGTGGGCGTCTTCGGCCAGCGGGGCGAAAAACTCCAGCAGCAGATCCACTTCCTGAGCCAGCTCCAGCGGTTCACGGCAGGGTGCCAGCAAGCCGTGGTCAGCCTTGGCCAGGTAGAGCATGTCGTTGACCAATTGCGCCATCCATTGCAGCTCTTCAAGGTTGCTGTGCAACGCTTCGCGATAGTCTTCCAGCGAGCGTTCGCGGGTGAGGGTCACCTGGGTGTGGGTCAACAGGTTCGATAACGGGGTGCGCAATTCATGAGCGATGTCGGCAGAGAACGCCGAGAGCCGCTGAAACGCATCATCGAGACGTCGGAGCATGTCATTGATGCTGTGGGCCAGTTCCGCCAGTTCGGCGGGCATGTGTTCTTCCGGCAGTCGGGCATTGAGCGAACGGGCCGAGACGCTGCCGGCGATGGTCCCCATGCGCCGCAACGGGCGCAAGCCGCGCCGGGCGGCCCAGGCGCCGAGCAGGGCGGTAGCCAGGGCCGAGAGGCCGACTGTCAGCCAGATCAGGCGTTGCATGCGTTGCAGGAAGTGCTGGTGGTGGGTGATGTCCAGCAGCAGCGTCAGTTGCGGCGAGTCCGCGCGCTCGGGGTACAACGGCGCGTTCAATACCCGGTAGTCAGTGTCGGCATCGCTGAGGGTGGACAGGCCGGGACGCTCCGGCAATTGCGCCGGAATCCGCAGCGAACTGTCGTACCAGCGCACACCATCGCGATCCTTGATGCGCAAGGCCAGGTCGGCCTGGCGACTGAGCTCATCTGCCAGACGGCTTTGGGTTTGCTCGGCATCAAGCCCTTGCAGGGCGCGACGCAGGCCGATCAGTTTGCCTTCGAGCAGTTGCTGATCCAGCTCGATGAAGTGCGCCTCGCTGCCACGGCTGAACAGCACGCCGGCAAATAGGGACACCACGGCGGTGCAGGCGGCGAACAGCAGCGCCAGCCGGCTGCTCAGCGACCAACGCCCCCTCACAGGCTGCGCTCTTCAAGCACATACCCCATGCCCCGCACGGTGTGGATCAGCTTGCTGGGGAAGTCATCGTCGATCTTGATTCGCAGGCGCCGTATCGCGACTTCGATGACGTTGGTGTCGCTGTCGAAATTCATATCCCAGACCTGGGAAGCGATCAGGGATTTGGGTAGGACCTCGCCCTGGCGACGCAGGAGCAGCTCCAGCAACGCGAACTCCTTGGCCGTCAGGTCGATGCGCCGGCCGCTACGTTCGACGCGGCGGCGGATCAGGTCCAGGCGCAGGTCTGCCAGTCGCAGGCTGGTTTCCTGGGGTGCCGAGCTACCCCGGCGCAACAGGCTGCGGACTCGTGCCAGTAGTTCGGAAAAGGCAAAGGGTTTGACCAGGTAATCGTCGGCGCCCAACTCCAGGCCATGCACGCGATCCTGAACCGCATCCCGCGCCGTGAGAAACAGCACCGGTGTATCCAGGCCGGCCCCGCGCACGGCCTGCAGAATCTGCCAGCCATCGCGGCCGGGTAGCATCACATCGAGGATCAGCAAGGCATATTCGCCGCTCAAGGCCAGTTGCTGACCAGTAATGCCATCGGCCACCAGATCGGCGTTGAACCCCGCTTCGGTCAGGCCCTGGCGCAGGTATTGGCCGGTTTTGGTTTGGTCTTCGACGATCAGCAGTTTCATGGGCAGCTCAAGGCGTTGTTGGAACGAGGGCGTTATACCGCGTCGGGCGGGGCCGTGGCGCTACCTGACAAAGTTGTAATCGAGCCGTCAGCCGATTGGCAGGTGTACAGGGATAGAGTTCCCCCAAGCTCAATCCCACAGGAGTATGGACATGTTAATGGCAAACCGCTTGATCCTGGCCGCCTTTGCACTGGTGCTCAGTACGCCCACGTGGGCGTCACCGGGCCATTTTGATTTCGGCCAGCCTGCATCGGCGGCCAAGGCCACTCGCAGCATCGATGTGGTGATGGGGGACATGACGTTCGATCCCGGTGCGCTTGATATCAAGGCTGGGGAGACCGTTCGGTTTGTACTGATCAATAACGGTCAGTTGTTGCATGAGTTCAACCTGGGCAATACCGCGATGCACGCCGAACATCAGCAGCAAATGCTCAAGATGCAACAGAACGGGCAGTTGACCCCGACCGCAATGAAACCAGGGATGAACCATGGCTCAATGGGACACGGCCAGGCCGGTATGCGCCACGAAGACCCCAACAGCGTGTTGGTGGAACCGGGCAAAACCGCCGAGTTGACCTGGACCTTCAACAAAGCCATGCGCCTGGAATTCGCCTGTAATGTGCCCGGCCATTACCAGGCCGGTATGAAAGGCAATCTGACAGTCAGTCAGTAAGCACTCAAAGGCTGGGGCAAAGGCTGATAGAATCGGCTGATTCTTCAGTCAGGTTTCCGTCATGCATCCCGCAGCCGAACATTCGCCGCTGGGCAAATCCAGCGAATACATCGCCACGTACACGCCGTCACTGCTGTTTCCGATCCCGCGCACCGCGAAGTGGGCGGAACTGGGCCTGACGGCCGAGACCCTGCCATACAAGGGTGTGGATTTCTGGAACTGTTTCGAGCTGTCGTGGCTGCTGCCGTCCGGCAAACCGGTGGTGGCCATTGGCGAGTTCGCAATCGCGGCGGATTCACCGAACATCATCGAATCCAAATCTTTCAAGCTGTACCTCAACTCGCTGAACCAGACGCCCTTCGCTGATACCGCGAGCCTGGAAGCGACCCTGCGCCAGGACCTGTCGGCGGCCGCCGGTAAACCGGTGGGCGTGCGCATCCGCAGCCTGAAAGAGGTGGAGAGTGAAGGTGTCGTGGCGCTGCCCGGCGTATGCATCGATGACCTGGACATCAGCGTCGACTCCTACGCGCATCCGCGCCCGGAGCTGCTGCGCTGCGACGAGTCGCGCATCGTGGAGGAAAGTCTGCACAGTCATCTGCTCAAATCCAATTGCCCGGTCACCAGCCAGCCAGACTGGGGCAGCGTGGCGGTGCAATATCGCGGTGCGGCGCTGGACCCTGCCAGCCTGTTGGCCTACATCGTCAGCTTCCGCCAGCATTCGGATTTCCACGAGCAGTGCGTGGAACGGATCTTTCTCGACCTGCAGCGATTGCTCAAACCGGAAAAATTGACGGTGTATGCGCGCTATGTGCGGCGCGGTGGGCTGGACATCAACCCGTATCGCAGTACCGAAGAGGTACAGCTGCCGAACCATCGCCTGGTCCGGCAATGAAGATCTGATGTGGGAGCGGGCTTGCTCGCGAATGCGGTGTGTCAGTCGACATCTGTGTTGGATGTACCATCGCTTTCGCGAGCAGGCTCGCTCCCACAGGAGAGTGGATTTCATATCGTTGAAACTGAAAAGCCCCGCTGTTGATAGCGGGGCTTTTTTGCATCCGGCGGGTTCAGATTCCCATATTGCCCAAGGCTTGCACGATGTTGCGCAAAGTCCCGGCAATGGCGGGGTGATCCAGTTCGAAGCGTTCGACGGCCAGGTTCACGCCATCGACCAGGTCATTGTTCTGCAGCTTGTTATCCAGTTCGATCTCGGCTTCGAGCTGAATCATCAGTTGATGCAGATTCTCGCGTTCAGGCCCCGAAAGCGGCGGGTTCTGTTCCAATTGCTCGCGCAGTTCATCAAGTTGTTTCTGCAATTCGCGGGCAGGCATTGGCGTACTCCCTTTATTGATAGGCACAGCCATGGACCGCGACGGTGCGTCAAAAGTCCGTGGCTTGCCTTAAGAGTAATCCACCCTCGTGCACCCTGCATGATCTCGGTCAGGGCTTTTCACCTTTGAGCCGACGCAGGCTGATATCCGCCAGGCAGGTGTCGAGTTCACCCAGGTGATCGATCACCGAATGCACCCCCAGACCGAACAACTGCACGGTGGCCCTGGCGCGCTTGGTCTCGCGTTCCTGTTGGCTCAGGATCTGCCATTCGTTCGGCGCCAGGCCACACAGCGAGCCGCAGGACGCCAGCCCGATGGTCCACAAGCCGGCATTGAGCCCCGACTGCAACAAGCGAGGCTCGCCGCTGACCAGCACGCAACCGTCCAATTGCTGGACGTTCAACGCCATCAAGGCCTGCCAGCAGGCATGCGGGGCCGGCCACGGATAATTTGTTGCTGGAAGTTGCGGCGATTTGATCCACGCCGGTAACGAAGCTGCCAGGCTATGACTGACGGCGGGGGGCAGTTCGTCGAGCCAGGCGCAGGGAATCTCCTGAAGCTGCAGAAGGCGCAGGCTTTCGAGGGCGCCGGGGGTTGGCTGCGAATGCTCGGTTGGCACTGCTCCTGACTGTCGCGCCCTTGCCCCGAAATCCACCAGACAACCGCTCAAGCCAAACAGTACGGCGGTCAGGCTGGGAGCGGGCAAGGGCAGGGTTTCGGCGCGGGGCATGGGAACGTCCTTGAAATATCCCGCAGCCTAACGTGTCTCAATGACAGTCCAATGACAGTGAAATGAAGGCGCCGGGTGCGGAAAAATCCTACGAGCAGCTTCTCTTTCAGTGCTGTCTATCCAAGCGTTCCGCTTTATACTAGCCCCCTTACCGCCTGGGCTCGGCGCCCTTGCCTGAATAATCCAAGGAGTTTTCCCTATGCGCTGGAGCCATTGTCTAGCTCAGCTGTGTGTGTCTGCCTGCGTCCTGCTAGTCCCCTTCGCCGCCCAGGCCGCAACGGAAGACGATCCTTGGGAAAGCATCAACCGCCCGATCTTTACCTTCAACGACACCGTTGATACCTACGCGCTCAAGCCGCTGGCCCAGGGTTATCAGTACGTGACGCCGCAATTTCTCGAAGACGGCATCCACAACATGTTCCGCAACATCGGCGACGTGGGCAATCTGGCCAACAATGTATTGCAGGCCAAGCCGGCTGCTGCAGGGGTCGACACGGCGCGGTTGATCTTCAACACCACCTTCGGCCTGTTGGGGTTCTTCGACGTGGGTACCCGGATGGGTCTGCAACGCAGTGATGAAGATTTCGGCCAGACCCTGGGTTACTGGGGCGTGGGCAGTGGCCCGTACGTCATGCTGCCATTGCTGGGGCCAAGCACCCTGCGTGACGCGCCGGCCAAGTTCGTCGATAACTACGCGGCCCCCTATCGTTACATCGACAACGTCTCGGTGCGTAACTCAATCTTCGGCCTCAACATCGTGGATACCCGCGCCAGTCTGTTGTCCGCCGAAAAATTGGTGAGTGGCGACAAGTACGTGTTTATCCGCAACGCCTTCCTGCAAAACCGTGAATTCAAGGTCAAGGATGGCCAGGTCGAAGATGATTTTTAACTTCGCCCGGTAACCCCAGGAAGGCGGCCTCAGGGCCGCCTTCTTTGTTTTGAGGCACTGTTTAAGCAGGGATCCAACCTTCCATTGAGTTACGCTTCGCCCGGTTCTTATAACTCTCTGTACTTTGACAAACCAAGACGGCGAGCGGCTATCTGCATGAGCTTGAAACGCCCCGCGGATGGGAGTACCGTCTGCGCCTTAGAAGGGCACCTCTGATGTAACTGTGTGTAGGACAAGGACCTGCGTGCGGTGCGACAGAGAGGCTAGAAAGCGAATCCAGTAGCCAGCGCCAGGCCCAGTTGCCCAGCCCGCTACGCCAACCTAATTCTGGCGCCGTTTGCCCACATGCCAAAAACCAGTGCCACGCTGCTGATAATCGATGATGACGAAGTGGTGCGAGCCAGCCTCGCAGCCTACTTGGAAGACAGTGGTTTCAGCGTCCTGCAGGCCAGCAACGGTCAACAGGGTCTTCAGGTATTCGAGCAAGACAAGCCCGACCTGGTCATCTGCGACCTGCGCATGCCGCAGATGGGCGGACTCGAACTCATTCGCCAGGTCACCGAGCTTTCCTCGCAGACCCCGGTCATCGTGGTTTCGGGCGCGGGCGTGATGAATGACGCGGTCGAGGCGTTGCGCCTGGGCGCGGCCGATTACCTGATCAAGCCCCTGGAAGACCTGGCCGTGCTCGAGCACTCGGTGCGCCGGGCCCTGGACCGTTCGCGCTTGTTGGTGGAGAACCAGCGTTATCGCGAGAAGCTGGAAACCGCCAACCGCGAGCTGGAAGCCAGCCTGAACCTGTTGCAGGAAGACCAGAACGCCGGCCGCCAGGTGCAGATGAACATGTTGCCGGTCAGTCCCTGGACCGTCGACGATTTCCGGTTTGCCCACCAGATCATCCCGTCTTTGTATCTGTCGGGGGATTTCGTCGACTATTTCCGGGTCGATGAACGTCGAGTGGCGTTCTACCTGGCGGACGTTTCCGGCCATGGCGCGTCGTCAGCGTTCGTGACGGTCCTGTTGAAGTTCATGACCACGCGCCTGCTGTTCGAATCCAAGCGCAACGGCACGTTGCCTGAGTTCAAGCCTTCAGAAGTCCTTGGTCATATCAACCGGGGCCTGATCAGTTGTAAGCTGGGCAAACACGTCACGATGGTCGGTGGAGTCATCGACGAGGAGACGGGTTTGTTGACCTATAGCATCGGCGGTCATCTGCCGTTGCCTGTGTTGTATACGCCAGACAGTGTTCGTTACCTGGAAGGGCGCGGTTTGCCGGTGGGTCTGTTCAACGAGGCCACCTACGAAGACCACGTGCTGGAACTGCCCTCGACCTTCAGCCTGACGCTGATGTCTGATGGCATTCTGGACCTTTTGTCAGAACCTACACTCAAAGAGAAAGAAGCGGCCTTGCCTGAACGGGTAAGCGCAGCGGGCGGCAGCCTGGAAGGCTTGCGTCAAGTGTTTGGATTAGCCACGCTAGGGGAGATGCCGGATGATATCGCCCTGTTAGTGTTGAGCAGGAATCTTTGATGAGTACCGGTAGAATCCAGTTCGCCGAGCAGGACGGCACCTTTGTCCTGAAGTTTGTCGGTGAAGTGCGCCTGACCCTCTGTTCGGCGCTGGATGCGACTATTGAGCGGATCTTCACCGCGTTGAACTTCAACGCCATCGTGATCGACCTGACCGAAACCCGCAGCATCGACAGCACCACCCTGGGCCTGCTGGCCAAGCTGTCGATCCTGTCGCGGCAAAAGGTCGGCCTGCTGCCGACCGTGGTCACCACCCACAACGACATCACCCGGTTGCTGCAATCGATGGGCTTCGACCAGGTATTCAATATCGTCGGCGATCCCGTGCCATGCCCTGAGTGCCTGGACGATCTACCCGATCAGGATCAATCGGAAGAGGAAGTGCGGATCAAGGTGCTCGAAGCCCATAAGATCCTCATGGGGCTGAACGATTCCAATCGTGAAGCGTTCCATGACCTGGTGAGCGCGCTGGAGCGGCCCTGATTCATAGGTTTGCGTAGACTGAGCCGGCCTCATCGCGAGCAAGCCCGCTCCCACA
>NZ_JABWQV010000238.1 GCF_014268615.1 Pseudomonas tehranensis | reverse complement strand
ACCTTCAGCGACTTCCTGGCCCTGAGGGGTGCGTTCGTAGCCGCCTTCAGCCAGTTCCTGACCTTGACGGGTCTGATCGAAGCCATCTTCAGCAACGGTCTGGCTATAGACCGAACGGCTGTCCTTGACCTGTGGCGTGGCTTGTTCGGAGGCTGGCAGTGCGAAAGCGGTGGAAGCCAGCATTGAAAGGGTGAGGCTCATCAGCAATTGGCGTTTCATGATCAGTGCTCCTTGGGAGGGCGATAAAGTGGGTACGGAGCCAATGCTACTCTCGATAAGTCGATATAAAAGTTCATAAAGGCAATGGTAATAATCAACGGAATTGATTGTTCTGTGGAAAGGCTCTAGAACGGGCCTTTGCGCGGTGTGATTTTGCACTGCAGTGGGTATTTTATACCCATTCATGCCACGCAAAAGTGCGGGGGCGGTAACAGGTAGTTGGCGGTTTGGTCAGGATTTTTTCAATTTTTTGTACCGCCCGTCGCCCAAAGTGTTAAACCAGTTGGCCGCATCGTCAGTCCTACTCTTCATAACGAGCCGATTACAGGTTCGTGTTTCCAAGGCGTCGCCGTCCGGACGCAGATTTGTCATCAGGAGCCTTGTGCATGACGCGCACCTCAAAAATCTTCGCCTGGACCCTCGCCAGCCTTGTTGTCCTGCTGGCCGTATTGGTGCTGGTCATCGCGTTCTTCGATTGGAACCGGATAAAGCCGCCGCTCAACGCCAAGGTTTCCGAAGAGTTGCATCGCCCGTTCGCCATCAATGGCAACCTGGCGGTGGTTTGGCAACGTGAGCCGCGGGAGGGCGGCTGGCGGGCCTGGGTGCCGTGGCCTCATGTGGTGGCCGAAGACTTGAGCCTGGGCAACCCGGACTGGTCAAAAACCGCACAAATGGTCACGCTCAAGCGCGTCGAATTACGCATTTCGCCCCTGGCCTTGCTGGCCCGGCGAGTGGCAATCCCCCGCATCGACCTGACCGAGCCCGACGCCAACCTGCAACGCCTGGCCGATGGGCGTGCCAACTGGACGTTCGAGTTCGATCCGAAAGACCCGGACGCCGAGCCGTCCAGCTGGGTCGTGGACATTGGCACCATCGGCTTTGATAAAGGCCATGTGACCCTTGATGACCAGACGCTGAAAACCCGCCTGGACCTGTTGATCGACCCGTTGGGCAAACCCATCCCGTTCAGCGATATCGTCGGTGACAATGCCGCGAAAAAAGTCCGCGACGCAGGCGCATCTCCCCAGGATTATGCGTTTGCCTTCAAGGTCAACGGCCAGTATCACGGACAGAGCCTCGCCGGCTCCGGCAAGGTCGGTGGTCTATTGGCCCTGCAGGATGCGTCGCAACCTTTTCCGTTGCAGGCCCAGGCGAAGATTGGCGATACCCGTGTCGAACTGGCCGGTACGCTGACTGACCCGATGAATCTGGGTGCGCTGGACCTGCGCTTGAAACTGGCCGGTAACAGCCTGGCCAATCTTTACCCGCTGACCGGCGTGACCCTGCCGGATTCGCCGCCCTATTCCACCGATGGCCGCCTGATCGCCAAGCTCCACGAATCGGGCGGGGCACTGTTTCGTTATGAGGCCTTCAACGGCAAGATTGGCGATAGCGATATCCACGGTGACCTGGCTTACGTGGCCAGTCAGCCGCGGCCCAAACTCAGTGGTGCGCTGGTGTCCAATCAGCTGTTGTTCAGCGACCTGGCGCCGCTGATCGGTGCTGACTCCAACGCGCAACAAAAGGCCCGCGGCGGGGCGAGCAAACAACCGTCCGACAAAGTCCTGCCCGTGGAAGAGTTTCGTACTGAGCGCTGGGGCGTGATGGATGCCGACGTGGAGTTCACCGGCAAACGAATCGTCCACAGTGAGCAGTTACCGTTCACCGACCTGTACACGCACCTGGTGCTCAACGATGGCCAACTCAGCCTCGAGCCCCTGCGCTTCGGTGTGGCCGGTGGCCGGCTCGATGCGCAGATCCGCCTCAACGGTCGCACCCGGCCCCTTGAGGGAAAGGCCAGGCTGACGGCGCGGGGTTTCAAACTCAAACAGTTGTTCCCCGGTTTCGCGCCGATGAAAACCAGTTTCGGTGAACTGAACGGCGATGCCGATATCTCCGGCCGTGGCAATTCAGTGGCGGCGTTGCTGGGCACCGCCAATGGCACGTTGAAAATGCTCATCAACGACGGTGCCATCAGTCGGGAGTTGATGGAATTGGCGGGGCTGAACGTCGGCAACTATGTGGTGGGAAAAATCTTTGGCGACGAGGAAGTGAAGATCAACTGCGCGGCGGCGGACTTCGATATCAAGACCGGCCTGGCGACCACTCGCCTGTTCGTGTTCGACACCGCAAACGCGATCATTTACGTCGATGGCACGGCGAACATGGCCAGCGAACAACTGGACCTGACCATTACTCCGGAGTCCAAGGGCTGGCGCTTGATTTCCCTGCGCTCGCCCTTGTACGTGCGCGGCACCTTCGCCAAGCCCGCGGCGGGCGTCAAGGCTGTGCCATTGATGCTGCGTGGTGCCGGCATGGTGGCGCTGGGCGTCATTGCCGCGCCGGCGGCCGGGTTGTTGGCCCTGGTTGCGCCCAGCGGTGGCGAGCCGAACCAGTGCGCGCCGTTGCTGGAACAGATGAAAGCCGGCAAGGCGCCGGCGACGGTCAAGCCAACCCGGTAGCCGGACTTTGCGGTGAGGCTACCGGCCTTATCGCGAGCAGGCTCGCTCCCACATTGATCCGCATTCTGTCTGAAAGAACACGGTCTGATGTGGGAGCGAGCCTGCTCGCGATAGCGATACTACAAATCGGCCATGTCATCGGCATGCTCTTCTTCCTGAGCCAGGATGTCTTCGAAGATTCGCCGGGTGGTCGGGTCTTTTTCACCGATGTACTGGATGATTTCCCGATAGCTGTCGATGGCGATCCGTTCGGCGACCAGGTCTTCGTAGACCATTTCCTTGAGGGTGTTCCCCGCCACGTACTGGGCGTGAGAGTTATGGGTCAACAGGTCTGGGTTGAACTCCGGCTCGCCGCCCAACTGCACAATGCGCTCAGCGAGCTGGTCGGCGTGTTCGGCTTCTTGGTTGGCGTGTTCGAGAAACTCGCTTGCCGCTACGCTGGCTTTGAGGCCGGTGGCCATGAAGTAGTGGCGCTTGTAGCGCAGCACGCATACCAGCTCCGTGGCCAGCGCTTCGTTGAGCAGACGAATGACTTCCTGTCGATCGGCGCTATAGCCCTCGGTCACCGCGCCGTTCTGCACGTTCTGCCGCGCCCGTTCGCGCAGGGTGGTTACATCGGATAGGTGCATGTCACTCATAGCATTCTCCTTGAGGCTGATCCGGTAGGACGTCACGCTCTGTTGGCGTGATCGCTCTAAGTCTGAGTGACGCGATCCTCGAATAGTTTTACTGAATTTTTCAGTGCATGACCGGACAACCGAGCCTCTTCTTCCAGCCACTGGAAGAATGCCCGCACGGGTGCATGGCGTTCGCGACCCGGAACGCACAGAGCACTGTAGCCCGCGCCGTTGACCTGGATCTGCGGCCGATAAGCCACCAACAGGCCACTGGCGACGCTTTCGGAAGCGAGGATGTTGCTCGCCAGTACCAGTCCTTGCCCGGCTATCGCCGCTTGCAGGGCGTAATGCTCCTCGTCGTACTCGCGCACGCACGGTTGTCGGGCCAGCCAGGTTTCGCCGGCCTGAGCGCACCAGGCTTCCCAGCCATGGGCGTACAGTTTGGCGTTATGCCAGCGCACGCTGATCAGCGTGGGCGGCCTCTGCGCGGCCAGGGCCACTTGTTCCGGCGAGCCGTACACGCCGAAGTGTTCATCGAAAAGGCACAGGCCGTACAGGTTCGGATAGCTGTCCAGGCTGTAGCGCACCACCAGGTCGACGCTGGCGTCCTGATGCAGATCGACCACTTCGCAGTGGGTGTCCAGGCGCACGTTGATATTCGGATGACGCGCATAAAACCGGCCCAGGCGCGGCACCAGCCACAGGCTGGCAAACGCTGCGGTGGTGGAAAGGGTCAGGTGGGTATTGGTGCGTTGTGGGCGCAGGGTGTCGACGCTTTGCGCCACTTCCAGCAGGGCCCCGTGCAGGCTGTTGAACAAGCGTTGGCCGCCGTCGGTGAGCCGCACCTGGCGCGGCTGACGTTCGAACAGCTGCACACCCAGCCAAGTTTCCAAGGCGCGAATCTGATGGGAAACCGCTGTGGGTGTCACCGACAGCTCCGCCGCCGCAGCCTTGAAGCTGAGCAGCCGTGCGGCAGACTCAAAGGCGCGCAATGCGTTGAGGGGCAGCGTGGCAAACATCACAGATCTCCTGAATGGCCATGGATGAAATTATCTCATCTAACTTGATGAGCGCTCATTTGTCCGCCCGTAGCGTTGGACGTCAAGCTGTAAGCGAAAAGAATCGACTTGATTCTAGTCGCAAACCCAGGAGATTAAGATGAGCAAAATTCTTGTCGTGCATGGCAGCCCTCGGGGCGAGCGCTCTCACTCCCGACGTCTGGCCGAAAGCTTTGTCTCGGCCTGGCAGGCGGTTCATCCGCATTCCCAGCCGACCCGTCGCGAAGTGGGGCGCACCGTGATTCCTCCGGTCAATGAAGCATTCATCGCGGCGGCGTTCTACCCCGAACCGCAAGCCCGCCCGTTGACCATGCAGGCCGATCTGGCACTCAGTGATGCATTGGTGACGGAGTTGCAGGCCCATGATCGGTTGGTCATCTCCGCACCCATGCACAACTTCAGCGTGCCTAGCGGAGTAAAAGCCTGGATCGACCAGATCGTGCGGATCGGGCTGACGTTCAACCACAGCCTGGATAACGGCGTGTCGCAGTACGAACCGCTGGTACTGGGCAAGAAAGCGCTGATCGTAACCAGTCGTGGCGACTTCGGTTTCGGGCCCGGCGGTCGGCTTGAGGGAATGAATCACGCCGACACGCTGTTGCGCACCGTGCTGGGCTTTATCGGTATCACCGATGTGACGGTGGTTGCCGCCGAAGGCGAGGAGTCGGCTGAGCGCAGTTTCGCCCAGTCTTGCGCCGAGGCCGAGCAACGCTTGCTGGGGTTGGCGCAGACGTTCTGATGGCGCGGGTGTCATAGACGGGTCATCATCGATACCGATGCTGACCACCTATTGATCAAGGATGTCGCCATGTCACAACAGTGCGCCACTCGTTACCCGCTGGTGCTGGTCCCCGGAATGCTCGGGTTCATTCGTCTGGTGCTGTACCCGTACTGGTATGGGATCGTCTCGGCGTTGCGCCGGGGTGGGGCAGTGGTGATTGCTGTGCAGGTGTCACCGCTGCACTCATCCGAGGTGCGCGGCGAGCAGTTGCTCGCGCGGATCGAGGAGATCCTGAAGCAAACCGGTGCGCAGAAGGTCAACCTGATCGGCCACAGCCAGGGCGCCTTGACGGCACGTTACGCGGCGGCCAAGCGCCCGGACCTGGTGGCATCGGTCACCTCGGTGGCCGGCACCAACCATGGTTCCGAGCTGGCTGATTACCTGCAGACTCACTACCCGGCTGACAGCGTCAAGGGGCGCTTGCTCAGTGCCTTGCTGCGGTTGATCGGCGCCCTGATGAGCCTGCTGGAAACCGGTTATCGCGGGCCCAGGTTGCCGGTGGATATCCAAGCGTCCCACGGTTCTCTCACTACCGCGGGCGTGGCCCTGTTCAACCAGCACTATCCGCAGGGCCTGCCAGAAACGTGGGGTGGGAGTGGACCCGAAGAGGTCAATGGTGTGCGTTATTACTCCTGGTCCGGGACCTTGCAACCAGGCAAGACCGACAAGGGACTTAACCTCTTGGACGGTACCAACCGTACCTGCCGGCTCTTCGCTCGCACCTTCGTGCGCGAGGCCGGGCAATGCGACGGCATGGTCGGGCGCTACAGCTCGCACCTGGGCACGGTGATCGGCGATGACTATCCGCTGGATCACTTCGACATCGTCAACCAGTCGCTGGGGCTGGTGGGCAAGGGCGCCGAGCCGGTTCGTTTGTTCGTCGAGCATGCGCAGCGATTGAAGGCGGCGGGGGTGTAGAACGTCAGGACCGCGTTATCGTTCTTCGCGAGCAAGCCCGCTCCCACATTTAACCGCATTCCTTCTGACGAAACTCGGTCGAATGTGGGCGCGGGCTTGCTCGCGAAGACGGTCAATCCGGCACAAAAAATCACGCAGATGAAGGTGTGACAGGCTTTGTCTACACTGCATTTCATCGCCGTACCCATCGTGCGGCAGTCAGGAGAAAACATCATGAAGATGCTGCGTGTTCCTTTGTTGCTGCTCGGGTTGCTGCTGTCTTCCCAGGGCTTTGCCGCCACGGCCCAACAGAACAAGATGACCACCTGCAATGCCGACGCCAGCGCCAAGGCCCTCAAGGGTGACGAGCGCAAAGCCTTCATGAGCAACTGCCTCAAGGCCACCCCGGCGACGCCGCAGGAGCGTATGAAAACCTGTAACGCCGACGCCACCACTCAGGCCCTGAAAGGCGATGCCCGCAAGGCATTCATGAGCGATTGCCTGAAGAAGAAATAAGGATTAAAAGATCGCAGCCTCGTTGCACTTGGCAGCTCCTACAGGGGGAACACGGTCTCTGTAGGAGCTGCCGGAGGCTGCGATCTTCTCGCTTCGCCAGCAGAACGCTGGCAGACTGCCGATCCTTTACGCCGTTTTGTTCTGAGGCTGTATGCCAACGTTTTCTCAGCGTCATGTCTTGTTGGTGATCAGTTGGGTGATCATTTTTGGTGGGTTGTTGCTGGTGCTGCCACTGCGCCTGTTGCCGAGCCTTTTGGCCGGTTTACTGGTGTTCGAGCTGGTCAACATGCTCACCCCGCAACTGCAACGGCTGATCGAGGGCCGGCGGGCCCGCTGGTTGGCGGTGGCGCTGCTGGGCACGCTGGTGGTCAGTGTGCTGACGCTGATTTTCGCCGGGGCCTTCAGTTTCCTGCTCCATGAGGCGGAAAACCCGGGGTCGTCCCTGGACATGTTCATGGCGGTGGTCGACCGCGCCCGGGGTCAGTTGCCGCCGTTCATCGACGCCTACCTGCCGGCCAGCGCGGCCGAGTTCCGGGTGGCCATTGGCGATTGGATGACCAAGCACCTGAGCGACTTGCAACTGGTGGGCAAGGATGCGGCCCACATGTTCGTGACGTTGTTGATCGGCATGGTCCTGGGGGCCATCGTCGCCCTGCAGCGCATCCCCGACCTGACCAAGCGCAAGCCCCTGGCTGCGGCGCTGTTCGACCGTCTGAACCTGTTGGTCAAGGCGTTCCGCAACATTGTGTTCGCCCAGATCAAGATTTCCCTGCTCAACACCTTCTTCACCGGGATCTTCCTGGCGGTGGTGCTGCCGCTGTTTGGCATCCACCTGCCGCTGACCAAGACCCTGATCGTCATGACGTTCCTGTTGGGGCTGCTGCCGGTCATTGGCAACCTGATGTCCAACACCCTGATCACCATCGTCGCCTTGTCGCTGTCGATCTGGGTGGCAATGGCCGCGCTGGGCTACCTGATCGTCATCCACAAGCTCGAATACTTCCTCAATGCCCGCATCGTCGGTGGGCAGATCAGCGCCAAGTCCTGGGAATTGCTCATGGCGATGCTGGTGTTCGAAGCCGCGTTCGGCCTGCCGGGCGTGGTGGCGGGGCCGATTTATTATGCTTACTTGAAGAGTGAGTTGAAGCAGGTGGGGATGGTTTGATCCAGGAAATGTGTTGGCTGATCTGACGCCTTCGCGAGCAAGCCCGCTCCCACA
>NZ_JABWQV010000237.1 GCF_014268615.1 Pseudomonas tehranensis | reverse complement strand
CCAGCGGGAGCAAGCTCCCTCGCCACAAGTTTTGCGCTCAGCCTGCCTTAATTGATCAGCCCGAACAGATCACTCAGCCGATTTTTTCTTCAGGCGTTCAAGAATCGCATTGGCGCTGCCTTCGTTTGGCGTAATGCCGGCATCGCGCAGCTTGCGCTCCAGGTCGTTGCCGGTCGAAGCCTCGGCCAGTTCGTCCTGGGCTTGCAGCTCTGCGGCACGTTGCTGTTGTTTGGCCTGCAGGCGGTTCAGCGTACCGACGGCGGTTTCCAGCTTGCCATTGGCGCCGCCGCTGGCAATCGAAGCACTGACCTGGGCTTTCTGCACGCTCTCACGGGCCTTGGCCATGTCCACTTGCTGACGCAGGCTTTTGATGCGGTTCTCGGCCTTGACGATGTCCTTGCGCATGTTTTCAGCGTAACCACCGAACTCGGTCGCGTGCTTCTGCTCGGCGTCCAGCTCAGTGGTCAGGGTCGAAATGGCTTCGGCCACTTCCAGCGCCAGGTCTTCACGGTTGGCCTGGATGGCCGCCAGCGCCTTGGACTCCAGGTCCTGGATCTTGGCGTTGTATTCGCTGACGCGGTCAGTCGACAGTTTGTGTTTGGCCATGATGGTGACCAGCTCACGCTTGGCGTTGGCCAATGCGCTGTCAGCATCGCGAATTTCCTGGTCGAGGATGCGCAGGGCCTGTTGGTCGACGATCGATTCGCCGACTTCGTTGGCACCGCCACGCAGCGCAGTGAACAATTTGCTCCAGATGGACTGAGTCATTGGATGGTTCCTGTTCCCGAAAAATTAGATGAAAAAACGTTCGAAGGCTTCGCTGGCGCGCTGGACGTTGTCGACGAGGGTTTTAACCTCAGTCACGACGTTGGTCAGGCTGGAGTCGGAACTCAGTGCGCCAAACATGTTGTAGACAATCTGCCCGTTGGGCATGGACTCGATACCGATCGAGGACAGCGGGAACATTTCCCGGCTGCGCAGCACGGCATCGTTGAAGGCCGCGACGTCGTTGATCGATTCGACATCCACCAGAACGGTGTCGACGATGATCTGATCCCCCACCACGGCGATGTAAATCGGCAAGCCGCCGAAATCGTTCATTTCCAGCTTGATGCTGGACTCGGAGCCTTGAACAAGGGAAAGCGTGATGTCGTTCGCCACCACTTCGTCGAGGGCCTGAAGGGCACTGAAGAGGCGATCAATGTTCCAGTTGTTACCTGCGCTCATGTAATTCTCCGACATGAATGAGCCAGCCAGAATCGGTTGGCGTAGCTGTTTCTCCATCTGCTTGAGCAGGCTCCGGTTTTCGGGAAGCACCCAAGTCTCGTGTTTCACATACCCGGCGGCACTCAAGCCCGCGCGCATCTGCTTCATGTAAAAGCTGGATGGTTTTTTCACGGACGGCTTCGAGCGCTCTCCCTTGCGGCTCGCTGAATCGGTAGCAGACCCCGCAGGATCTGTTGGAGAGCGACTGTTCATGGTGCTGACCTCACTGCGAAAAAACTCACGCGTGAGAAACACTACAGGGAATGTCTACTGCCCTCAATAGCTCACGCGTGAGATTTTTTAATTGTCACAAACGCTGATCAACCCTGTGGGAGCAAAGCTCACCCCAGTTTTTTTGGGGTGTTCACAAACCCGCAGTCCACCACAGATCCAATGTGGGAGCGGGCTTGCTCGCGAAGGCGGCGGGTCAGTTTGCATCGATGTTGAATGTACTGTCGTCTTCGCGAGCAAGCCCGCTCCCACAGCCCCCCAGGCTGACATCTTGCTGACGGCGCCTTAGGGGTAACTGAAGCTCTTGACCAACATCAACTCCCCCGCCGTGCGCATCGGCACCACGAAGGTTTCCATCTTCTCGCTTGGCGTGCCCTCTTCGGTGATGACGGTGATCTGCGCCGTGGTCAGGGCTTGTGCCGCTTGTTGCTCGCCGTCCTCGTCACTGCGATAACCGCCGCCGTAGTAGTTCACGTACACCAGGTACTGGCCTTTGATCGGCGCGGGCATGGCGATGATTTCCGGGCCGTAGCCGGTGGTGACGTCGACGTCGAGCGCGGCACCGTTGGGCACGACGCGGTCGCCGTACCAGATGTGGGCGCCGTCCGGGGTGACGAGGTGCAGGTCCAGGTCGGTGCCGTCGCTGTCCCAGGTCAGCAAGACCCGCAGCTTGGCCGGGGTGGCGCCGCCGCTGGTGTTAAGGAATTGGGTGCGGTGGCGTTGCTGGCCGTCAGGGCTGCGCACTTCGACGCTGTTGCTGCCGTTGGGGAACGAGAACGGCCGGTCGAAGCGCCCTTCCGGGTCGAGTTTCAGCGGCAGGGTCACGCCGTTGATGATGAGTTTGCCCGGCTCGTTGCTGTCCTTGGGCGCGCCTTTGATCTGGCCGCTGATGCGGGCGGTATTGGCCTGGCCCTGGGGCGTGTTGACCGACGAAGCCGGGTAGTTGACGGTCTGGCTGAAGCTCTCGCCTTCACCGCCCGGGGCGCCGCTGCGCCAGCCGCCGACCGGCGTGTCGAGTTTGATGCCGTCGCCGGCAATGGCTGGCGGCAACACGGCCAAAGCGCAGAGCAACAGCAAGGCCTGTGGATAACGGAGTGTCATGGTCTATTCCAGCAAAAGGTGACGGGCAAGCCCTTCGATGTAGGTTTCGTCCTGGCCGTTGGGATGTGCTTCAAAGGCCAGGTGCAAGTATTCGTGGGTCAGATCGAGGCGGTCTTGCAGCGACAGCACACCGCGCACGTAGATGCGCCGGCGTTCACGGTCGACATAGGGCCGGCCGAAGGCGACACGGCAGACGGCGAAAGCGCTGATTTCGTTGTACCCCACTTCACCTGCCAGCCGGGGGCGCCAGCCGCGTCGCTGTTTCAACAGCCAGTCCTGGGCGGCGGGCAGCGCTTCACACGACGCCACCGGATTGTCCCAGCGGCTGAGGCTGGCACGCGGGTAGGCCTGCAGCAGGATGGCGTCGTAGCGCTGGCCCGCGCTGGCTTGCTCCACGGCTTGCACCCAGGACAGTTTGTCCGGGCCGGCTTGGTCAGAGTGGTAGGTCACGTCGGTGCCGGCCAGCACCAGATCGCTGGTCCAGGCAGCGATGGCGCGGGTTTGCGCCGCCGCCGGACGCGGGGCGACGCGCTGGCGATGACTGCTGTCATCAATACTCAGGCAATCGCCGTTACGCTGGGCGTTTTGCAGCAGGTAACTGCGGATCGCCACGGCCAGGGCCTTGGCCGCTTCGGCAGGTTCAGCCTTGGCTTCACGCTGCAGGACTCGGGCGACGTACTCTTCGCGATCCAGTCGCGCCACCAGCTTGCCGGGCAGCAGGAACAGCTCGCCGTCGCTGTGGATATCCAGTTGGTTGCCGTTGGCGAATTCGACACGATAATCACCGCGCAACGGACCTGGGATGGCCGGCCGGTCACCGGCCATCACCCGTTGCAGGGGATACCGGGCGAACAGGTCCACCTCCACGCATCGCCCCGTTTCCGCCGGCCAACGGGACGGCAGTGCCGCCGCCAATCCATCACCGTAGGCCTTCAATATCTGCTCGCTGGTGCCACGCCCACCGGCCCACACCGGCGTGCCGTCGGCCAGCCAACCGGCAAAACCGCCCTGGCGCGATGACGAGTCCTGCTCACCCAGCCAGCTCCAGGTCTTGACCCGCAGACGACTGCCCAATTGGCCGACGAGACGCCCATCCGCTGCGTTGAGCACCACGTCCAGCAGCACCCGGCGAGCCTGATCCTGAGCCGGTAGCATCGCCAGTGCCTTGAGCAGTTCAGCCACGCGAACCTGTTTTTGCGGTTGCAGGCTCGGCAGGTCAAGCAGCCACGACGGCGCTTGGCGGGCCTGCCAGTACTCGCGCCAGTTCGAAGCCGAAAGACCGAGCCGCTGCGGCTCGAAATACAGGCCGCAGGATTTCACCAACGCCTGATCGCGACCGATACTCTGCCCGGCGCTACAGCAATAGACTTCCTCTTTGGACTCACCGCGACACTCATAAACCGGCTCATGGGCATCGGTATCCACCAGCCACGCGTAGACAAACAGCTTCCACACACTGCCCAGCGGCGCCTGCAGAGCATCGGGCAAGGGCTGGCGGTCCAGCACCTGGGTCTGACTCACTCGCAGCAACTGGTCATCGAAGGCCAGGCGCAACGGCTCGTCCTGCGCTGTAGCCAGCGCAGGGATTAGGCACAACAGCCACCAGACCCAAGGTCTGCGCATGTCAGTTGACCGTGACCTGACCAAGCGCTGGTTTCTGTTCCCGAGCCTGATGCTGTGGCGCATAGACCTGAGTGAAGCGCACCGGCGGCAAGGTGAACTGGCCCTTCTGGGAGAAACGCACCAGATGCCGCAGGCGCAGCTCGCCACTGAGGGCGTCCAGCGGCACCGCGTAACCCATCTGGCCCGGCTCGAAGCGGGCCTTCTCCAGGGCAGTCGGTTCGCTGCCGGCTTTGCCCAGTAGCTGGATGCCCCAGGTGGTGCGCTCCACATCGGCACCCGGCGGCAACGGCACTTCGAGCATGCCGTAGCGCAGCGGCGTAGACGCCTTGCTGTTGATGATCACTTCATCCAGATAAAGGCTGTCGCTGGACAGCGGCTTGTTGCCCACGGCTTCGAGCTTGAAGGTGAACGCCTCGTCCCCCGGCACCAGACGAGACAAGCGCCGGGTGATGGTCACCGCCATCGGCGCCACCGGCGCTTGCTGGCTCTGGTAGCTCAATGCCGCCTGCAGCGGGCGCTCCTCGGCACCGCTGAGGGTCAGCAGGGTCGGTAGCTGCGCGCCCTGCCATTGCCAGTAGGTTTCACCGGTGGCGCCTTGCCGGGCCTTCCAGCCTTCGCCCGGGGTCAGTGCCACGGCGGGCGCAGCCTGTTCGATGCTGCGTTGCAGCCAGGTCAAGGCCAGGGCCCGCTCAAGGGTGGATTGCTGCGGCAGCAGACGCTCAAGCAAGGCCTTGGCACGCGCCTGATCGAAGCTTTGCAGCGACAGGCTCAAGGCCTCGACGAACGGCTGGGAGCTGACGTCCAGTTGCTGTTGTGCGGCGTCGAGTTGCCGACTGAAGGCCTCCGGCAGCGGCACCTTCACCTGCTTGGCGAGGGAAGCGGTCAACACGCGCGCGCTGGCCAGGCCCAGGGCCGAATCCGGCGCGCTCATGACCAGACTGTCTTCGCCACTGTCCATCACGCTCGAACCGCTGCCCTCGCCGGCTTTCGCCAGATCGTCCATCAAGCCGCTGAGCAAGGTGTTCACCGGCAGTTGCATCTGTTTGGCGAACGACAGGATCAGCGCACGCTGCAGCAACGGCGTATCGCCGGCCTGTTTGGCGTAGACCTCCAGCACCCGCTGCCAGTGCTCCGGCGGCAGGCTCAGGTCCAGGGCCTGGCTGGCGTGCCAGTCAGCGTAATAGGCATAGGCCGTGAGGAACGCATCCGGCTCGCCAACCTGGCCCCACCAGGTGAAGCCCGCCGCTGGCCCGGCCATTTGTACCAGGCGCAGGCGGCTGTTCTGCATGATCAGCCGCAAGCGATCGCGAACCTGCGGGTTCGCCGTCAGGGTCGGGTAGGCGATGCTCAACGGCAGCAGACGACTAGCGGTTTGTTCGACGCCACCGTAGGGGTAGCTCAACAAGTCATCCAGGGCCGAACGGAACAGCGCTTGCGGGCTGTCGTCCAGGCGCAAGCGGATATCGCTGGCATCAAGGGGCAGGCTCAGCGGTGTGTCGCCGCTCACCACGTCAAGGCGCTGGCTCTGGGTGACTTGCCAACCGTTGCCAATGGCATTGAGTTGCACGGCCAGGGTGTCCTGGGTTTCGCCGTTGACCTGCAACTGTACGTTCAAGTCCCCGTTGCTCAGCTCCAGAGACGGTAACGCCACGTAGTTGATGCCGTGCTTCAGGTCGGCCACCACGCGCTGTTCAGTACCGGCGTAACGGATCAGCAACTCGGCCTTCAATGGCTGTTCGGACTGGCTGAAAGCGAACAGGCCCATTTGCGGTTTGTCACCGCTGCGGAACCGGGTCGGGCCGCTCCACTTCAGGTACAGCGGTTTCTCTGAACCGATGAATTGCTTTTTCTGCCCCACCTGGCCGTCGTCGGCGATGGCCCGGGCGGTGATGCGCCAGCGAGTCAGGGAGTCCGGCATCTTGAAGGTGAAACGGGCCTTGCCGTTGGCGTCGGAGACCAGTTCCGGTTGCCACGCGGCAGTGTCGACGTCTTCCCGACGAGGTCGCTCCAGCACTTTGACACCGCGCTCGCTGCGGTTGGCCTTGCCCGGCGCACCGGGGCTACCCGGCAGGGCCACGTCGTAGCTGATAAACGACAGGCTGGCGCTGGTGCGCACGTTATTGCGACGCGGATGGTAGAAAAACTGATCGATGGTCGGCGCCACTTCCGGTTGCAAAGCGTAGATCATTTCATCCACGACACTGACGGTCAGGTGCGCGGGGATCGCCTTGCCGACGAACTGGGTGCTCAGGTCAACGGTCACCGTGTCGCCAGGCCGATAAGTGGCTTTGTCGGTCACGATGGCCACGTCAATCTGCGGCGCGACCACCTTGATACCGGCGTTCTGGAAGCTGTATTGGCCGCCCTTGGTGTACAGCACCGAGAAGGTCAGGTTTGGCGCAAAAGCGTCCTTCACCGGGATGCGCGCGCGGTATTGAGTATCGCTGAGCTTTTCCATCTTCAGCCAGTCGCCGCCCTTGGACAGCAGCGCCGTGGCCTCGACCTTGTCTCGCTCAAGCGACAACAGCGCATCGCTGACCGGCTCCGGGAAAGTGATCAGCGCCAGGGCTTCGTCACCGGCCTGGTACTGGGCCTTGTCGAGGACGATCTCGACCGTGCCCGGCACGGCCTTGATGCCTTCGCCGGTCACTGAATGGCCGGTGGCGCCAATCACCCGGCCGTGGTCGTCCTTGAGCGTCAGATTGTAGGTGCCGGGGCGCTCGAAGGTCAGGCTGAAGCCTTTGTCCTTGGCCGCCAGCTTGCCTTCGCCGGTGGTCTGGTCTTCCAGCCGCACCCAGGCGTAGCTGCCCGGCGTCACGGCGTTGCTTTGCGCGGTGCCACCCTCGTGGGTGTAACTGAACGAGACGTTCTCGCCGGCGGCGCTGAAACGCTGGGGTGCGCTCAGGCGAAAGTTCGCCGCGCCACGGTCGATAAGGATTTCCTTGGTGGTCTTGACCCGATACGCCGCGCCATCGCTGGCAAACACAGTGAGCGTATAACGGCTCGGTTTGTCGGCGGCCGGCAGTTCGAGGGTAGCGTTGCCCTTGGCATCAGTGGTGACTTCACTGCTGGTCAGTTCCACCGGGAATTGCCCCAGGTATTGCAGCTCGTTATCCACCATCGACAGTTGCTGGGCCCGCAGGCTCAGGCTCACCTTGGCGTTGGCCACCGGTTTGCCGTCCGGGTACAACAGCACGAGAGCGCCCTTGATCGGCTCGCCGGTGCGGTAATCCTGCTTGGCGAGGTTCAGCGCGATTTCGAAGTGCGGCTTGATGTATTCGGCTACGCGAAAGGCGCTGCTGTAGAGCTGGTCCTTGTAGCTGAAGCGCAACTCATAACCACCGGCCACGGCGTTTTCCGGCAACTGGAAACGGCCTTGGGCACCGGCCTTGGCGTCCAGTTTCAGCGCCAGGGTTTGCAGCTCGGTGCCGGTGGCATCCAGCACGCTGAGATTGACGTCAGCGGCCGCCGGTTGCACCGAGTCCCGGGCATTCTTGAATTCACGGCCGACGATTTTCAGCGATACCCAGTCCCCCGGCCGATACAGCGGCC
>NZ_JABWQV010000236.1 GCF_014268615.1 Pseudomonas tehranensis | reverse complement strand
GGGGGGGGGGGGGGGGGAGCCGATGGCAGGGTATGGGCCGGCACCGAATAACTGCGCCCGGTAGAATCGACGAACACCGCAAACTGGTTGGAACGCCCGGCCGCCAGTGCCTTGAAACCGTCCCCCGCCTTGTAGGAAAGCCCCGCGGCGTCAATATCATGACCCTTGGCGGAGCGTACCCAGCCTTTTTCCGACAGCACGACGGTCACTTTCTCGTTCGGCAACAGATCATGTTCGCTCAGCGCCTTGGCTTCGGCGCGCTCGACGATGGGCGAACGACGATCGTCGCCGTAGGTTTCAGCATCCTTGAGCAGTTCGGTGCGCACCAGCTTCTTGAGCTTGGCTTCGCTGCCCAGCAAAGCTTGCAGCTTGGCCTGTTCCTTGAGCAATTCATCCTGCTCGGCCCGCAGCTTCATCTCTTCCAGCCGCGCCAGTTGCCGCAGGCGGGTATCGAGAATGTAGTCGGCCTGGATTTCGCTCAAGGCAAAACGCGCGATCAGGCTGGCCTTGGGGTGCTCCTCGGTGCGGATGATATGAATCACTTCATCCAGGTTGAGGTAGGCAATCAGCAAACCGTCCAACAGGTGCAGGCGACGCTCGACCTTGTCCAGGCGAAATTGCAGGCGCCGGCGCACGGTCTTGACGCGAAACTCCAGCCATTCCACCAGCAGCGCCCGCAGGTTTTTCAGCTGTGGCTTGCCGTCCAGACCGATGATGTTGATGTTGACCCGGTAGCTGGACTCAAGATCGGTACTGGCAAACAGGTGCTGCATCAGCGCGTCATGATCAACCCGACTGTTGACCGGAATAATCACGATCCGGCACGGGTTCTCGTGGTCGGATTCGTCGCGAAGGTCAGCGACTTGCGGTGCTTTCGACGGCTTTGCCTGCATCATCGCCGCAATTTGTTCCAGAACCTTGGCCCCGGAAACCTGGTGCGGCAGGGCGGTGACGATAATGTCGCCATCTTCGATGTGGTACACCGCGCGCATACGCACCGAACCGCGACCGGTTTCGTAGATTTTCAGGAGGTCGGCGCGCGGGGTGATGATTTCCGCTTCGGTCGGGTAGTCCGGGCCCTGAATGTGCTCGCAGAGCTGCTCCACCGTGGCTTTGGGCTCGTCCAGCAGGCGCACGCACGCGGTTGCCACTTCCCGCAGGTTGTGCGGCGGCACGTCGGTGGCCATGCCCACGGCGATGCCGGTGGTGCCATTGAGGAGGATGTTCGGCAAACGTGCCGGCAACACCAAGGGTTCATCGAGGGTGCCGTCGAAGTTCGGCCCCCAATCTGCGGTGCCTTGGCCCAGCTCGCTGAGCAGCACTTCGGAATAACGCGACAGCCGCGCCTCGGTGTAACGCATGGCAGCAAAAGACTTGGGATCGTCTGGCGCACCCCAGTTGCCCTGGCCGTCCACCAGGGTGTAGCGGTAGCTGAACGGCTGGGCCATCAGCACCATGGCTTCGTAGCAGGCCGAGTCGCCATGGGGATGGAACTTGCCGAGTACGTCACCAACGGTACGCGCCGACTTCTTGTGCTTGGAATCGGCATCCAGCCCCAGCTCACTCATGGCGTAGATGATCCGCCGCTGAACCGGCTTGAGACCGTCGCCGATGTGCGGCAAAGCGCGGTCCATGATCACGTACATGGAGTAATTGAGGTAGGCATTTTCGGTGAAGTCAGCCAGCGACCGGCGCTCTACGCCGTCTAAGCTGTCTGCAAGAATGTCGCTCATGCGGGCCTCATCAGTTCGTTGTCTGGCGCAGCAACATGGTGCCGCCGCGCTGGGTAAATTCAAGTTTGTTCAGGGCGCTCATGCCCAGCAGCACTTGCGTGCCGCCCAGGCCTGGCGCCACCAGGGCACGGACATCGCGCAACACGATGTCACCCAATTGCAAACGGTCGATGCGGGTGCGATAACCCTCGCTCAAACCGTTGGCGGTGCTCAACGTCACACCGAAACCTTTTTCCAGCTTGAGGCGCGCGGCCAGCTCCTGCGGGATCGCCACGTCCGTGGCGCCGGTGTCGAGCATGAAGTCCACCGGTTGGCCGTTGATCTGGCCGCTGGCGACAAAATGCCCCTGTTTATTGCTTACCAGCTTCACCTCGATAAAACCTTCACCCTGTTGCGAATACACCTCGGTATTGGGATTCTGCGCACGCTGCTCCCACTGGGCAAAAAACCGCGTCGCCAGGAACAGCGCCGCGCACCAGGCCAGTATCATCAACACCCGACCGGCGCGCTTGCCCGGCGGTTGCTGGCTCATGGCGTGGCGCCCCAGCCACCGGCCGGCGCGGCAAAGCGCCAGATGATCGGCCGCCGTTCGCCGTCGGCCCGTGGGCCGTCATTGTTATCCAGGCCAACCCAGGCGCCTTCGGCGTCCACCACCAGCGCTTCGGCCAAGCCGTAGTCCTGTGAATAACGACGGTTTTCCTGCAGCGCTTCGGCGGCGAACGACCAGCAACGCTCCACTTGAGCGGTTTGCGCGTCACGCCGGCAGATCTGATAAGCGTTGCGCTCCAGGGTAAACAGCTTGCCGTCGAACAGTGACAGATCGGCGAAATCCCGCGATACCGCCGTGGCATTGGGGAACTGCACCGGCTGCATCTCTTTCCCCGCTTCGCTCAGCAGCACGCAATTGCCATCACAATCCCACACGGCTTGCTGGCGCTTGATCAGCAATAGGCCGCGGCGTTCACGCTCCGCCGCCAACCACAACTGATCGCCGGCAGGATTTACCGCCAGGCCTTCAAACAACGCATTGAAATGCAGCAACATGCCACTGGCCCGCGCCTGACGGATCATCACCGGTGCGATTTTCAACCAGGACGCGGCGCCCGTCGGCGACACCTGCAACACCGCGGCATGGGATTCACTGACCACGTAGCGATTGCCAGCGCTGTCACAGCTGATGCCTTCGAAATCCAGTTCGCCACCGCGCAGGTACGACGCCGCCCAGGTCCGCGATCTCAAACCCCACGGTAAACCGCTGTCGGGCACCGGCGGCACCTGAATTTCAACGGCTTCTGCCTGCCAGACCGGCGCATCAGAGGAGTTGAGGCGATAGATCCGATCATCATCGCGATCCGACACCGTCCATATTTCGCCGCCGCACACGGCCAGCCCGGACAAGTTACCGCCGCGCAAATCCTCGACGGCATGCTCGGACAGCAACTTCAATTGCGGTGCAGGACCTGCGACCACCACCCCCGCCCACAGCAACAACGCCAGGGCGAAACCGTTGCGCATCAGGCCAGCACCTCGGCCAGGTCCCCTTTGGATTCGAGCCAGGACTTGCGATCGCCAGCGCGCTTCTTCGCCAGCAACATGTCCATCATTTCCGAGGTCGCTTCGAAATCATCCAGGGTCAACTGCACCAAGCGGCGCGTGTTCGGATCCATGGTGGTTTCGCGCAGTTGCGGCGGGTTCATCTCGCCAAGGCCCTTGAATCGGGTGACTTGCGGTTTGCCGCGTTTCTTCTCGGCCACCAGGCGGTCGAGGATGCCATCGCGCTCGGCTTCGTCCAAGGCGTAGTAAATCTCTTTGCCCAGGTCGATGCGGTACAGCGGCGGCATCGCCACGTAGACGTGACCGGCGTCCACCAGCGGGCGGAAATGCTGGACGAACAAGGCGCACAACAACGTGGCGATGTGCAGACCGTCGGAGTCGGCGTCGGCGAGGATGCAGATCTTGCCGTAACGCAGTTGGCTCATGTCCGCGGCGCCCGGATCGACACCGATGGCCACTGCGATGTTATGCACTTCCTGACTGGCCAGCACTTCGCTGCCGTCCACTTCCCAGGTATTGAGGATCTTGCCGCGCAACGGCAGGATCGCCTGGAATTCTTTGTCCCGCGCCTGCTTGGCCGAACCGCCGGCGGAGTCACCTTCCACCAAAAACAGCTCGGAGCGCATCGGGTCCTGCCCGGCGCAATCGGCGAGCTTGCCCGGTAAGGCCGGCCCCTGGGTGATGCGCTTGCGCTCGACCTTCTTGCTGGCCTTGAGGCGCCGCCCGGCGTTGTTGATCGCCAACTCCGCCAGGGCCAGCCCGGTTTCCGGGTTGGCATTGAGCCACAGGCTGAACGCGTCCTTGACCACCCCGGAAACAAACGCCGCCGCTTCGCGGGACGACAGACGCTCCTTGGTCTGGCCGGAGAATTGCGGCTCCTGCATCTTCATCGACAATACGAAGGCAATGCGTTCCCAGACGTCTTCCGGCGCCAGCTTCACGCCACGGGGCAGCAGGTTGCGGAACTCGCAGAACTCGCGCATGGCGTCGAGCAAACCCTGGCGCAATCCGTTGACGTGGGTGCCCCCTTGAGCCGTGGGGATCAGGTTAACGTAGCTCTCCTGAACGCTTTCGCCCCCTTCGGGCAGCCACAACAGCGCCCAGTCCACCGCTTCCTTGTTACCGGCCAGGCTGCCGCAGAACGGCTCGTCAGGCAGGCGTTCGAAACCGTTGACCGCGTCCACCAGATAAGAGCGCAGGCCGTCTTCGTAATGCCACTCGACTTTCTCGCCGGTGGCCTTGTCCTCGAAACTGACCAGCAGCCCAGGGCACAACACGGCCTTGGCCTTGAGCACATGCTTGAGGCGGGTGACGGAGAATTTCGGCGAATCGAAATACTTGGGGTCCGGGGCAAAATACACGCTGGTCCCGGTATTGCGCTTGCCGACGGTGCCGACCACTTCCAGTTCGGTGGCCTTGTAGCCGTCGGCAAAGGTCATCTGGTATTCGTTGCCGTCACGCTTGACCCGCACGCGGACCAGGGTCGACAGGGCGTTGACCACGGAAATACCCACCCCGTGCAAACCGCCGGAGAACTGGTAGTTCTTGTTGGAAAACTTGCCACCCGCGTGGAGCTTGGTGAGGATCAACTCGACGCCCGACACGCCTTCTTCAGGGTGAATATCCACCGGCATACCGCGGCCGTCGTCGCTGACTTCCAGCGAGTGGTCGGCGTGCAGGATGACCTGCACCGAACGGGCGTGCCCGGCCAAGGCTTCGTCGACGCTGTTGTCGATGACTTCCTGGGCAAGGTGGTTCGGCCGACTGGTGTCGGTGTACATGCCGGGGCGCTTGCGCACCGGGTCGAGGCCCGAGAGGACTTCGATGGCGTCTGCGTTATAAGAGCTAGCGCTGGGAGTGGCCATGGGGTCTCGTCGTCAGTGTTCAATGAAAAAGAGGCGATGGCTCACAGCGACGTGAAGTCGATCGCCTGGTACAAATCGGCGCCAATGCCGGCAAAACTCAACAGCGCCGGCAACTGTAGGGCAAACCCTTGAAAACTGTGGTCGCCGCCGGCCTGGATGCGCAAGGCACAGGCGCGGTAATACTGCTGGGCGTGGCGATAATCCAGCGTTTCGTCCCCGGTTTGCAACCATACCTGATACCGCTGCGGATCCTGGGGTGCAAGCACTTCCAGCTCGGCCAGGGCCGTGACGTGGTCGTGGGTCAATTCCCAGGTTTCGTCGGTGTACAAATTCTTCTGCGTGCCCAGGTAACCGTCGAACATCCGATGCGGGCTGACGGCAGGGTTGACCAGCAGGGCCTTGAGCCCGTGGCGCTCGGCCAAGTGAGTCGCATAGTAGCCGCCGAGCGAGCTGCCGACCAGCAGTGGGCGGCCTAGTTGTGCAATCGCCTGCTCCAGCTGACCGATGGCCTGGCGCGGGTGGTGGTGCAAGGCGGGGACTTGTAGGCGGTCGCTTAGGCCCAGGCGGGCCATTACGTCGATCAACTGACTGGCCTTGGTCGACGCTGGGGCGCTGTTGAAGCCGTGGATATAAAGGATAGAACCCGACATGACCGACTCCCTGGGTGTTGGGCAAAGGGCGGAGTTTACAGGGAGATTGTGGGGGTTTGGGGGATTTGCCCGTGTTGTCGCCTCCGATGATCAGTCGATCACGGTACCTGTGGGAGCAAAGCTTGCTCGCGAGGCGGCCTTATAGCCGACCTGTTTCTCCCGGTTGTACTTGGATCCAATTGTGGGAGCGAGCCTGCTCGCGATGGCGGTCTGACTGAGGACATATCCATTGCTGCGGTAACGGCCACTTATGGTTCCGCTCTTACAGCGGCTCACTTTTGAGAAGCCTGCGCGGCCCGGCGAAAAGTAAGCAAAACGCTTTTGCCCCACCACTTGGTGCCTCGCTAGGGCTCGGCATGCCCTCACTCCGGCATTGCTCCGTGGGCCCGCCGCGAAGGGCCATCCATGGCCCAGCGCGGCTATCCCGGCATCCATGCCGGGATGCCCACTGCGCAATACCTGCGTTCGGCCAGCGTGGTTAACGGGGCGCCGAGATCAACGTCCTTCGCGAGGCGGCCTGATAGCCGGCCTGGCTTTAGCGGGTGTACACCCGTCAGACCTGTTTGTGCTGGACCTGTGGGAGCACAGCTTGCTCGCGAGGCGGCCTGATAGCCGACCTGTTTCTCCCGGTTGTACTTCGATCAAACTGTGGGAGCGGGCTTGCTCGCGAATGCGTCGGGTCAGCCGACATCAATGTTGAATGACACACTCAGGTGCTCCCACACAATGCTTACGCTTGACGTTAGCGCGGATCGACGATGTCCAACGCCCGGTTCGCCAACAATTCACTGAGTTCGATCATCTGCTGGACTCCCAGGGCGAAATGCCGACGCGAGCCTTCCAGATCGAAGGTCAGGTCGCCGAGCATGGCGTTGGCGGAGGCCAGGGTTTCGCTGAGGTTAGCTAGGAGCGTCTCCGTGTCTGCGCTCTCCGCGACAGTGAACAGCTGGCTTGAGGGTTGTGTCTTTTTGGCTTGAGGCTTGGGGTCGAGATAATAATCGAGGGCGCGCTTGGCGGCTTCATCGTGCTTTTGGGAATCGGTTTCGGGGGGATTGGGTGTGGCTTTGAACATGATGCATATCCTTCTTTGCGTAGTGGAACCGCCATCTCCCGTTTCCAGGCGAGAGGGTGGCAGCTGTGCGCGGGCTGGAAACCAAGGTAGAAGGAATACCCGGCAGACTCGAAAGTCTCCCGCGCACAGCCGCCATAACGCAGAACTGAACGCTCAAAGCGCCGCAGTATCTCACGCGACTCGCTGATATGCCTTCTACTCATCGGGTTTCCAGGCCCGGCCGCTGAATTGGCAGCGACGGAAAAAGGTTAGCGACAGCCCTTCCCACCCGGCAACCGCCAGAGCTCGTCGGAAAAATCTGCTGCGTCAGGACGGGTGTCCGACCATTCCCACAACCCTGGTCGGCTGTCAGGCCGCCATCGCGAGCAGGCTCGCTCCCACACGGACTTCGGTCGTTTACAAGATCAATGTCCACCGCCAATCTTGTGGGAGCGAAGCTTGCTCGCGATAGCGATGGGTCTGCTTGCATCCATGCTGAATGTACCGCCGCCTTCGCGAGCAAGCCCGCTCCCACAATTGGACCGGAGTACAACTGGGAGAGCCAGGTCGGCTACCAGGCCGCCTCGCGAGCAAGCTTTGCTCCCACAGGTCCAACTCAAAAAAGTCTGATGGGTGTACACCCCCCGCAAGAACCAGGCCGGCTGTCAGGCCGCCATCGCGAGCAGGCTCGCTCCCACACGGGTTTCGGTCGTTTACAAGATCATGCCCACCGCCAATCTTGTGGGAGCGAAGCTTGCTCGCGATAGCGATGGGTCTGCTTGCATCCATGCTGAATGTACCGCCGCCTTCGCGAGCAAGCTTTGCTCCCACAGATCCTGCTCAAACAAGTCTGATGGGTGTACACCAGCAAGAGCCAGGCCGGCTATCAGGCCGCCTCGCGGCGGACGTTGATCTTGGCGCCCCGTTAACCAC
>NZ_JABWQV010000235.1 GCF_014268615.1 Pseudomonas tehranensis | reverse complement strand
CCCAGCGGGGATAAATCCCCTCACCACAGGAGTTTTGTATATATAGGGAATAGGCTTTATCCCCGCCCAATAAAAAACCCGCTGATTCAATCAGCGGGTTTTTCATTTCAGCGGCCAGAGGATCAAAAATCCTCCAACCGCCACACTTCATACGCCGGCGTTTCGTAGGGATGGCTCTGTTTCAGCGCGTCCACCACTCCACGAATCAACTCATCGGCAACGACAAGCTCCACTTTCCATTCCTCGACCTGCTCGACCTGCCCCGCCTCGCCAATGAACGGCTGGCTGCCGTCCAAGGGGCGAAACTGGCCCAGGCCCAGCACTTGCCAGGCACAGTGGTCATAGGCGCCGATTCGTCCGCCACCAGCGGCGAATACGGCGTTTTTGACCTCGTCCACATGGCTGGCCGGGACGAAGCAACAGAGCTTGTACACGGCCTTAGTTCACCCAGACGCGTGCGTTGCGGAACATGCGCATCCATGGCGCGTCTTCGTTCCAGTCGTCCGAACGCCACGAGTTCTGCACCGCGCGGAATACGCGTTCCGGGTGCGGCATCATGATCGTGACGCGGCCGTCGCGGCTGGTCAGGCCGGTGATCCCGCGCGGCGAGCCGTTCGGGTTGGCCGGGTAGGTTTCGGTGACCTTGCCGTGGTTGTCGACGAACCGCAGCGACACGCAACCGGACAGATCGGCTTCAAGCAATGCTTCTTCGCTTTCGAATTCGGCATGGCCTTCGCCGTGGGCGATGGCGATCGGCATACGCGAACCGGCCATGCCCTGCAGGAAGATCGAGTTGGACTCCTGCACCTGGACCATCGCCACGCGCGCTTCGAACTGCTCGGAACGGTTGCGCACGAAGTGCGGCCAGAACTCGCTGCCCGGGATCAGTTCATGCAGGTTGGACATCATCTGGCAACCGTTGCACACGCCGAGGGTGAAACTGTCGGTGCGTTCGAAAAAGCCCTGGAAGGCGTCGCGGGCGCGGCTGTTGAACAGTGCCGACTTGGCCCAGCCTTCACCGGCCCCCAGCACGTCGCCGTAGGAGAAACCGCCACAGGCGACCATGCCCTTGAAGTCGTTCAGGTCGACACGGCCGGCCAGGATGTCGCTCATGTGCACGTCGATTGCGTTGAAGCCGGCACGGTCGAACGCCGCCGCCATTTCCACCTGGCCGTTGACGCCCTGCTCACGCAGCACCGCCACTTGTGGGCGAATGCCTTTCTTGATGTAAGGCGCGGCCACGTCGTGGTTGACGTCGTAGCTGAGCTTGGCGCTCAGGCCCGGGTTATCTTCTTCCAGCAGTGCGTCGAATTCCTGCTCGGCGCAGTCGGCATTGTCGCGCAGGCGCTGGATCTGGTAGCTGGTTTCCGCCCACTGGCGCTGCAACAGGCGACGCTGGCCTTCGAAGACGGTGTCGCCGTTGAAGGTGATGTTGATGTGGGCGTTGTTGATCGGCTGGCCGATCACCGAGACGCAGTCGGCCAGGCCAGCTGCGCTGAACTGGGCGAGGATGTCCGGGGTGGCATCCTGGCGAACCTGGATCACCGCACCCAGTTCTTCGTTGAACAGGATGGCCGGGATTTCAGCCGTGGATTCGGCAACGCTGTCGAGGGTCAGGCTCAGGCCGCAATGGCCGGCGAAAGCCATTTCCACCACGGTGGTCAGCAAACCGCCGTCGGAACGGTCATGGTAGGCCAGCAGGTGACCGTCAGCGTTGAGGCCCTGGATCACGGCGAAGAACGCTTTCAGGTCCTCGGCATCATCGACGTCCGGCGCTTGCGAGCCGAGCTTGCCATGCACCTGGGCCAGGATCGAGGCGCCCATGCGGTTCTGGCCACGGCCCAGGTCAATCAGGATCAGATCGGTGGTGCCCTTGTCCATGCGCAGTTGCGGGGTCAGGGTCTGGCGGATGTCGGTAACTGGAGCAAAACCGGTCACGATCAGCGACAGCGGCGAGGTCACGCTCTTGTCCACGCCTTCATCGTTCCAGCGCGTGGCCATGGACATGGAGTCCTTGCCCACCGGAATGGTGATGCCCAACTCCGGGCACAGCTCCATGCCGACGGCCTTGACGGTGTCGTACAGGCGGGCGTCTTCACCCGGGTGACCGGCAGCGGACATCCAGTTGGCCGACAGCTTGATGTCGGAGATCTTGCCGATGCGCGAGGCCGCGATGTTGGTCAGGGTCTCGCCAATCGCCATGCGGCCCGACGCCGGAGCGTCCAGCAGCGCCAGCGGCGTGCGCTCACCCATGGCCATGGCTTCGCCGGTGTAGACGTCGAAGCTGGTGGCGGTCACGGCCACGTCAGCCACCGGCACCTGCCACGGGCCGACCATTTGATCACGGGCCACAAGACCGGTGATGGTGCGGTCGCCGATGGTTATCAGGAAGCTTTTGCTCGCCACGGCCGGGTGATGCAGGACGCGCTCGATGGAGTCGGCGATGTCCAGGGTGGACGGATCGAAGTCGTCGCCCAACTCGGCTTCACGAACAGCCGAGCGGTGCATGCGCGGGGCCTTGCCCAGCAGCACTTCCAGTGGCATGTCCACCGGGCTGTTGCCGAAGTGGCTGTCGGTGACGGTCAGTTGCGGCTCGGCGGTGGCTTCGCCGACCACGGCGAACGGGCAGCGCTCGCGTTCGCAAATGGCCTGGAAACGCTCGAAGTCGGCCGGGCCGACCGCCAGGACGTAACGTTCCTGGGATTCGTTGCTCCAGATTTCGTGCGGGGCCATGCCCGGCTCGTCGTTCGGAATGTTGCGCAGTTCGAAGCGGCCACCACGGCCACCGTCGTTGACCAGTTCCGGGAAAGCGTTGGACAGGCCGCCCGCGCCGACGTCATGGATGAAGCTGATGGGGTTGTGTTCACCCAGCTGCCAGCAACGGTCGATGACTTCCTGGCAACGGCGTTCCATTTCCGGGTTTTCCCGCTGGACCGAGGCGAAGTCCAGGTCCGCCGAACTGGTGCCGGTGGCCATGGAGGAAGCCGCGCCGCCACCCAGGCCGATCAGCATGGCCGGGCCGCCGAGGACGATCAGCTTGGAGCCAACCAGGATTTCGCCTTTCTGCACGTGTTCGGCGCGGATGTTGCCCATGCCGCCGGCAAGCATGATCGGCTTGTGGTAGCCGCGCACTTCTTCACCGCGAGGGGTGGTGATGGATTGCTCGAAGGTACGGAAGTAACCGGTCAGGGCCGGACGGCCGAATTCGTTGTTGAACGCTGCGCCCCCAAGAGGACCTTCGATCATGATGTCCAGGGCGTTGACGATGCGCTCGGGCTTGCCATACGGCTTTTCCCACGGCTGTTCGAAGCCCGGGATCTGCAGGTTCGACACGGTGAAACCGGTCAGGCCGGCTTTGGGCTTGGCGCCGCGACCGGTGGCGCCTTCGTCGCGAATCTCACCACCGGAACCGGTGGACGCGCCCGGGAACGGGGCAATGGCGGTCGGGTGGTTGTGGGTCTCGACCTTCATCAGGATGTGCACCGGCTCCTGGACCGCACCGTACTGGCGGGTCTCAGGGTTCGGGTAGAAGCGACCGGCGACGTTGCCGACGATCACCGCGGCGTTGTCCTTGTAGGCCGACAGCACACCTTCGTTGTGCATCTGATAGGTGTTCTTGATCATGCCGAACAGGCTTTTTTCCTGGCTCTGGCCGTCAATGTCCCAACTGGCGTTGAAGATCTTGTGCCGGCAGTGCTCGGAGTTGGCCTGGGCGAACATCATCAGTTCGATGTCGTGGGGGTTGCGCTTCAAGCCCTGGAAGGCGTTGACCAAGTAATCGATCTCGTCTTCGGCCAGGGCCAGACCCAGTTCGGCGTTGGCTTTTTCCAGTGCGGCACGGCCGCCGCCCAGCACATCGATGGCGGTCAGCGGTTTGGGCTCGGCATGGCTGAACAGGCCCGCGGCCTGCTCCAGGTTGCCCAGGACGATCTGGGTCATGCGGTCATGCAGGCCCTCGGCGATCAGTTGGGCCTCGGCCTCGCTGAACTCACCGGCAACATAAAAGGCAATGCCGCGCTCCAGGCGCTGGATTTTCGCCAGGCCGCAGTTGCGGGCGATGTCGCTGGCCTTGCTCGACCATGGCGAAATGGTGCCGAACCGTGGCAGCACCAGGAACAGACGACCGGTCGGCTCCTGGACGGGAACACTGGGACCGTACTTCAGAAGGCGCGCGAGCACCTGCTGTTCGTCGCCGGTCAAACCGCCGGTGACTTCGGCGAAGTGAGCGAATTCAGCATACAAGCCACTGACAGCCGGGACCTTCTGGCTCAGTTGCTCAAGGAGTTTGCTGTGGCGAAAGGCAGAAAGGGCAGGAGCGCCGCGCAGGATCAACATCTTCGGGACAGCCTCGGGAAGGGGTGTGCTTTGAGGCCGTGCATTCTAGCCTAAACCGCTGGCGACGGCACCCGAAACGGCACGTACGATGCTGGCCGAATGTCGGTCTTTACTGGAACAGCTCTCCCGGCCCCCGTTTGCACGGTCGTACCGAGATATTTTTCATCGAGGCAAAACACGGCACACCCCGGCCCGCTTGTGTTGCGGACATGTTTTGCAACCGCTAGCAGACTGGCCTTCTGCTGTCGAGATATGGCGGTCGAGGCCGTTTGCGTATACTGCGCAGATGTTTTCCCCAACGGCTTTGCGTCCGCGATACGCCAAGTGGCTGATCGCAACCGGACTCTTCCTGGTGCTCAGTGGTTGTGTTGAGAAACCCAACACACTGGAGCGCGTGAAGGAGGATGGCGTGCTGCGGGTGGTTACCCGAAACAGCCCTGCCACCTACTTCCAGGATCGCAACGGTGAAACCGGCTTCGAATACGAGCTGGTGAAGCGTTTCGCCGACGATTTGGGGGTGGAGCTGAAAATCGAGACCGCCGACAACCTCGATGACCTTTTCACCCAGTTGGGCAAGCCCAACGGCCCGGTGCTGGCCGCCGCCGGCCTGGTCAGCAGCGAAAAACGCAAGAGCCAGGTGCGGTTTTCCCACTCCTACCTCGAAGTCACCCCACAAATCATCTACCGCAACGGCCAGTCGCGCCCCACCGACCCGGCCGCCCTGGCGGGCAAGAAAATCATGGTGCTCAAGGGCAGCACTCACGCCGAACAATTGGCGCAGTTGAAACAGAAATATCCCGGCATCGAATACGAAGAATCCGACGCGGTAGAAGTCGTCGACCTGCTGCGCATGGTGGATGAAGGCCAGATCGACCTGACGCTGGTGGACTCCAACGAAGTGGCAATGAACCAGGTGTACTTCCCCAACGTGCGGGTCGCTTTCGACCTGGGCGATGCCAGCGACCAGAGCTGGGCCGTGGCCCCCGGCGAAGACAACAGCCTGCTCAACGAAATCAACGCCTACCTGGACAAAGTGCAGAAGAATGGCACCCTGCAACGCCTGAAGGACCGCTACTACGGGCACGTTGATGTTCTGGGTTATGTCGGCGCCTACACCTTCGCCCAGCATTTGCAGCAGCGTCTGCCCAAGTACGAGAAGCATTTCAAGAGTTACGCCAAGGCTGAAAAAGTCGACTGGCGCCTGTTGGCGGCCATCGGTTACCAGGAATCACTGTGGCAGCCGACGGTCACGTCCAAGACCGGTGTGCGCGGCCTGATGATGCTGACCCAGAACACCGCCCAGGCCATGGGAGTATCCAATCGCCTGGACCCCAAGCAGAGCATCATGGGTGGCGCCAAGTACCTGGCTTATATAAAGGAACAACTGGACGAGAGCATCGAGGAGCCGGACCGCACCTGGTTCGCCCTCGCCGCCTATAACGTGGGTGGCGGTCACCTGGACGACGCTCGCAAACTGGCGGCCAAGGAAGGGTTGAATCCGAACAAGTGGCTGGATGTGAAGAAGATCCTGCCGCGCCTTTCCCAGAAGAAGTGGTACAGCAAAACCCGCTACGGCTACGCTCGGGGCGGTGAACCGGTGCATTTCGTAGCAAACATCCGTCGCTACTACGACATCCTGACCTGGGTCACACAGCCACAGCTCGAAGGCGACCAAGTGGCCGAGGGCAACCTGCACGTGCCGGGTGTCGACAAGAGCAAGCCGAATCCGGAAACCCCGCCGCTCTGACGCCAGAAACAATCCCGCGCTGCTCACCCCTGTAGGAGCTGCCGAGTGGAACGAGGCTGCGATCCTTCGATGGTCAATCGGGTCTAGAACGAAAGAACAAAAGATCAAAAGATCGCAGGCTTCGCCAGCTCCTACAAGGTCCAGTTTCGCTGAATCTCCTTGCCACCATTGGAATTTGTAGCGGCTCAGGGTTTGGTGGCAGCCAGGATCAGCGCTTTCATCTCCGCCACCGCCGACTTGAACCCGACAAACAGCGCATGGGCCACCAGTGCATGGCCGATGTTCAGTTCGTTGATGCCCTTGATCGCCGCGACAGCTTCGACGTTGTGGTAATGCAAGCCATGGCCGGCGTTGACGATCAGGCCCTGGGCCAGACCGAAGCTGACGCCATCGGCCACTCGCTGCAACTCATCGGCCACGTCCGTGGGCGTTTGCGCATCGGCATAACGGCCGGTGTGCAATTCGATGGCCGGCGCGCCGACACGCTTGGCGGCTGCGATCTGCCGCTCGTCGGCGTCGATGAACAGCGACACTTCAGCGCCGGTTTTTGATAGTCGCTCCACCGCCAGGCTGATCCGCGCCTCCTGCCCTGCCACGTCCAAACCGCCTTCGGTGGTCAATTCCTGACGCGTCTCGGGCACCAGGCAAATGTGCGCCGGGCGAATGTGCTCAGCGAACGCCATCATTTCTTCGGTCACGCCCATTTCGAAGTTCATGCGGGTTTGCAGCACATCCTTGAGCAGCAGTACGTCGCGCTCCTGGATGTGGCGACGGTCTTCACGCAAATGCACGGTGATGCCATCGGCGCCCGCCTCTTCGGCGTCCAGTGCGGCCTTGACCGGATCCGGGTAGCGCGTACCGCGGGCCTGGCGCAGGGTGGCAACATGGTCGATGTTCACGCCGAGAAGAATGCGATTGCTGGTGCTCACGAAAAGACTCCTGATATGGACAAATAGTCGGCCCACAGCATACGGGTTGCTCAGGGCTTGCGAAACAGCTCGCGGCTGACCAGCGGTCGACCACCCAGATGAACCGCCAGGGCTTGGCGCATCAGACGCTTGGCCGCCGAGAGCGCGCCCGGCGCACTCCAGTCGGCCTCGGCCATGGCCAGAAGCTCGGTGCCATTGAATAACCCGGGTTGCAGCAGGTAGACCTGCTCCAGGCCTGCATCCACCTGCAGGCGATACAGACCATCCGCAGCGATGGGCTCGCCATGCAGGTCGGTGTTCAGGGCGAAGCCGTAGCCCAGATCGTCCAGTAGCCGCCATTCGAAGGAACGCAACAGCGGTTCCAGAGGACGACCCTCGGCCAGGGCCAATAGCGTGGCGGCATAGTGATCGAACACTGCGGGATGGGGGTCTTCGGCGGGCAGCAAGCGGATCAGCAACTCATTGAGATACAGGCCGCTGAACAACGCCTCGCCATTAAGCCAGGCCGCCACACCGTTGCTTTCCATGCGCCCGACGTTCTTGAGCTCTCCCCGCCCCCGGAATTCGACCTCCAGCGGCACGAACGGCCGGGCCAGCGTCCCGGCCTTGCCCCGTGCCCCACGCAACACCGCCCGCAACCGCCCCTGGGGCGTGAGGAAGTCCACCAGGGCGCTGCTTTCGCGGTAGGCGCGCGAGTGCAGGACGTAGGCGGGTTGGGCGGTGGGTTGGGTTGGTGGCATGGAATCGCAGCTCTCAATGAGTAAACGCAGTTTTACTGACGACCACAAACCACTGTGGGAGCGA
>NZ_JABWQV010000234.1 GCF_014268615.1 Pseudomonas tehranensis | reverse complement strand
CTTCGCGAGCAAGCCCGCTCCCACAGTCGACTGCGTTGCTTCAAAGGTACTCGGTCAAATTGTGGGAGCTCAGCTCCCACAGGGATTGCATTCATTCAGTGATTAACAAGGAGTTTTCATGCGAATCGGACTAGTCGGCTACGGCAAAGGCGGGCGGTTTTTCCATGCGCCGCTGATCAGCAGTCTGCCCGGGGCTACGTTCGTCGGTGTGGTGACGCGGTCTGCTGAGCGGCGCCAGCAACTGGCGAACGAGCACCCGCATGCGCAAGCCTTCGACACCCTCGAGCAATTGGTGGCGGCAGGCGTCGATGCGGTGGTGGTGTCCACGCCGCTGGACGGTCGCCCGGCCGTGGTCATGCAGGCCATTGAACTGGGTGTTGCAGTGGTCAGCGACAAACCTTTCGCCCTGGATGCCGCCCAGGCCGAGGCGATGGTGTTGGTTGCAGAGCAGCGCAACGTGCCGCTGACCGTGTATCAGAACCGCCGCTGGGATTCGGACTACCTGACCTTGCGCAAACTGCTGGAGTCCGGTGCGCTGGGGCAGGTCATTCGTTTTGAGTCCAGCGTCGAGCGTTATTCGCCAACCTCGGTCGGTAAAGGCAGCGGCGGCGGGTTTCTGCGGGACCTGGGCAGCCATCTGGTGGACCAGGCGCTGCAATTGTTCGGGCCGGTGACCCGGGTGTACGCCGAGCTGGACTACCGGCAGCCAGGGCAGGTGTTCGACAACGGTTTCTTTATGTCCCTGACTCACGCCAACGGCGTGCTTTCACACCTGAGCGGCAGTTGCCTGCAAAACGCTCCGCGCCCGCGCTTTCGGGTCAGCGGCACCGGGGGCTGCTATACCGTCGAGGGCCTGGACGGCCAGGAGGCCCAGGCGCTGGCCGGGTTGAGCCCGGCGACCGAGGGTGAGCGCTGGGGGAGCGAAGAGCATCGGCGCTGGGGCTGGTTCGAGCAAGGTAGCGAGCGCGAGCGTGTGGCATCGGAGCGCGGTTGCTGGATGGCGTTCTACCAGAGTTTGCAAACCGCCTTGCAGAACGCCGGTCCGCTGCCGGTGCAAGCCCGTGATGCACTGGCGACCACGCGCATTCTAGACGCGGCCAGGCAGAGCGCCGAACAGGGTGAAGTGGTGAGGTTATCCACGCCTGTCGGTCATGGAATAAAAAACGAATAAAATTCTAAAATTAGTTGATATGGAAAATATTTTCCAATAAAGTCGATTCCAGGTTACCGACAACTCTGTTCGTCTTCTACCAAGCCAGCCTTGAGCAAATGACGGACAAAACAACAACAAGAAACACAGCCAGGTACCGTCGATGAAAACCTTCAGCCGTTCTGCGTTTCACCTGCCACGCTCGTTGCGCTTGTGCGCAATCCTTCCCCTGTTCGAGTCCCTGTGCATTCAGCGCAACGGCACCGTGGTGTGTTGCATGCCCGGTGCGCCCATCGTGCGTTTGCCGCGTTCCTGATCCGCTACGCCTTATCCATAAAACCAACAACAAAGTGGAGAAAGACCGTTCATGAAGACCAAGACCCGTATCGCCTCGCTGGCCCTGTCGTTGATGCTCACCAGCGGCGCCGCCCTGGCCGACCTGAAGATCGGCGTCAGCATGTCCCAGTTCGATGACACTTGGCTGACGTACCTGCGTGAGTCGATGGACAGCAAAGCCAAGTCCCTGCCGGATGGCGTCACCTTGCAGTTCGAAGATGCACGCAGTGATGTGGTCAAGCAACTGAGCCAGGTGGAAAGCTTTATCAGCCAGAAGGTCGACGCGCTCATCGTCAACCCGGTGGATACCGCTGCGACCCAGCGCATCACCAAGGCCGCCGTGGCCGCCGGCATCCCCCTGGTGTACGTCAACCGCCGCCCGGACGAACCGAAGTTGCCGGAAGGTGTGGTCACCGTAGCCTCCGATGATCTGGAAGCCGGGCGGATGCAGATGCAATACCTTGCCGACAAGATGGGCGGCAAGGGCAATATCGTCATCTTGTTGGGTGACCTGGCCAACAACTCCACCACCTACCGCACCAAAGGCGTCAAGGACGTTTTGGCCAAGTACCCGAACATCAAGATCGAACAGGAACAGACTGGCACCTGGTTGAGGAACAAGGGCATGGACCTGGTGAACGACTGGCTGACCCAGGGTCGCGACTTCCAAGCCGTGGTGTCCAACAACGACGAGATGGCCATCGGCGCCGCCATGGCCCTCAAGCAAGCGGGCAAGGAGAACGGCAGCGTACTGATCGCCGGGGTCGATGGCACGCCGGACGGATTGAACGCCATCGAGAAAGGCCAGATGGCGGTCTCGGTGTTCCAGGACGCCAAGGGCCAGGCCGACGGTTCGATCGACACGGCGGTGAAAATGGTCAAGAAACAGCCGGTCGAGCAGGCCGTATGGGTGCCGTATCGCCTGATCACGCCGGAAAACGTCGATCAGTTCAAGTGACGTTTAACGTACTGCTACCACAACAATAAACAGGCGAGGTCGCCCACTGACCTTGCCAAGGGAGTACCTGACCATGTTCGCTTCAGCGACTGCTTCGAGCGCCCCGGCGGCTACTGTCCGGCCGGACGTAATACCTGAAGAACCGTACTTGCTGGAAGTCGCCAATGTCAGCAAGGGGTTTCCCGGTGTGGTGGCCCTGTCGGATGTGCAATTGCGGGTGCGCCCCGGTTCCGTGCTGGCTTTGATGGGCGAGAACGGTGCGGGCAAATCCACTCTGATGAAAATCGTTGCCGGCATCTACCAGCCGGACGCCGGTGAGCTGCGCCTGCGGGGCAAGCCGGTGAAGTTCGACACACCTCTGGCAGCCCTGCAGGCCGGCATCGCGATGATCCATCAGGAACTGAACCTGATGCCCCACATGAGCATCGCTGAAAACATCTGGATCGGCCGCGAGCAGCTCAACGGCCTGCACATGGTCGACCATGGCGAGATGCACCGTTGCACCGCCAGGTTGCTGGAGCGCCTGCGTATCAACCTTGATCCTGAAGAGCAGGTGGGCAACCTGAGCATTGCCGAGCGGCAGATGGTCGAGATCGCCAAGGCGGTGTCCTACGACTCGGACATTCTGATCATGGACGAGCCGACCTCGGCCATCACCGAGACGGAGGTCGCGCATCTGTTCTCGATCATTGCCGACCTCAAGTCTCAAGGTAAGGGCATCATCTACATCACCCATAAAATGAACGAAGTCTTCGCCATCGCCGATGAAGTGGCAGTGTTTCGCGACGGCGCCTACATCGGCCTGCAACGAGCCGACAGCATGGACGGCGACAGCCTGATATCAATGATGGTCGGGCGCGAACTGAGCCAGTTGTTCCCGGTGCGGGAACAACCTATCGGTGAATTGGTGCTGTCGGTGCGCGACCTGAGCCTGGACGGCATCTTCAAAGGTGTGTCGTTCGACCTGCATGCCGGGGAAATTCTCGGCATCGCCGGGTTGATGGGCTCGGGTCGGACCAACGTGGCCGAGGCGATTTTCGGCGTGACCCCGAGCACGGGGGGGGAAATCCACCTGGACGGCCAACCGGTACGCATCAGCGACCCGCACATGGCCATCGAGAAGGGTTTCGCGCTGTTGACCGAGGATCGCAAACTCAGTGGCCTGTTCCCGTGCCTGTCGGTGCTGGAAAACATGGAAATGGCCGTGTTGCCCCATTACGTCGGCAACGGCTTCATCCAGCAGAAAGCCCTGCGCGCGTTGTGCGAAGACATGTGCAAGAAGTTGAGGGTCAAGACTCCGTCCCTGGAACAGTGCATCGACAACTTGTCCGGCGGCAACCAACAGAAGGCCCTGCTGGCCCGATGGCTGATGACCAACCCACGCATCCTGATCCTCGACGAGCCGACCCGTGGCATCGACGTTGGCGCCAAGGCCGAGATCTACCGGCTCATTTCCTACCTCGCCAGCGAAGGCATGGCGGTGATCATGATTTCTTCGGAACTGCCGGAAGTACTGGGCATGAGCGACCGCGTGATGGTGATGCATGAAGGGGACCTGATGGGCACGCTGGACCGTAGCGAGGCGACCCAGGAACGGGTCATGCAACTGGCCTCGGGTCTGTCCTGATAACAGAAGGCCTCAAGCTCGCGCGGGGTTCCGTAGGAGCTGTCGAGTGCAACGAGGCTGCGATCTTTCCCCAGCCACTTGAGTCTCAAGCGAAAGATCAAAAGATCGCAGCCTCGCTCCGCGAGTCAGCTCCTACAGAAACCAGAGCGAGCTGTGCCCTCGCCACAGATAAAAAAGGTGAATGGTTATGAACGCGATACTGGAAAACAAACCCGCGGCCGCCCCGGCCAGGACACGGCGGCGGCTGCCGACGGAACTGAGTATCTTCCTGGTGCTGATCGGCATCGGCCTGGTGTTCGAAGTGTTTGGCTGGATCATGCGCGACCAGAGTTTCCTAATGAACTCCCAGCGTCTGGTGCTGATGATCCTGCAAGTGTCGATCATCGGTCTGCTGGCCATCGGTGTGACCCAGGTGATCATCACCACCGGTATCGACCTGTCCTCCGGCTCGGTGCTGGCGTTGTCGGCGATGATCGCCGCCAGCCTGGCCCAAACGTCGGATTTCACCCGGGCGGTGTTTCCCTCCCTGACGGACTTGCCCGTATGGATACCGGTGGTGGCGGGGTTGGGCGTAGGGCTGTTGGCCGGAGCGATCAACGGCAGCATCATCGCCATCACGGGTATCCCTCCCTTTATTGCCACCCTCGGCATGATGGTCTCGGCCCGTGGTCTGGCGCGCTACTACACCGAAGGCCAACCGGTGAGCATGTTGTCCGATTCCTATACCGCCATCGGCCATGGCGCCATGCCGGTGATCATTTTCCTGGTGGTGGCGGTGATCTTCCACATCGCCCTGCGCTACACCAAATACGGCAAGTACACCTACGCCATCGGCGGCAACATGCAGGCGGCACGCACCTCGGGTATCAATGTCAAACGGCATCTGGTGATCGTCTATAGCATCGCCGGGCTGCTGGCGGGGCTGGCTGGGGTGGTGGCTTCGGCGCGGGCCGCCACGGGGCAGGCCGGCATGGGCATGTCCTATGAGCTGGACGCGATTGCGGCGGCCGTGATCGGCGGCACCAGCCTGGCCGGTGGGGTAGGGCGCATCACCGGTACGGTGATCGGCGCGCTGATCCTCGGGGTCATGGCCAGTGGTTTCACCTTCGTCGGCGTGGATGCCTACATCCAGGACATCATTAAGGGCTTGATCATTGTGGTGGCGGTGGTCATCGACCAGTACCGCAACAAGCGCAAACTTAAACGCTGAAGGGCCTTTCGCTGCGACAAAGCGCCACGCCTGACCCGCGTGGCGTTGCCATTTGTCTTCTTGATACAGCTATTGAATCGAATTTCTTGTTATAAACGCACTCCGATGACTGCCAAAAGCCTGTCAGAGAACATTTAGAAGGGTTGTCGGACATTTTCCCTATGTTTTCAGTTGCTGAGGCTTCGACTCGGCCTTAGACTGCCGCCCCTCGTAAATTGAGTGCCGGGTGGCGCTTGGAATAGACGGCGCCTTCCCGATGAGCGTGGCAGCGCGCTGCGGGACGCTTCATAATTCGCCTTAATGCACGTTTTTTTATAGAGAAATCAATGACAAAGGAAAAGTTGCTGGCCATGCCGGCGGATGACTACATGAATGCCGAGCAGCTGGCTTTCTTCACCAAGCTGTTGCAGAACATGAAAGTGGAAACCCACGAGCGCATCGAACAGAACCGAATCGCCATTGAGAGCCTGGATACCCCGGCTGACCCGGCGGACGCTGCTTCCGTGGAAGAAGAGCGGACCTGGCTGGTCAACGCCATCGATCGCGACCAGCGCATGCTGCCTCAGTTGGAGCAGGCCCTGGACCGTATCAACGACGACAGCTTCGGCTGGTGTGATGACAGCGGCGAGCCGATCGGCCTCAAGCGCCTGCTGATCAGCCCGACCACCAAGTACTGCATCGAAGCTCAGGAACGTCACGAACAGATCGACAAGCACCAGCGTCAGGCCTGATTCGCGTTTCAGAAAAGATCGCAGCTTCCTTCCGGACGCTGCGATCTTTTTGCTTTCGGCTGCGCCTGTTCGCCTACTTGCGTTGACCCTCGACAAAAACACGACTAATGGACCATGGATAATGGCTCCGTAGTGGCGTTTAATGCGGGTATAACAACGAGAAATGTGGGTGATTGATATGGCGACAGACGGTTCCCTGGCGAGGGCGGTGCCAGCTTCGGTGCCTGTGACCAGCAACACGGCGCGCTGGCTGACGCCGACTTTGCAGAGTCTTGCGCTGACTTTGCTGCTGTGCGGCATGACCCTGGGTGGTTTGTCGTTGTATCTGGGCCTGCCCCTGGCGATGCTCATTGTCTGGCTACCGCGCCTGCGCTCGCGTCTGGCCGCCGCGCCTCCTGAACTGGCCGCTGCGGACACATTGGCCGAGCTGACCCGTGATCTGTCCTACACCACCAGCCATAACGCGTTATCAGCAGCCGGCGTCGCCTATTCGGTCAAGCAACTGGCTGGCAAGGTTCAGTCGCAGCTCGATGCGGCGGCGCAAATCGTCGGCAATGCCGAATCGATGATCGCCACTGAGCAGGCCACCTCACAACTCAGCCAGCAGGCCCTGAGCGCTGCCAGTGAGGCCCATCGCAGTAGCGTTGCCGGGCGCAGCGAACTGGTGGAGTCCATCAGCCGGATGCACCAGCTCAGCCAGCGCGCGAACGACAGCCGCGAGTTGATCGAGGCGCTGAGCGTGCGCAGCGATGAAATCCAGCGGGTCAGCCTGGTGATTCAGTCGATCGCCAGCCAGACCAACCTTTTGGCACTCAACGCGGCGATCGAAGCCGCACGGGCCGGTGAGCATGGTCGTGGCTTCGCGGTGGTGGCGGACGAGGTCCGTGGGCTGGCCGGGCGTACGGCCGCGGCAACCGGCGAGGTCGGGGTGATGGTTGCGGACATCCAGCAGCGCACCGCCCAAGTGGTGGAGCAGATTCGCCAACTGGCCAGCGACCTGGACAGTGGCGTGCAGCAGGTCGAGCACACCGGCCAGCACCTGGAAAACATAGCCCGGCTGGCGGCCGGCGTCGAAACCCAGGTCAGCGCCATCGCCCAAGGCACCGACACCAACCGCGAACAACTCGACAGCCTGTTTCACGCCATCGAACAGATGCGCAGCGACCTGTCCATCAGCGATCAGCAGACCCAGCGCCTGGCTCAAGCGGCCGTGCAAATGGAAGGCCAGGCTGAAACCATCAGCGAACGCCTGGCCGAGGTCGGCCTGGACGATTATCACCAGCGGGTCTACGACCTGGCGCGCGAAGGGGCAAGCCAGATCGCGGCCCAGTTCGAGGCAGACATCGACCAGGGCCGTGTCAGCCTGGAGGACCTGTTCGACCGCAGCTACCAGCCGATCCCCAATACCCAGCCCGCCAAGTTCCAGACCCGTTTCGACCGCTACACCGATCAGGTCCTGCCGGCCATCCAGGAACCTTTGCTCGCCCGGCACGAGGGCCTGGTATTCGCTATTGCCTGTACCCAGGAAGGTTATGTACCGACCCACAACAACGTCTTCAGCCAACCCCTGACCGGCGATCCGCAGGTGGACACGGTAAACAATCGCACTAAACGCAAATTCTCCGACCGCACCGGGATTCGTTGCGGTAGCCACCAGCAGCCCGTGTTGTTGCAGACCTACACGCGCGATACGGGTGAGCTGATGCATGACCTTTCAGTGCCGATCATGCTCAAGGGGCGCCATTGGGGTGGCTTGCGGCTAGGCTATAAACCCGAGAAACCGCGCTAGCTTGATACGGTAAAAAAACGGTGGCGGCGACGCTTGATCACACTGTAGGAGCTGTCGAGCGAAGCGAGGCTG
>NZ_JABWQV010000233.1 GCF_014268615.1 Pseudomonas tehranensis | reverse complement strand
TCGCGAGCAAGCCCGCTCCCACAGGGGCTGGAGATGTCGTGAAATTTAACCCTGCCCAAACACCTGCGAAGGTCTGCGCAGCAGCGGGTCGAACGGGTTGACTTGCGGTCCGATCAGCGCCGCCTCGCGCTTGAGCATCTCCACCACCGTCGGCAGGCGGTCGGGCCCCAGTCGATCACTCACGGTCGCCACGCTCAACGCCGCCACGGCGCGGCCCTCCCGGTCCAGGATCGGCACAGCCACCCCGGCCATGCCTTGCAACACGCCAGTATTGCGTCCGGCGTAGCCCAGCGCGCGTACGCTCTCCACTTCCGTGCGCAGGAAGACTTCATCGTACAAATGAAAATCCTTGAGCCGTGGCAGGTTGTACTGGATCACCGTGTCGCGCTCTTCTTCCGGCAGGAACGCCAGAATCGCCAAGCTGCCCTGCCCCACGCCCAACGCCACGCGACCGCCGATGTCGCCGGTGAATGTGCGGATCGGGAAAGGACCTTCGCTGCGGTCCAGGCAGATCGCATCGAAACCACTGCGCGCCAGCAGAAATAACGAATCCCCCAGGGACGCCGACAGCCGTAGCATGGCGGGCCGCGTCAGCTCACGAAGGTTGCCGGTGTTCCCGGCACGCGCGGCCAAGGCAAAGAAGTCCAGGCTCAGGCGATAGCGTTTGCTGCGCGCGTCCTGCTCGACCATGCCTTCGTCCATCAGGCTGCGCAGCATGCGATGCGTGGTGGGTTGAGACAGGCCGATGCGCTGAGCCAGTTGCGTGACCCGCTCCCCGCCCTCGACCGTGTCACCCAGGCTGCGCAACACGGCAAACAGTCGGGAGACCGCACCGACCCCGACTTCATTTTTTTCGTTATTCCGATCAATGGAATCTGACATTAGATTTCTCGGTAGTTAATTTACTCACCGAAGGAAACTGAAAATAGTCGTCGCTTCAGTGAAATAGTCCATTGAGCCCATCCTATTCTTCGTCCTACTCTGCGTCCATACAGGGGCGATTCGAACAACAGCGGCAGCCGACTTAACGCCGAGCGCCAACGCACCCCGCAGCATCCTTTCGTATCTGCCCATACAAAAAAGCGCGCCTTGTGGCGACGCATAACAATCTCAGGTGGAGCGCAATCATGGCTTTTGTGCAACTTGAAGGACTTGGCAAACGCTACGGCGACATCGATGCCGTGGTGGACACCCATCTCTCGGTGGAAAAAGGCGAATTCGTCTCGCTGCTGGGCCCCTCTGGCTGCGGCAAAACCACCACCTTGCAAATGATCGCCGGCTTCGTCGAAGTCAGCAGTGGGCGCATCCTGCTTGACGGTCGCGATATCACCCACGCCAAGCCCGCCAGTCGGGGCCTGGGCGTCGTCTTCCAAAGCTACGCGCTGTTCCCCCACATGACCGTCAAGGACAACGTCGCCTTCGGCCTGCGCATGCGAAAAGTGCCCGGCGCCGAGCTGCAACAACGGGTGAATCGGGTGCTGAAGCTGGTGCGTCTGGACCAGCACGCCGAGCGCTACCCGCGGGAACTCTCGGGCGGCCAGCGCCAGCGTGTGGCACTGGCCCGGGCGCTGGTGATCGAGCCGCCAGTGCTGCTGCTCGACGAACCGCTGTCCAATCTCGACGCCAACCTGCGCGAGGAGATGCAGTACGAAATCCGCCGCATTCAGCGGGAAGTCGGCATCACTACATTGATGGTGACCCACGACCAATCCGAAGCACTGTCCATCAGTGACCGGGTCGTGGTGATGCAAGCCGGGCGCATCACTCAGATCGACGCGCCGTACACCCTCTACGAACACCCGCGCACCGAATTCATTTCCGGCTTCGTCGGCAAAGCCAACCTGCTGCCCGGCGAGCGCGACAGCCAGGGCAACGTTCAAGCTTGCCGCCAGGGCCACGGCCCACTGGTCTTGAGCCTGCGTCCAGAGAAAATCGATCTGTGCCAAGCCGGCTCGGGTCGGTTGCAAGGGGTCATAGTCAGCCGCTTCTTTCTCGGCAGCCAATGGCTGTACGGCGTCTCGACCAACCTGGGCGAACTCAGCGTGGTGCGCCGCAACGACGGCTGTGCGCCGCTGACCGAAGGCACGGCGGTGGGTCTTGACTGGGATCCGGCGCTGCTGCGGGTGCTGAGCGTGGACGAGGTGCCGGCATGAAGCTGATCGATGCAATGCGCCGGGGAAGGCAAGGCTACCTGATGTCAGCCCCCGCCCTGGCCTGGTACCTGGGCCTGCTGGTCATTCCCTTGGGGCTGACGTTGGTGCTGTCGTTCAACGTCTTCGACTACGGCACCGGCATCGACGCGCACGCCTACACCCTCGACCACTACGCGAGCCTGCTGAGCGACCCGTACTATTACGAAATCTTTTTGCGCACATTCTGGATCAGCGCACTCACCACTATTTTGTGCGTGCTGATCGGTGTGCCCGAGGCCTATATCCTCAGCCGCATGGGCGCGCCTTGGCGCTCGATTTTCCTCATTCTGATTCTCACGCCGCTGCTGATTTCGGTGGTGGTGCGGGCCTTCGGCTGGAGTCTGCTGCTGGGTGCCGACGGGCTGGTCAACCAGACGTTGCAAGCCTTCGGTGGTTCACCGATGAAGCTGCTCTATACGCCGTTTGCCGTGGTCATCGCCCTGGTGCATGTGATGCTGCCGTTCATGATCATCCCGGTCTGGACCTCGCTGCAAAAGCTTGACCCAGCCGCCGAACAGGCCGCGCTGTCCTTGGGCGCCAGCCAGTTCACGGTGATGCGCAAGGTCGTGCTGCCGCAGATCATGCCCGGCGTATTGTCCGGCACCCTCATCGTGTTCGGCCTCGCCGCCAGCTCCTTCGCCATTCCCGGCCTGCTCGGCGGGCGCCGCCTGAAAATGGTCGCCACGCTGATCTACGACCAGTACCTGTCGGAGCTGAACTGGCCAATGGGCGCGGCGATTGCCGTCGCGTTGCTGCTGCTCAACCTGCTGATCATGCTGTCGTGGAACCGCATGATCGAAGGCCGCTACAAGAAGTCATTGGGGTAACTCGTCATATCCAGGAACGGTCCTTTCGCCCTGTTGTTTCATGCCCTGGTGGTGGTGTTCATGATGGCGCCGCTGGTAGTGGTTTGTCTGGTTGCCTTCACCCCGGAAAACACCCTGAGCCTGCCGACCACGGCGTTTTCCCTGCGCTGGTTCCGTGCGGTGTTCGAACGCGCCGACTTTATCGATGCGTTCTACAACAGCCTGATCCTGGCGTTCAGCGCGGCGTCGTTGGCGACCCTGATCGCGGTGCCGGCAGCGCTGGCGATCACTCGGCTCGAATTCCCTGGCCGGGATTTTTTCAATGCCCTGTTCCTGTCGCCAATCATCATTCCGCACCTGGTGCTGGGTGTGGCGTTGCTGCGGCTGTTTGCGCTGATGGGCGTGAACGGCAGCTTCACCTGGCTGATCTTCGCCCACGTGCTGGTGATTACTCCGTATGTGCTGCGTCTGGTGCTGGCCTCGGCCATCGGTCTGGACCGCAGCGCCGAGCAGGCCGCGCAATCGCTAGGGGCCGGGCGCTTCACACTGTTTCGACAAATCACCTTGCCGATGATTCTGCCCGGGGTAGCCGGGGGTTGGTTGCTGGCGTTCATCAACAGTTTCGACGAGGTCACCTTGTCGATCTTCGTCACGTCACCGGCCACGCAAACCCTGCCGGTGCGCATGTATGTCTACGCCACCGAATCCATCGACCCGATGATGGCGGCAGTGTCGGCGCTGGTCATCGCGCTCACGGCGCTGACCATGATTCTGCTCGACCGGGTCTATGGCCTGGATCGGGTTCTGGTGGGCAAACAATGAGGGCGCCATGGCTCTGCTGACACGACTGGCCGAGGGCGACCGCCCGGCACTGGACTTTACCCTCGACGGCAAACCGGCCATCGGTCTGCTGGGCGATACGCTGCTCACCGCTGTGCTCACCTGCAGTGAACACTTGCGCGGCAGCGACTTCAGCGCCGAGCCCCGGGCCGGTTTCTGCCTGATGGGCGCCTGCCAGGATTGCTGGGTCCGGTTGGGCGACGGCCGCCGCGTGCGCGCCTGCTCGACGCTACTTGAAGCCGGCCAGCAAGTCATCCGTGAACCGGGGCGTCAGCTATGAACATTGCCGGCTGGGATGGCCTCATCGCGAGCAGGCTCGCTCCCACAGGAGACTTGCGGCGCCCGCACACTCAAGCATCATCACCACAAATCCCATGTGGGAGCGAGCCTGCTCGCGATAGCGTCTTTGAAGAATCCGCCAAACCCACCGCATCGCCTGCGAGGTGGCTATGAAACCGGTAGCCATCATCGGGGCCGGCCCGGCGGGTATCCGCGCCGCCCAGACCCTGGTCGCCCACGGCGTTTACCCCATCCTGCTGGACGAAGCCGCACGCGGTGGCGGACAAATCTATCGGCAACAACCGGCCAATTTCAAACGCTCGCCGGCCAAGCTGTATGGCTTTGAGGCGCACAAAGCCAGCGCCCTGCACCAAACCTTCGACGCGTTGCGCGAACAGCTCGATTACCGGCCAGACACACTGGTGTGGAACGCCGAGGCCGGCCTGCTGGATACCTTGCATGAGGGCCGTGTCGCACGCGTGGAGTACGCCAGCGTGATCGTCGCAACGGGCGCCACTGACCGAATCCTTCCCGCTCCGGGATGGACCCTGCCAGGTGTGTACAGCCTGGGCGCGGCGCAGATCGCCCTGAAGTTCCAGGGTTGTGCCATCGGCGAACGGGTGGTGTTCGCCGGCAGCGGCCCTTTGCTTTATCTGGTGGCTTATCAATACGCCAGGGCCGGCGCCAAGGTGCTCGCGGTACTCGATAGCTCGCCCTTGAGCGCCCAGGCCCGCGCCCTGCCCGGCCTGCTGGCTCAACCGGCCACACTGGCCAAGGGGCTCTACTATCGCGCCTGGCTGACCAGCCACGGCATTGCTGTGCATCAAGGTGCAAGCCTGTCGCGTATCGACGGAGAAAGGCGCGTCCAGTCCCTGAAATGGCGCAACGCCAAAGGTGAGCAAGCCCTCGATTGCGACGCGGTGGCCTTCGCCCACGGCTTGCGCAGCGAAACCCAACTGGCTGATCTGCTGGGCTGCGAATTTTCCTGGAGTCACCTTAACCGTGCCTGGCTGCCACAGCGCGACCCTGCCGGTCGCAGCAGCGTGCCAGGGGTCTACCTGGCAGGCGACGGCGCTGGAATCATGGGTGCCGACGCTGCGGAGATAGCCGGCGAACGTGCAGCCCTGGCCTTGCTCGAAGACCTGGGCTACCTCGTCGACCCGCAGCGTTGCGCCCAACTGGAACAATCCCTGGAGCGCATCGGCCGTTTCCGACAGGGCTTGGAGCGCGCCTTTGTCCTTCCCACGGATTGGGCCGCCCACGCCGCTGACGACCTGATGATCTGCCGCTGCGAAGAGGTCAGCGCCGGCGAGATCCGCCAGGTAGTGGGCGAAGGCCATTGGGAAATCAACCGGGTCAAGGCCCATTGCCGGGTCGGCATGGGGCGTTGCCAAGGCAGAATGTGCGGCGCGGCAGCGGCGGAAATCATTGCCAGCGAGAGCGGGCGTCCGGTCGGCGAAATCGGCCGGATGCGGGCACAGGCACCGGTCAAACCCCTCCCCTTTGGCCTGGAGATCGAGCCTTGATCGAAGTGGACGTCGTGATCATTGGCGGCGGTATCGTCGGGGCCTCGGCCGCGCTGTTCCTGAGTAAAGCCGGACGCCGGGTGGCATTGCTGGAGCGAGACTTCTGCGGTTCGCACTCCAGCGGCGTGAACTACGGCGGCGTGCGGCGCCAGGGTCGACCGTTGTCACAACTGCCGCTGTCGCAACGGGCCCATGAAATCTGGAGCCAGTTGCCGCAGTTGATCGGCATCGACGGGGAGTACCAGCGCAGCGGTCACCTGAAATTGGCCCGCAGCCCCGACGACTTGCGGGCCCTGCACGACTATGCTGCCAACAGCCAGGGCTTCGGCCTTGATCTGCAACTGCTGGACCGTGACCAGTTGCGCGCCCGCTTCCCATGGGTCGGTGCAGTTGCAGTCGGAGCATCCCTCTGCCCGGACGACGGCCACGCCAACCCGCGACTGGTGTCCCCGGCATTTGCCCAAGCGGCCCGCAGGCATGGCGCACAGGTCTTTGAACAATGCGCAGTCAGTCATGTGGAACATGACGGCCAGCGCTTTGGTGTGCGTACCGAAACGGGCCTGGTGCTTCAGGCTCCCTGGCTGCTGAACTGCGCGGGCGCCTGGGCGAGCCATTTTGCCGGGCAATTTGGCGAAGCGGTGCCCATGCACGCCGGACATCCAGCGATGCTGGTCACTGAGCCATTGCCCTTGGTGATGGATGCCAGCACCGGCGTGGAGGGCGGCGGTATCTACGCCCGTCAGGTCGCCCGCGGCAACTGCGTACTGGGGGGCGGCCAGGGTTTCGCCCTGGACGATGCCCGCGCCCGACCCGGCCAGAACGCAGTGATCGACATCCTGCGCCAAGCCGTCGAGCTCTACCCTTTTTTGGAGGGTGCCCAGGCGATTCGCACCTGGAGCGGCACCGAAGGTTACCTGCCCGATCGCCAACCGGTGATCGGCCACAGCAGCACCCAACCCGGCCTGTTGCATGCGTTCGGCTTTGCCGGCGCAGGTTTTCAGATCGGTCCCGCGGTGGGCCAGGCGCTCACCGAAATCATCTGCTGCGGCGCGTCAAAAACGTCGCTGGATGCGTTTTCAATCACCCGGTTTCACTCCATCTCCGTTGCTTGATAGAGGAAGGTCGCGCCAATGAATAACGTCAAACGCAGTGCATTGTTCGGTTTCTGCTCGTTGGGTTTCTCCTGCCTGGGCGCTTTGCTCCCGGTCAGCCAGGCGCTGGCCGAGACGACGCTTTATCTGGGCATGAACGGTGGGACCATGGAGCGGCTTTATGCCGACAAGGTCTTGCCGGCCTTCGAAAAAGCCAACAACGTCAAAGTGGTGATCGTGCCCGGCACCTCCGCCGATATCCTGGCGAAAGTCCAGGCCAGTAAAGGCAACCCGCAAATGCACGTGATGTTCCTCGATGACGGCATCATGTACCGCGCCATCGCCATGGGGCTGTGCGACAAGCTCGAAGACAGCCCGCCCCTGGCGCAGATTCCGGCCAAGGGCCGCATCAAGGATCAAGCCGTGGCGGTCAGCCTCGGTGTCACGGGACTGGCCTACAACACACGGTTGTTCAAGGAAAATGGCTGGAGCGCGCCCACCTCCTGGATGGACATGGCCGATCCGCGCTTCAAGGACAAACTGGTATTCCAGTCCCTGGCTTCCTCGACCTTCGGCCTGCACGGTTTCCTGATGTTCAACCGGATCCAGGGCGGCAGCGAAGCCGACGTCGAACCGGGCTTCAAGGCCTGGCCAAACACCGTCGGACGCAACGTGCTGGAATATATCCCGAGCTCCGCGAAGATCTCCGAAATGCTGCAAACCGACGAAGCCGCGCTATTCCCGTTGACGCCTACCCAAGTGACCGCGCTCAAACTCAAGGGCATGCCGGTCGAGTACGCGCAACCCAAGGAAGGCGCGGTGGTGCTTAACGTCGCTGAGTGCGCCATTGCCCAGAACACCCAGCCTGAACTGGCGCAAAAGCTCGCCGCCTTCCTGCTCACGCCCCAAGCCCAGGCCATTGCCCTGGAAGAAGGCGACCAGATCCCGTCCAACCCCACCACACCCACCACTGACAAAACCCGCGGCCAGGTAGAGGCGATGAAGCAGTACCTGGAAACGGCCATTGCGGTGGATTGGGACCAGGTCAACGAGCAACGCCCGGCCTGGAACGCGCGCTGGAACCGCAGCGTCGAACGCTAGACACGTTTGTGGGAGCAAGGCTTGCCCGCGATGAAAGCAACGCGGTCTTCGAGAAAGCGAGGTGCCTGCATCGCGGGCAAGCCTTGCTCCCAC
>NZ_JABWQV010000232.1 GCF_014268615.1 Pseudomonas tehranensis | reverse complement strand
CCCCCCCCCCCCCCGGAGCCGGGCGTCGAACGGCTGACCGCCGTGCCGTTCAGTGCCGAAACCCGATTGTCCGGTGTCGATTATCAGGGCCGGGTGTACCGCAAGGGCGCCGTGGATTCGCTGCTGAGTTTTATCGGCCTGTCGAAAAGCGAACTGCCACCTGCCCTGGCGCGGGAGGTGGACAAGATCGCCCAGAGCGGCGGCACCCCATTGTTGGTGTGCGTCGACGGCAGACTGCTGGGGGCGATTCATCTGAAGGACGTGGTCAAGCCCGGTATCCGCGAGCGCTTTGCCGAGCTGCGCAAGTTGGGGATTCGCACGGTGATGGTCACCGGCGACAACCCACTGACCGCCGCCGCCATTGCTGCCGAGGCCGGCGTCGATGACGTGCTGGCCGAGGCCACACCGGAGAAAAAACTGGCGCGCATCCGTCATGAGCAGAATGACGGTCGTCTGGTGGCGATGTGTGGTGACGGTGCCAACGATGCGCCGGCCCTGGCCCAGGCTGATGTCGGCATGGCGATGAACGACGGCACACAGGCGGCGCGAGAGGCGGCCAACATGGTCGATCTGGACAGCGATCCGACCAAGTTGCTGGACGTGGTGCAAATCGGCAAGGAACTGCTGGTGACCCGTGGGGCCTTGACGACGTTTTCCATCGCCAACGACATCGCCAAGTACTTCGCCATCCTGCCGGCGCTATTTGCTTCGATTTATCCACAACTGGGTGTGCTGAACGTGATGCACCTGAGCAGCCCGCAAAGCGCGATTCTGTCGGCCATTGTGTTCAACGCCTTGATCATCGTGGTGCTGATCCCGTTGGCGTTGCGTGGCGTGCGGGTGCAAGCCGCCAGCGCGGCGGCGCTGCTGCGGCGCAATCTATTGATTTATGGGTTGGGCGGGATCGTGGTGCCGTTTGTGGGCATCAAGGCGATCGACCTGTTGCTGACGGCGTTGGGGTTGGTTTGAGCAGTTAACCAACGCTCACCTTGTGGGAGCAAGGCTTGCCCGCGATGAACGATGACGCGGTGTGAGTTCAGACCGAGGTGCCTGCATCGCGAGCAAGCTTGGCTCCCACAAAGTGGTTCCCACAGGTAGTTTTTTCATTCAATTCGAGGATATTTGGATGTCCACTCTGATACGCCCGGCCCTGAGCCTATTGCTTCTGATGACCCTGATCACCGGCGTTGCGTACCCGTTGCTGGTTACGGGCGTGGCGCAAGTCGCCTTTCCCGCCCAGGCCAACGGCAGCCTGATCGTTGATGCCGACGGCAAGGTCCGTGGCTCTCTGTTGATCGCCCAGGATTTCCAGGGCGATGCCTGGTTCCATCCACGTCCATCGGCGGGTGCTTTCGCTACGGTAGCCAGCGGCGCCAGCAACTTTTCCCCGAGCAATCCGGCCCTGGCCGCGCGGGTGATCGATGACGCCCAGGCATTGCAAGTGCCCGGTCAAGGCCCGGTGCCGTTGGCGCTTCTGACCACCTCGGCCAGCGGACTGGATCCGCACTTGCCACCGGCAGCGATTGCCTATCAACTGGCGCGTGTCGCCGCCGCACGCCATCTGCCGGTGTCGACCGTGCAGCAACTGCTCGACACTCACATCGAGCAACCGCTGGTGGGGCCGCGGGTGGTGAATGTGCTGGCGTTGAACCTGGCGCTGGAAAAACTGTAGACCCCTGTGGGAGTGGAGCCTGTGGGAGCAAAGTGGAACCTGTGAGAGCAACGTCTGTGGGAGCAAAGCTTGCTCGCGATGAACGATAACGCGGTTTCGCAGTTAAACCGTGTCGTCCTGATCGCGAGCAAGCTTTGCTCCCACAGGGCTTGCTCCCACAAGGCCTGCTTTTCCACAGGGCTTGCTCCCACAGGGCGTTTGATCAACATATGAAAGAGAACCCGAACACATGAGCGACTCCGGCCGTGCCGACGCACTGTTAGCCAAGCTGCCCCGTAACGATCGTGGTCGGCTCAAGGTCTTCCTGGGTGCGTCGCCGGGTGTCGGCAAGACCTACGCCATGCTACAGGCGGCCCACACGCAACTGCGCCAAGGTGTCAGGGTGGTCGCCGGCGTGGTGGAGACTCACGGCCGCAGTGAGACTGAGGCGCTGCTCGGCGGTCTGGTGCAGCAGCCGCTGGTGCGTTCGGAGTATCGCGGTGTGATGCTCGAGGAAATGGACCTTGATGGTTTGCTCGCGACTCGACCGGCCTTGGTACTGGTGGACGAACTGGCCCACAGCAACGCGCCCGGCAGCCGACACGCCAAACGCTGGCAAGACATTCAGGAATTGCTGGCCGCCGGCATCGATGTCTACACCACCGTCAACGTCCAGCACCTGGAAAGTCTCAACGATCAGGTGCGCGGTATCACCGGCGTGCAGGTTCGCGAGACGCTGCCCGACTGGGTCCTGCAAGAGGCCGATGAATTACTGTTGATTGACCTGCCACCGCGCGAGCTGCTGGAGCGCCTGCGCGATGGCAAGGTGTATGTGCCGGAACAGGCGCGCGCAGCGATCGATGCATTTTTCAGTCAGACCAACCTCACCGCATTGCGTGAGCTGGCCATGCAAACCGCCGCGGCCCAGGTGGACAACGATCTTGCCCAAGGCTATCGGCAACTGGGCCAGGCGGCTCCGGCGATGCGGGGGCGATTGTTGGTGGGGGTCGACGGTGATGACCAGGCCGAGCGTCTGGTACGCCACGCCAGCCGTGTCGCCCAGCGTCGGCATCTTCCCTGGAGCCTGGTACACGTGGACAACGGCAGCACGCGGGACGAGCCGTCGCGTCAGCGCCTGCAAAATGCCCAGCAACTGGCCGAGCGCCTGGGCGGGGAAGTGGTGCTGCTACGGGCCGGTGAAGTCGCCAGGACCCTGATCCAGCACGCCACCGAACGTCGCGCCACGCTGGTGCTGGTGGGGCAGTCCAGGCGGCGTCTGCGCCGGCGGCTGTTCGGTGGTGGCTTGGCTTCGCGTTTGCTGCGCGACGCCATGGGGCTGGAAATCAACGTCCTGGACCGCGATCAACAGCCCCCGGCGGCCCGCGTGCGTTCAAATGCTGTCCTGAGCGGTTTCGACTACGTGCTGGCGCTGTTGGCGACGGCGGCGGCCAGTGCGCTGGCGTGGGGGGTCTCCGGGCTTCTTCCCTTGCCCAACATTTCCCTGGTGTTTCTGATGGCGGTGTTGCTGGTGGCGGTTCGCAGCAGCCTCGGCCCGGCGCTGGCCTGCGCGGCGCTGTCGTTCCTGGCCTATGACTTTCTGTTCATCCCACCGAATTTTTCCTTCACCATCCAGCGTGAAGAAGACGTGCTCACCCTGGTGTTCTTCTTGCTCATGGCCGCCCTGACCGGCAATCTTGCGGCGCGCCAGCGACGTCAGTTGCAGGCGCTGCGCGAAACCCAGCAGGAAACCGGCGAGCTACTTGACCTGTCCCGTAAATTGACCGCCGCCACCGACCGCCAGGCGGTGATCAGCGCCGCCGCGCAACACCTCAACGGTTGGCACGACCTGCAACTGTGCCTGCTCAACCGTGACGGCCAGGGCGGCTGGAAGGTCGAGACGACTGAACCGTTGACTTTCACCGAAGCTGAACGCGCGGCCGCCGATTGGGCTTGGCAACACGACCAACCGGCCGGCGCCGGCACCGGGACACTGCCGTCTGGACGCTGGTGGTGGTGGCCGTTGTCGACAGAGGAGGGCCCGCTGGCGTTGCTGGGCGTTTGCCCGAAAGAAGGCAAGCCGTTGAGCGGCCAGCGGCGTCGTCTGTTGGCGGCCCTCAGTCAGCCACTGGCGCAGGCCCTGGCTCGGGCGCAACTGGCCCAGGATCTGGAAGCAGCACGCCTGCACGGCGAAACGGAGCAACTGCGCAGTGCGTTGTTGGCGTCGGTGTCCCACGATTTGCGCACGCCGCTGACCTCCATGCGCGGCAGTATCGACAGCCTGTTGGCGTTGGGAGAGGCGATCCCGCTGGCCGATCGCCGCGAACTGCTGGAAGGCACCCGTGATGAAGCTGAGCGCCTGGATCGCTATATCCAGAACTTGCTGGACATGACTCGTCTCGGCCATGGGGCTCTGAAGCTGGCGCGGGACTGGGTATCGCCGGCCGATATTGTCGGCAGCGCGTTGAGCCGGCTGCGGGCGGTGCTGGCACCGTTGACGGTGGGCATCGAAGTGCCTGCCGAGTTGCCGTTGTTGTATGTTCACGCGGCGTTGATCGAACAGGCCTTGGTGAACGTGCTGGAGAACGCCGCACGATTTTCACCGACTCACGGGCGACTGCTGCTGAGCGCAGGGGCGACGGACAGCGAAGTGTTTTTCGCCGTGGCCGACGAGGGGCCCGGGATCCCTGAAGAAGAGCGCGAGAAAATCTTCGACATGTTCTATACCGCTGCGCGCGGGGATCGTGGTGGGCAGGGGACGGGGCTGGGGCTGGCGATCTGTCAGGGCATGGTCGGTGCCCATGGCGGGCGGATCAGCGTGGACACTGGCCTGGACGGGCGCGGTACCTGCATCACCCTGCACCTACCATTACAGACACAACCGGGCCTGGACGATGAAGCCTGAGCGGCGCTGGGTTACTCTCTTTTCATCTGATTGCCTTTCCACCTGATTGCATTGAACGGACTTCATGAGCCAGACCGCGACCCTTTTGGTCATCGATGACGAACCGCAGATCCGCAAATTCCTGCGCATCAGCCTGTCTTCCCAAGGCTACAAGGTGCTCGAAGCTGGCACCGGCGCCGAAGGCCTGGCCCAGGCGGCGCTGAACAAGCCCGATTTGCTGGTGCTCGACCTGGGCCTGCCGGACATGGACGGCCAGCAGGTACTGCGCGAGTTTCGCCAATGGTCCACGGTGCCGGTGCTGGTGCTCTCGGTGCGGGCCAGCGAAGCGCAGAAAGTCGAGGCGCTGGACAACGGCGCCAATGATTACGTCACTAAGCCGTTCGGCATTCAGGAGTTCCTGGCGCGCATTCGTGCCTTGTTGCGTCAGGCCCCGGCAGGCGAGGCGCGGGAAGCGGCGCTAACGTTCGGTCCGCTGACGGTGGACCTGGCTTATCGCCGGGTCCTGCTCGATGGCACCGAAGTGGCCCTGACCCGCAAGGAATACGCCGTGCTGGCGCAACTGGCGCGCCATCCTGGGCGGGTCATTACCCAGCAGCAATTGCTCAAGGATATTTGGGGCCCGACCCACACCGAGGACACCCATTACCTGCGAATCGTGGTCGGTCATCTGCGGCAAAAACTGGCCGACGACCCGACCCGGCCCCGGTTCATTGCGACCGAGGCGGGAGTTGGGTATCGGTTGTTGGGGGAGGGTGGTGTTTAACCACAAGGCTTCAAGCCAAGCGCTATTGTGGCCAGGGGATTTATCCCCGCCGGGGTGCGAAGGAGCCCTAAAACCTGAACACTCGGTGTGTCAGACAGAAATCCTGTCTGATGCCTTTTTCGGGGCTGCTTCGCACCCCAGCGGGGATAAATCCCCTCGCCACAGAGTTTAGTGTCACATTCAGTTCTGCTCATTCTCATACCGGTCCAGCGTATCGCTGGCAATCTCCCGCCCTAGCGCGATCAGCTCCGGTGCTTTGTAGAACTCGAAAAACCGGCACACCCGTTTCGGCACGTTGATCAGCACATCCGGTGGATACCCGGCGATCTTGTACTGGGCCAGGGACGTCTGCATTACCTCGAAACTCTGGTTGATCAAGTCCAGCAGCGAGGCCGGGCCAACGTTGTCGATGATGAACGAACCGGTCGCTGATTTCGGCGCACCTTCGGACTCCGGCGCGGCGGCCGGTTGCTGGCCCTCGGGCTCGGCGGATTCCAGCCATGGGTTGATTTCGGCGGCTTCGGCCTTTAACGCTTCCTGTTCCAGCAGCAGCAACTGCTCGGCTTGCTTGCGCCGGAACGGCAGACGCGAGCCCAGGGAACTGACGAGGGTGTCGAAGCGACGTTTGAACGCTGCGGGGCGCTGGATGACCGGCAGTCGGTATTGTTTCTGGTTGGTGGCGTTGAGGTTGACCGCAATGATCAGATCGCAATGGCTCGACACCACTGGCACGATGGGCAACGGATTGAGCAGGCCGCCATCCACCAGCATGCGGTTGCCCTGCATCACGGGGGTGAACAGGCTGGGAATCGCCGCCGAGGCGCGCATTGCCTGATGCAGGCAGCCTTCCTGGAACCAGATTTCCTGCTGATTGGTCAGGTCGGTGGCCACGGCAGTGTAGGGAATACGCAGGTCTTCGATATTGAGTTCGCCGACGATCTTGCGTATCTGCCCGAAGACTTTCTCGCCGCGAATCGCCCCCAGGCGAAAGCTGACGTCCACCAGCCGCAGCACATCCAGGTAATCCAGGCTTTCGATCCAGTTACGGTAGTCATCGAGCTTGCCCGCGGCATAGATCCCGCCCACCACGGCGCCCATGGAGCAACCGGCAATACAGGCGATGTCATAGCCACGGCGTTCGATTTCTTCGATCACCCCGATATGGGCGTAGCCCCGGGCGCCACCCGATCCCAGTACCAATGCGACACGTTTTGTCATGACCCGACCTCTTGTCAAACAGACTTTAACAATGCACTTATCGACGGCTGGGCTCAATCGTTGTGGCACAGGTGTCGTTTTTTGATACGCCGCGCCGGCATTTGCGTATGCTCGCCCACACTTGAATTTACGCGGTCGGGCATTGGCACTTTTTGCGGGCTGGACCGTCTTACTTGCACGACTGTTGACCTGACTTGAGGTGTAATTGATGAAAGCCCGGATTTGTCTGCCCCTGGTGGCATCCTTGATGGTGTTGGCCCTGGCCGGTTGTGCCGGCAAGACCGCTTACCGCGACAGTTGCGGCAGCCAGCTCGACAGTGCCTGGCGTGAACTGGATCTGGCCAAGGCCGAAGGTTTTGCCGGCACTGTGAGTTACTCCAAGGCCTTGTCGCTGTTGACCGGCGCCAAGACTCAGCAGCAGTTCGAGGCATTTGAGGGGTGCACCAAAAAGGCCGAGAAGGCCCGTTTCTACATTCGCGAATCCCGTGCAGGACGATAAAAGCAGCGGCAAGCGCTAAGCTGCAAGCCACAAGAGGGGCATGCGGCGCGCCCCTCACGTGAAGCTGTACAGCTTGACCCTCAATGCTGCGTACGGAGTACGTCCCCATGATTGATCGGCTGGTGGCCCGGATACTGGGTCTGGAAGTCCGGCTGCTGGCTTGTCAGGCCCGCCTCAATGCCCATACCGACAGTGAAGCCTTGCATGACCTGCGGACCACGGTTCGCCGTTTGCGCAGCTTGCTTCGTCCGTTGCGCGGGTTGCCCGGTGTCGAGCAACTGGAAACGGCGGCTTCGGCGGTCGGCGCGCTGACTACGCCCCTGCGTGACCGGGAAGTGCTGGCCGCCTACCTTGAGCAGCACGGCAAGATCGAAGCCGCGCGGCGGCGCCAGGTGCAAATGGCCGATGCTTATCCCGCCGTTGCCGGCAGCCCGGAGCTGGCGCAATTGCTGATGGTGCTTGATGCTTTCCCGCGCTTCATTCGCGCGGCGCAACGTCAGGACCTGCTTAAAGGTTTGCGCAAACGCATCGAAAAGCGTCTGGACAAGCAATGGAAAAAACTCGGTGAAGCCTTGGACGATCCGGCCCATGATCGCCATCGTTTGCGGCTGCTGATCAAGCGCGTGCGCTACGCCATTGAAGCCTACCCCGAACTTGACCGCCTGCCCGAAGCGGCCATGCCACGGCTCAAGTCCGCCCAAGGCGCACTGGGGGACTGGCATGATTGCTGGCAATGGCTGGCCAGGGCCAAGCAGGAAAGCGACTTGCAATCCTGTGTGCCGGTCTGGCTCAGCACCATGGAAAAGGCCGAGGCCAAGTCCGATAAAGTGCTCGATAAACTCGTTGCCAGTTGCTTCAAAAAATCCTGAGTCCTACTGATCTTCCCTTGTGGGAGCGGGCTTGCTCGCGAAG
>NZ_JABWQV010000231.1 GCF_014268615.1 Pseudomonas tehranensis | reverse complement strand
TCTACTGTCAGGAATGACAGTTCGAAGGGATAAGCAGGGCCTTTTATCGGGCAGCGCCTCCGGGGGCGAGGTCTGCTGTTTCAAAGCTGTATGGCCTCCATCATCACAAGCAGGCTCCCACAGGTTCAGCTAGCCCAGCAGCAACCACAGGCCCCAGCCGAGCAACAACACACCGCAGATGCGACTGAGCCAGAGTCCCTGCGGCAGGTTTTTCTCCAGCAGGATGAAGGCACCGATCACTGCCACCCAAAGCAGATTCATCACGCCGACCACAAACAGCAGGCCCATCAGGGCCCAGCAACAGCCCAGGCAGTAAGCGCCATGGGCCAGCCCCATGCGCCAGCCGCCGAGCACGTCGGGGCGCCAGTAGCTGAGAAGAAAATGCAGCGGACCGCGACAATGCTCAAGGCAGACCGCCTTGCTTGGCAGCCACTGATAGACGCCTGCGACCAGCAGCAGGCCGGCGCCCAACGCGGTACTGCTGACGCGCATCCCCGGACTGAGCAGGGTGAGCTGCTCGAGGGCCCATTGCAGCGCCGTGGCGCCTAGGGCAAAGCCGGCCCAGACCAGGCCATAGGCGCAGCAGAACAGCAGCAGGGCCAGGTGTCGCTGCGGTGCCGGCATGCGCTTGCGCAGCATCTGCTGGTAGATCAGCAGCATGGGCAAAGCGCTGGGCAGCATCATGCCGATCATCATCACCACCCACATGGCGAACATCAGCAGCGCATCGCCCAGGCTCCAGGGCATGAGCATACCGGCCATTGCCGCATCGGCCATGCCGCCCGGCGCACTCATGTCGCGGGCCATCTGCAGCAGTATCAACCAGGCCAGGGCAGTCAACGCGAGCAGGCAGAGCAAGAACAACAACTGCTCGCCTGTCAGTCGCTTGCTCTGCGTCACCGCCTGAGGCTCTGCCATCTTTATGGCTCTATGCCATGACCAGTGAAGTGCACATGGGCGAGGTGGCTATGACTGCCCTGGGATTGTAGTTTGAGGGCTGAATGCGTCTGGTAGCTGCCGCTGGCGACTTCAGCTTCAAGGAACTCGAAGCCGTCAGGCAGGGACAGGCGGGCTCGATGCGGTGAACCGTCGATGGGGCTGCGGATCGGCTCGCCGCTTGCCTGCAGCACGCCGGGAATGTCCAGGTGCGCCAAACGCTGATCGACATCGATGGACAGGGTGATGGGCACGAACTGCGGTTCGAACATTTCACTCATGGTGGTGCTGAATATCTGAAACACGTTGGCTCCGGGATCGCTCTCCAGGCCAGAGAGGATGGTCAGCAGGGCCTGGCGTTGCGCCTCGTCGGCGCGTTCATCGATGAACACCTGACAACTGCCGTTGCCCTCATGGATGGCGCCTGGCCAAGCGAAGGTGGCGGCCCAACACAAACCTCCCAACGCCACCTGATTGAAATACCCCTGCTCCACCCGCATCGACGCCACCGCATGGCAGTGCCCATGGGTCGGTGGTGCATTGAATTGACACGGACAGCCCCAGTTGCAGTTGCAGGCAATGAATTCGACGCCCTGCATGCGCCATTCGGCGATGGCCATGATCAACCTCTTCACCTGGTTGGTGAAATGAAAGCTGCGGTTACCCCATCCCTCCATTAGTTAACGCTAGCAGGGCACATGAATCGGATACGCGCTACCGACCAAAGGTCGGCTTGCCCGTGGGCGCCGGTCAGAGGTGCGAGTCATGTCGGCAGCGGCCTGCAGGAGCTGGCGGAGGCTCGGGCCGCGTTCGGACGATCTTTTGATCTTTCGCTTGAGATTCAAGTGCCAAGGAAGAGATCGCAGCCTCGTTGCACTCGACAGCTCCTACACAGCAGCCACAGGGCACACATAGCTGCCGAAATCAGCTCAGGCTTTCATCGATTATCAGCACCAACTTGCCTGAAACCTTATTGGTTGCCAGCTCCGCGAACGCCGCTTCGGCATCCTTGATCGCAAAGGTCCTGGCCAGTTGCGGGCTCAGGCGTTTGTCGGTGAACAGCGGCCACACCTGCTGCCCCAGCTCACTGATCAGGTCGGCCTTGAACTGATCGTCACGACTGCGCAAGGTCGAGCCGAGCAATTGGATGCGCTTGCCCAGCACCTGCGCCAGATCGAGTTCGGTCGAGCGCCCGCCCATCAAGCCAATCAACACCCAACGGCCGTCAACTGACAAAAGTTTCACGTTCAACGCGGCGTAGTTCGCGCCTACCGGATCGAGGATCACATCGAAAGGGGCGAAGTCGTTCAGGCTCTCGAGGCCATCGGTGCGCACCACCCCGCCCTGGGCCCCCAGCGCCTCGCAATAACTCAGACGATCAGCCGAACCGACGCTGACCCAGCACGGGTTGCCGAAGGCTTTGCACAACTGGATCGCGGCCGAACCGACACCACTGGCCCCGGCGTGCAGCAGCACTTTTTCCCCCGGTTTGAGGGCAGCCAGTTGAAACAGATTGAGCCACGCGGTGCTGTAAACCTCAGGCAGCGCGGCCGCTTCAGCCAGGGATAACCCTTCGGGCACCGGCAGGACATGCCGGCCATCGACCACCACCTCTTCGGCCATCCCGCCGCCAGCCAGCAGGGCACAAACGCGATCGCCAACCTGCCACGAGGAACCCGGTCCGACCTCGCTGATCACCCCGGAACACTCCAGGCCCAGCACCTGACTGGCACCGGGCGGTGGCGGATAATGCCCGGCCTTTTGTAACAAATCGGCTCGATTCAGACCGGCGGCCGCCACGCGGATGCGAACTTGCCCTACATCACACGTCGGACTTGGCTCATCTGCCCATACCACTTGGCCTTCAACGCCTTGCAATGCTTTCACGGTGCCTCCATAGTGAGTCTCGACTGGGCCCGCTGCTGTAACGCCGGGCTTTCTTGCATTATGCGCCCGGGCCACATGGAACCGGCGACTTCAAAGACGGCCTAATATGCGTTATCAATTGTCCCTGCGTCGAATCAGCATGAAGCACCTGTTCCCCAGCACCGCCCTCGCGCTTGTCATTGGCCTCGGTCTGTTGCCGCTGTCGAGCGATACGTTCGCAGCCAATAGCTGGGACAAGCTTCAGCCTGATCGCGACGAGGTGATTGCCAGCCTTAACGTCGTTGAATTGCTCAAGCGCCATCACTACAGCAAGCCGCCGCTCGATGACGCGCGTTCAGTCATCATCTACGACAGCTACCTGAAGCTGCTTGATCCCTCGCGCAGCTATTTCCTGGCCAGCGATATCGCTGAATTCGACAAGTGGAAAACCCAGTTCGACGACTTCCTCAAGAGCGGCGACCTGAACGCCGGGTTCATCATCTACAAGCGCTATCTGGATCGCGTGAAGGCGCGTCTGGATTACACCCTTGCCGAGTTGAACAAAGGTGTCGACAAGATCGACTTCAATACCAAGGAAACCTTGCAGGTGGATCGCAAGGACGCCGCCTGGCTCAGAAGCACCGCTGAACTGGACGACCTGTGGCGCAAACGCGTCAAGGACGAAGTGCTGCGCATGAAGATCGCCGGCAAGGATTCCAAGCAGATCCAGGAAACCCTGACCAAGCGTTACAAGAACCAATTGGCCCGCCTGGACCAGACCCGCGCCGAAGATATCTTCCAGGCGTACATCAATACCTTCGCCATGTCCTACGACCCGCACACCAATTATCTGTCGCCCGATAATGCGGAAAACTTCGACATCAACATGAGCCTGTCCCTGGAAGGCATCGGCGCGGTGCTGCAGAGCGACAACGATCAAGTGAAGATCGTGCGCCTGGTGCCGGCGGGACCTGCCGACAAGACCAAGCAGGTCGGCCCGGCGGACAAGATCATTGGAGTCGCCCAAGGCAACAAGGAAATGGTCGACGTGGTCGGCTGGCGCCTGGACGAAGTGGTCAAGCTGATCCGCGGCCCGAAAGGCTCGGTGGTGCGCCTGGAAGTCATCCCGGCCAGCAATGCGCCGAACGACCAGACCAGCAAAGTCGTGGCCATCACCCGTGAAGCGGTGAAGCTGGACGACCAAGCGGCCAAAAAATCCGTCCTCAAACTGAAACAGGACGGCAAGGACTACAAGCTCGGTGTGATCGAGATCCCGGCCTTCTACCTGGACTTCAAGGCCTTCCGCGCCGGCGATCCGAACTACAAGAGCACCACGCGCGATGTGAAGAAGCTGCTGACCGAGTTGCAGAAGGAAAAAGTCGACGGTGTCGTCATCGACTTGCGCAACAACGGCGGCGGCTCCCTCCAGGAAGCCACGGAACTGACCAGTCTGTTCATCGACAAGGGCCCGACCGTGCTGGTGCGTAATGCCGATGGCCGTGTGGACGTGCTGGAAGACGAAAACCCGGGCGCGTTCTACAAAGGCCCGATGGCCTTGCTGGTCAATCGCCTGTCGGCATCGGCCTCGGAGATTTTCGCCGGCGCCATGCAGGACTACCACCGGGCACTGATCATCGGCGGCCAGACCTTCGGCAAAGGCACCGTACAGACCATCCAGCCGCTCAACCATGGCGAACTGAAGCTGACCCTGGCCAAGTTCTACCGGGTTTCCGGCCAGAGTACCCAGCATCAAGGCGTGCTGCCGGACATCGACTACCCGTCGATCATCGACACCAAGGAAATCGGTGAAAGCGCCCTGCCCGAGGCCATGCCGTGGGACACCATCCGGCCGGCGATCAAGCCGGCGGTGGATCCGTTCAAGCCGTTCCTGGCGCAACTCAAGTCCGATCACGATGCTCGCACGTCCCAGGACGCGGAGTTTGTCTTCATCCGTGACAAGCTGGCTTTGGCGCAAAAGTTGATGCTGGAGAAAACCGTCACCCTCAACGAAGCCGAGCGTCGCGCGCAGCATGCCGACATCGAAGCCAAGCAACTGACCATGGAAAACCTGCGGCGCAAGGCCAAGGGTGAAGAGCCGCTCAAGGAACTGAAGAAAGAGGATGAAGACCTGATTGCCGAGCCGGAAAAAACCAAACCGGAAGACGATGCCTACCTGAGCGAGACCGGTCGTATCCTCATCGATTACCTGAAACTCAACACGGCGATTGCCAAGCACTGACATGATGGCCATTTAATGCTGACGCTCCCCGGAGCGTCATCAAACTGACATCATTCTGTCGTGAAATACAGGACCGGGCGCCCCCTTGAACGGGTGGCGCCCAGTCCTTTTTTTATCGCCAGAGATTGCCATGACCACGACAGAACAGCTGAGTGCCTTGAGTTCAATCCTGGCTCAAAGCGGTTTGCACAGCCTGTTCCAACCCATCATTTGCCTTTCCGAACGGCGCATCGTCGGTTATGAAGCCCTGACCCGGGGCCCCTCCAACAGCCCGCTGCACTCGCCCATCGCCCTGCTCTCCGTAGCCCGCCAGGCCGGACGCCTCAGTGAGCTGGAACTGGCCTGCCGACGCAGCGCCTGCCAACGTTTCAATGAGCAGAAACTGCCGGGCAAGCTGTTTCTCAACGTGTCCCCCGAATCCTTGCTCGAAGCCGCCCACCAGACCGGGCGCACCTTGCAACTGCTGCAAGACTTCGGCATCCCGCCCAGCCAGGTGGTGATCGAACTGACCGAACAAACGCCGATCGACGACTTCCAACTCCTGCAAACCGCCCTGCATCATTATCGGGCCATGGGCTTTTCCATCGCCCTGGACGATCTAGGCGCCGGGTATTCGAGCCTGCGGTTGTGGTCCGAATTGCGCCCCGATTACGTGAAGATCGACCGGCACTTCATCGATGGCATTCACCAGGACGCCCTCAAGCGCGAGTTCGTCGGCTCGATCCTGAAAATTGCCCGGGCTTCCCGTGCCCAAGTGATTGCCGAGGGCATCGAGCTGCCGGAAGAACTGGCGGTATTGATAGAAATGGGCGTCGATCTGGTTCAGGGTTATCTGCTCGCCCGCCCGCAGGAGCAGCCATCCCGTGACGCCAGGGCGCTGATGCCCCGGCAGGACGCCGGTGCGGTGGCGTTGACCGACGAAGTCAACGACCTCGGGGCGCTGCTCAACGAACAACCGGCGGTGACCCATGACACGCCAACGGCCACCGTACTGGAGGCGTTTCGGCGCCAGGCCAACCTCAACTCCCTGGCGGTATTGGATGATCAGGACCAGCCCTGCGGCATCGTCCATCGTCATTCGCTTTCGGATGCCTTGCTCAAACCCTTCGCCACCGACCTCTTCGCCCGCAAACCCATCAGCCGCCTGATGAGCGATGACTTCCTGGCGGTGGAACTGAACCAGTCGTTGCAACAGGTCAGCCGCCTCATCACCAGCCGCGCCCGACAACGCATCGAAGAAGACTTCATCATCACCCTCAACGGCAGTTACCTGGGCCTGGGCCGGGTGATCGACGTGCTCAAGCTCATCACCGAACTGAAAATCCAACAGGCCCGCTACGCCAACCCGCTGACCCTGCTGCCGGGCAACGTGCCGATCCAGCAATGCCTGACGCGGCTGCTGCAACAACGACAGGAATCGGTGATCTGCTACGTGGACATCGACAGCTTCAAACCCTTCAACGACATCTACGGCTACGGCCGCGGCGACGAAGTCCTGCTGTGCCTGGCCCAATGCTTGAACGAACGCATCGACCCCAGCCGCGACTTCGTCGGTCACATCGGCGGCGATGACTTCCTGCTGGTTCTCGGCCCGGAAGACTGGCGCAAACGGCTGAATCAGCTACTGAGCGACTTCCAGACCCACTGCCGGCGCTTCTACCGTCCTGAACATCTGGAGGCCGGATGTTTTACCGCGTTGAATCGCCAGGGGGTTCGGCAGGAATTTGCGTTGTTGTCATTGTCGATTGGGGTGGTGCATTTACGCTCGGAGGCTTGTGGGGAGTTGGATGCGAGCCAGTTGGCGGAACTGGCTTCGCAGGCCAAGCATCATGCCAAGGAGATTTTGGGCGGGAGTGTTTATTTGGTTGATGGTTTGGCTGAGCGCGAGCCTTTGGTGGAGGTGGGTTTGTCGGTGTGATGACGGCTACACCGCAGGACTTTGTAGGAGCTGGCGCGAAGCCTGCGATCTTTTGATCTTGATCTTGATCTTGATCTTGATCTTTCGCTTGAGATTTAACTGTCTGGAAAAAGATCGCAGCCTCGCTTCGCTCGACAGCGCCTACAGGCCCAGTGGGAGTAAGCTTTGTCGCCACAAGCGCAATTCATTAGCGCTCGGCACAATCGACATTCTCGCTATTCAGTATTTCAAGAATATGGTTCAGCCAAGCTTCAGCTGACTCCCAGTCTAGCCAATAGCAATAGTTGCAAGGCATTTTATCCATGATGAAATCTCTAAGATTTTCTTCGTCAAGATTCATTGCAAGCAACGTTGAAATTTCTTCTTTGATAACTTTAATGTTTTGAGGCGCAGAGTCCGCTATATAGGTTCTGATGATGCCATCAGGATCCGATGAGTCGCACATCCAGTCCTGGTGGAAATAGCAGCCAAGAAATTGAAAGAGTTTCGGGTATTTATTTCTCATTTTTTTCGACTAATCCTGTATGTAAGTTATATCCGACAGGGGATTTATTAGACTTCCTAAGGACCAGGGTCACAACCGAAAGTGATTCCAATTCTCCACTTTTACGTATAACGCCGACCCCGATAGGAGAAGGGAAAGATTGCTGTAGAAGAAGCGACTTTTCTAACTTGTCACTCAAAAAAAAATCTATTTCTTTTTTCTTCGTTTTTAAGACGCTGGAGGCCGCCGACTCCGCCGTTGCTCTATCAGGAAATGTCGATGCGGTAGGCACATGAGGCTCTGAATCAAGGCGCGCTCTTAACTGAGCTTCAGAACGACCTATATGCTTTTTCATCAAATGTCCTCCTCGAGCCTCATGCGCAGCCAAACCTCCCCCCGGCACAATCTCGCTGAAGGGTCCATCGGCGTCGATATCACCAGGACACTGACATACCAACCCCAACGGATCCACCCACCCCGTCGGGTTCAGGGTGTAGCGATACCCGTTGAGG
>NZ_JABWQV010000230.1 GCF_014268615.1 Pseudomonas tehranensis | reverse complement strand
CCGCATTCGCGAGCAAGCCCGCTCCCACATGAGGCCTTCAGTGGATGGAGTTCAGCGCACGACAAACCGCTGCTGCGCCAGCAATCGATCGCCCTGGAACACCATGAACCGCCACTCCCCCGGCACCACTTCGTGGCTCTCGGTGAATTCGTAGGCCATCACATCCTGAGGTGCACCGGGCACCAGTTTCTGGGTGACTTCGAATTTATCGTGGCGCACGCCATCAGGGGTGCGAATGCCGGGGGTGAAATACAACAGGGTCAATGGCTGGTCGTCAGCCACCTTGTCCGCCAAACGGTAGCGCAGACCGAACTTGGTGCCCAGCTTGGCCGGTACACTTTCAGTCTGGCGGATCTGCTCGTTGCTGCGGCGCAGAACCCGCTCCCCCGATTGCAGTTCGGCTTGAGGCCCTTCGAAGATACCGTACTCCACCGGGCCTTCGACACGGACTTCTGCCTGGGCCAGGCCGCAGACCGACAACAGCGCGACCAGTGCGCTTGAACGGGTGAGGTGCATAGTGCGCTCCTTGATTGTGATGAGCGCGAGGGTATGACGCGGCGGTGACAGGCTGATGACAAACCCTGCAACACCGATACGCTCCCGCTCGATTCTGTAGGAGCTGGCGAAGGCTCGGGCCGCGTTCGGACGATCTTTTGATCTTTCCCTTGAGACTCAATTGGTTGGGGAAAGATCGCAGCCTCGTTGCACTCGACAACTCCTACAGCCACAAAGGCGGACTTAGCGGGCGACTGAACGAGGCAATACCGTTAGGAAATTATCCCGCGCCACCTTCCTGGCCACCTCTTCCGGCAATGCATCCAGAAACGGATCGAAGCTGCGCAATTCCTTACCGACCTTGTCGAAACGCCCCACTACATCCGACCCCAACATAAAGCGCTCCGGAAAGCGTTCCACCAGCCTGATCCACGCCTCGCGAGGCTTGCCCGCCTCGTCCAGCAAGTAAGGCGTGAGCACGCTCCAAGACAGGTCTATGTACAGGTTCGGATAGGTCTCCAGCATCCGGGTCAGTGTCGGCAACAGAAAATCCAACCGCGTCTGGTGACGATGAATCTCCATGCTGGTGCCGGCATGGGCCCAAATGAACCGTGTGTGAGGATGGTTGCGCAGCGGCTCTTCAATTTCCGGCAAATACAGCGCGTTTTTCTCACGCTTGGAGGTGATGTTGGAGTGCAGCAGCACCGGCAGATCGTTCTCCGCCGCCAGGTGATAGATCCGCGTCATCGCCTCGTTGTTGGCCCGCGGGGTGTCCCCCGACGTCAGCGCCGTCAGGTCGTCATGGCGGGTGAACACCTCACCAATGCCCTGCCACAAGCCCGGATACAGATCGAGCATGCGCTGGATATGCATGGCGGAGTTCTTGTCGTTGGGGTTGAAACCGGACAAAAAAGGATGAAAGTGCTGGCGTTGTTCAGCGGTCAACTTACTCACCGCCGCCGCGACAATCACATCGGTGGCGCTGTACCAATAGGCGTCCGCATCGTCACCGGCGTAGTAACGCGGGCGCTTGGGCTCATCCTCATGCCATTTCTTGGCCACCGGTATGCCTGAAATCATCACATGCTCGATGTGATTGTCGGCCATGGCCTTCAATAACTCGGGCATGCCGGCGGTTTCCTGAAAGAAATCGACGTAATGCAGGTGCGCATCGCTGTAGGTGTATTCGCGGGCCATGACGCCGCTGCTCGAAACGGCCAGCAGCCAGGCGAAGATCAGACGGGTCAAGGGCACGGGTGGACTCCAGAAGATTATGAACAGGATAGACCCCGACCATCGCGTCCGGGTTCACGGCGCATGTGCCGTCAGTTGTCACGGCGGGTTATGCTTTGCCCATCCGTTGTTCAACCTGGAAGACATCATGACCATGCCCCTGACCATTCGCCCACGCGCAGAAGATGTGGAAGGCCAGCCGATTCTTCGCCCGCTGCCGTCCGCCAAGTGTCGCAGCGTCGGACCGTTCGTTTTTTTCGACCACATGCTGCAAACCTCCTACAAGGCCGGTCAAGGCATGAACATTCGTCAGCATCCCCACATCGGGTTGTCCACCCTCACCTATCTGTTCGAAGGGAAGCTCCAGCACAAAGACAGCCTTGGCTCCGATCAAGTGGTGGACGCAGGGGATGTCAGCTGGATGACCGCGGGCAGCGCCATCGCCCATGTCGAGCGCACGCCCGAATCACTGCTGGGCAGCGATTTCGTCATGCACGGCTTGCAAGTCTGGCTGGCCTCGCCCCAATCCCACGAGCAGGGGCCTGGGCACTACAGCCATCATCCGGCGCACACCCTGCCGGTCAGCGATAACCTGGGGGTAAAGATCCGGATGATCGCCGGGTCGGGGTTTTGCCTGGAATCGCCAGTCCCGACACTCTCTCCGACCCTGTACGCCGAGCTGCACCTGCAAACCGCAACGACCCTGCTGATTCCCACCGAGCATGAAGAGCGGGCACTGTATGTGCTCAGCGGTGAAGCGCAGTTGGACGGTGAACCACTGGAACCCCACTCGTTGGTGGTGCTCCCGGCCGGGGAGCAAATGACACTGTTCGCCGACAGCGACTGCCATGCGGTGCTGTTCGGTGGCGCGCCGCTTGATGGGCCACGTCGGATGAACTGGAATTTCGTCTCCAGTGATCCGGCGCGAATAGACGAAGCCCGCCGGCGCTGGGCGGCCGGGGACTGGCCAACGGTGCCAGGGGAAAGCGAGCGGATCGAGTTGCCCTAGATTCACATCGACCGGGGCGAGGGAGCCTGCTCCCGCTCGGCTCTGTAGGAGCTGGCGAAGCCTGCGATCTTTTGATCTTTTGATCTTTCGCTTAAGACTCAAGTGTCCTTGAAAAGATCGCAGCCTCGTTGCACTCGTCAGCTCCTACATAGCTCCTACATAGCTGCTACACAGGCCAGCGGGAGCAGGCTCTCTCGCCACGGGGTTCTGCTTGAAGCACTCAACCCCTGAGCACTTCATCCAGCAAATTATGCATCGACCTGAACGCCCGGGCGGCAACCTTGGCGTCGTACATCATCTTGCCCGGAACATTGGCCTGTGGATCGGTGAACGAATGCACCGCGCCACCGTAGCTCAGCAGTTGCCAATCCACCCCGGCGGCATTCATTTCATCTTCGAAAGCCGGCAGCTGCTCCTTGGGCACCAACGGGTCCGAGGCGCCATGCATGACCAGCACCGCCCCCTTGATGTTCTGCGCATCCGCCGGATTGGGTGTATCCAGGGTGCCATGGAACGAAATAGCAGCCTTCAACGGTGCGCCTGTGCGTGCTAGCTCCAGGGAGCAGCAACCGCCGAAGCAGAAACCGAACGTGGCCAATCTCGACGCATCGACCTGCGCCTCACCCTGACTTTGCAGTTGCTCGAATGCCGCCTGCATGCGCTTGCGCAACAAGGCACGATCATTCTTGAGCGGCATCATCGCAGCCCCGGCTTCATCGGCATTGGTCGGGCGCACGTTCTGGCCGTAAAGATCGGCGATCAACACAACATAGCCGTTGGCCGCCACCGACTTGGCGATTTCCTCGGCCCCCGCCCCTACGCCCATCCAATTGGGCGCCATCAGCAAACCCGGGCGCGAGCCCTGCTGGCTAACGTCGAAGGCCAGGCGGCCTTCATAGGTTTGACCATCGATCTGATACACCAGCGAACGAACCGTAACCTGACTCATGACTGACTCCCCTTGAAAACGGAACACCAGAAATGAAAAAACCCGCCGAAGCGGGTTTTTCCTGCACTTGATTAAGCTGACAGTTCAACCAACAGCTTGTTCAGACGGCGTACGTAGGCCGCCGGGTCCTTCAGGCTGTCACCCGCCGCCAGGGCGGCTTGATCGAACAGGATGTGCGACAGGTCGCCGAAACGCTCTTCGCTCTGCTCATTGTCGAGCTTATCCACCAGCGGGTGGGCCGGGTTGAATTCGAAGATCGGCTTGGAGTCCGGGACTTTCTGGCCGCTGGCTTCAAGGATCTGGCGCATCTGCAGGCCAAGGTCCTGTTCACCGATGGCCAGGATCGCCGGGGAGTCCGTCAGGCGGTGAGAAACCCGCACTTCGCTGACGGCATCGCCCAGGGCCGTCTTGATCCGCTCAACCAGGCCTTCCTTGCTCTTGGCGACTTCTTCGGCAGCTTTCTTGTCTTCTTCCGAATCCAGGTTGCCCAGGTCCAGATCACCACGGGCCACGTCGACAAAGCTCTTGCCATCGAACTCGCTGAGGTAGCTCATCAGCCATTCGTCGATGCGGTCGGTCAGCAGCAGCACTTCGATGCCTTTCTTGCGGAAGACCTCCAGGTGCGGACTGTTCTTGACCTGTGCATACGTTTCACCGGTCAGGTAGTAGATCTTGTCCTGGCCTTCCTTGGCGCGGGCCAGATAATCGGCCAGGCCAACGATCTGTTCACCATCGTCACCTTGGGTGGAAGCAAAGCGCAGCAGGCCAGCGATTTTTTCTTTGTTGGCGAAGTCCTCGGCAGGGCCTTCCTTCATCACCTGGCCGAAGTTCTTCCAGAAGCCCTTGTACTGCTCGGGCTCGTTTTTCGCCAGCTTTTCCAGCATGTCCAGGACACGCTTGGTCAGCGCCGACTTCATGGAGTCGATGATCGGGTCTTTCTGCAGGATTTCCCGCGAAACGTTCAGGGACAGGTCATTGGAATCGACCACGCCCTTGATGAAGCGCAGGTAGAGCGGCAGGAACGATTCGGCCTGGTCCATCACGAACACACGCTGCACGTACAGCTTCAGGCCGCGTGGGGCTTCGCGCTGGTACAGGTCGAACGGCGCACGGGCCGGCACGTACAACAGCGAGTTGTACTCCAGCTTGCCTTCGACCTTGTTGTGGCTCCAGCTCAACGGGTTCTCGTAATCGTGGGCGATGTGCTTGTAGAACTCCTGGTATTCCTCGTCTTTTACCTCAGTGCGTGGACGGGTCCACAGGGCACTGGCGCGGTTGACGGTTTCCCATTCCACTTCCGGTTTTTCTTCGCCTTCGGCCGCGGTCACTTCCTTCGGCAGCTCGATCGGCAAAGCGATATGGTCGGAGTACTTCTTGATGATGTTGCGCAGACGCCAGCCATCGGCGAACTCATCTTCACCAGACTTGAGGTGCAGCACGATGCGAGTACCGCGATCAGCCTTGTCGACGGTGGCGACTTCAAACTCGCCCTCGCCCTTGGACGACCAATGCACGCCTTCGCTGGCAGCGAGGCCGGCACGACGGCTGAACACTTCAACCTGCTCAGCGACGATGAACGCGGAATAGAAACCGACACCGAACTGGCCGATGAGGTGGGAGTCTTTTTTCTGGTCGCCGGAAAGGTTCTTCATGAAATCGGCGGTGCCAGACTTGGCGATGGTGCCCAGGTGAGTGATCACCTCTTCGCGGCTCATGCCGATGCCGTTGTCTTCGAGGGTGACGGTCTTGGCGTCCTTGTCGAAGCTCACGCGGATTTTCAGTTCGGCGCCGCCTTCCAGCAACTCTGGCTTGGACAGGGCTTCGAAACGTAATTTGTCGACAGCGTCAGAGGCGTTCGAAATCAGCTCGCGAAGGAAAATTTCCTTATTCGAATACAGCGAGTGAATCATCAGGTGCAGCAGTTGCTTCACCTCGGTCTGGAAGCCCAGGGTTTCCTTTTGAGTTTCCACGCTCATGGTCATCAAACTCCAAGTGGATGGTGGTGTCCGCCTCGCTGAGATTGGCGGCGGGATGTCCTCAAGGTGGGGGCAACGGTGATGATTTCAAGGGCAATGCGTTTTTGAAGACTCCTGAATCTTGAAATGCGCCCGGGCGGTAGCAATGGGCTGGGCCTCGGCGTCCTGCCAGGCGGTGATCGCCACATTGGCTACCCGGCGCCCCTGGCGCCAGACCTGGCATCGGGCATAAGTGTCGCGAAACTGCCCGGCACGCAGGTAATCCAGAGAGAAGTCGATGATTTTCGGCACGCCCGTCGCATGGGTGGCAATCAGCAGATACACCGCGGCAGACAACTCCATGAAACCGGCGATGACGCCGCCGTGGATGGCCGGCAATAAAGGGTTACCAATGTTGTCCTTGTTGGCCGGCAGGCGAAACAGCAGTTCCTCGCCCTGACGCGAGCATTCGACACCGATCAGCCGTGCATAGGGAATCGATGCCAGTAGCAGCGCGTAGTCGCCCCGCTCGCAGGCGTGGCGCAGTTGTTCCTGAGTGATTTCGGTCATGGCGTGTCTACGGCAGCCAACGGGCCACCCCTTTTGATTCCCCTGACGTGCTGTCCCAGGCGCATGAAGGTGCCCACCACATGGGCAATGGGTTGTTCAGGGTCGTCCTGATAGGCAAATCCACGGCTGAAGATCACGTCCTGAGTGACCCGATAGCATTGGGCGAAGCCATAGACATCCTTGTTCGGCTCAGCGGCGTGCATGTAGTCGATGCGCAGGTCCAGGGTCGGACAGACCTCGAACTGCGGCAACACGCACAACGTCGACATGCCACACGCCGTGTCCATCAGCGAGGTCAACGCGCCACCATGAATGATGCCCGTGAGGGGGTTGCCGACGATCTGGGGGCTGTAGGGCAGGATCACGGTCAGCCCCTCGCGACTGGCGCTGTGCAACTTCAAGCCCAATATCTGGCAATGTCGCAGCGCGGACAAAAAACGTGTCGCACGCTCAAAAACGGAGTCTTCAGCCATTGAATCAACGCCTTTATTAGTGAGCAGACGCGATAACGGGCACGCCCTGTAAAGTTCCGTTCCCATGCAAAGTTATATATCTGTAGCAAAAGAGGAACTTAATCCAAGGGGAGGTGTTCAAAAGGCCAGTAGTTATTTCCATAAGGAGAAACACCCCATGCGTAAGACTTTAGCTATTGCCTTGATGTTGGCCGCCTCCCTCGGTCTCGCTGCCTGCGATAAAAAATCCGAGGACAAAGCTCAAGATGCCAACGAACACGCTGAGCAGGCTCAGGAAAAAATGAGCGAAGCACAGGATAAAGTGAACGACGCAGCGAAAGAAAACGCCGAAGCCGCCAAAGATCAGGCCGAATCGAACGAAGCGGCTACTCAGGAACAAGCACCTGCAACAGCGCCCGCCACTGCACCGGCCACCAACTAATACTGTTTGAGCTTAAAAGAAACCCGCCTGGTGCGGGTTTTCTTTTGTCTGCCATTTGACAGTGACCGCCCTGTCAGGCCGGGTCTTTGCCTGCATCAGGCAATGGCGCCTCGGTGGGGGTGTAAACCATGACCTGCAGCACATCGGAATGAAACTCCCGGCGGTACAGCACCAACACCACTCCAGCACTCATCAACATGAATAACCAAGGGCTGACGAACCACGCCAACATGGTCATGCCGAAGTAATAAGCGCGCAGGCCAAAATTGAACTGGTTGGCCGCCATGGAGATCACCCGCGCCGCCCTGAGCGCGAAGGCCTTGCGCTCCTGCGCCGATACATGTCGCTCGCCGATCATCGGTGCCGATCCCACCAAAACCGCCGCAAAGTTGTATTGGCGCATGCACCAACTGAAGGTGAAGAAGGCATACACAAACACCAGCGCCAGGCACAGCAACTTGGCCTCCGACATGCCCTGGGATGCCTGCTGCACCATCGGCAAATCCGCCAGCAACGACACCGCACGATCGGAGGCCCCGAGCACCGTCAGGATGCCTGCCAGGATGATCAGCGTGCTGGAGGCGAAGAATGACGCGTTGCGCTCCAGATTGCCGATCACGCTGGCATCGGCGATACGGTTTTCGCGCAGCAACATGCGGCGCATCCAGTCTTCGCGATACAAGTGCATGACGCTGGCCAGACAGGCCGTATCGCGGGCTTTCAACGAGGCATAACGGGTGTAGCCGCCCCAGCAGACGACGAACCAGACAGCGGCCAGAAGATGGATCAGATTGGCTTGGATGAATGACATTCGATTTCCTGTATGACGACAAACATAAGCTCAAGCAATACTCGCAGTGCCCCTGTGGGAGCGGGCTTGCTCGCGA
>NZ_JABWQV010000023.1 GCF_014268615.1 Pseudomonas tehranensis | reverse complement strand
GGGGGGGGGGGCAGGCTCATGCCATGGGCGGCAGTCGCCGCTTGACCGGGGTCTTCTTGACGATAGCGGTATTGGTTTCTGCCAGAACATTGAGCTTGTCCAGCAACGTGTCCAGTTGTTCCATCGAGCGCACATGCAGGCGGGCGATGAAGCAGTCCTCGCCGGTGACCTTGTCACATTCGGTAAATTCAGCGATGGCCTGGATCTGCCGTTCCACTTCCTGCAACTGCCCCGGTAGCGGGCGAATACGCACAATCGCCTGGAGTTGGTAGCCGAAGCACTTGGGGTCCACTTCAACGGTGTATGCCCTGAGCACGCCGCGCTCTTCGAGCCTGCGAAGGCGCTCGGCGACGCTGGGGGAGGACAGGCCGCTCAAGTTTGCCAGGGCCTTGAGGGAACGTCGGGAGTCCTCCATCAGGGCGCTGATGAGGATCTGGTCGATGTCGTCAGTCATTTTCCACTCCGTTAGGCCAATGTCCGAAGTTGCCTTGATAAAAAAGGTCAAAAGCCAGTTTAGCCTTTTTCCTGCCATGGAGGATCGCCCCTTCGGCTCGGCATACTGTGCCCACTTGCTGAAGGAGCCTGAAGATGGACAAGACCTTACGTCGCGGTTCGCTGGAAATGACCACCGCCATGTTGATTTCCGGAACCATAGGCTGGTTCGTGCTGATTTCCGGTGTGCCGGTGCTGGACGTGGTGTTCTGGCGCTGCGTGTTCGGTGCTGCGACCTTGCTGCTGATTTGCGCCGGTTTCGGCTTCTTGCGTCCGGGTATCCTGACGCGCATCACCTTCCTGCTGGCGGTGCTCAGTGGCGTGGCGATCGTGGGCAACTGGGTGCTGCTGTTTGCTTCGTACTCCCGCGCCTCGATTGCCATCGGTACAGCGGTGTACAACGTTCAGCCGTTCATGCTGGTGGGGTTGGCAGCGTTGTTGCTGGGGGAAAAAATCACCGCCCAAAAGCTGTTCTGGCTGGCGGTGTCGTTCCTCGGCATGTTGGCCATCGTCAGCGCCCACGGTGAGCAAGGGCAGGGGGGCGGAGACTATCTGACGGGTATCGCTCTGGCGCTGGGCGCTGCCTTGCTGTACGCCATTGCGGCGTTGATCATCAAACATCTGACCGGGACACCGCCGCACTTGATCGCGCTGATCCAGGTCAGCACCGGTGTGTTGCTGTTGGCACCTTGGGCGAACTTTTCGGCGTTGCCTCAGCAGCCTGAGGCCTGGGCTAGCCTGGTAACCCTGGGCATGGTTCATACCGGCGTGATGTACGTGTTGTTATACAGCGCGATTCAACGGCTACCCACCGCAGTGACCGGCGCGTTGTCGTTCATCTACCCGATCGCGGCGATTTTCGTCGACTGGTTCGCCTTCGGTCATCGCCTCGAGTTGCTGCAGTGGCTGGGTGTGGCAGCGATCCTGCTGGCGGCAGCCGGCATGCAGCAGGGCTGGGGCATCAAGGTGCGCCGTCCAGCCCTGCCATAACCCATCCTTCGGCGCGGGTCAGAAGATGTAGTCGGTGGTCAGGAAGTTAGAGTCCCGCCCGCGGATGATGTCGCTGATCAGCGTCTTGTTGCTGTCCTGGAACTTGGTCGCCACCAGCGTGCGGATCGAAAAGGTGCGCAGCGCATCGTGGACCGACAACGTGCCCTCGGCCGAGTTTTTCCGGCCATTGAACGGGAACGTGTCCGGGCCTCGCTGGCATTGGGCGTTGATGTTGATGCGTCCGACCTGGTTGGCGAAGATGTCCACCAGTTTGCCGACTTCGGCCGGGTTGTTGCCGAAGATGCTCAGCTGTTGGCCGAAATCGGACTCAAGCACGTAATCGACCACGGTATTGAGGTCGCGGTACGGCACGATGGGGACGACCGGGCCGAACTGTTCTTCGTGGTAGACCCGCATTGCAGTGTTCACCGGATAGAGCACGGCCGGATAGAAGAATGAGCCGCGGGATTCGCCACCGTGTTTATTTGTCACCTCTGCGCCTTTGGCGACGGCATCGGCCACCAGCGCATGCAGATAATCGACCTTGCCCGCCTCGGGCAACGGTGTCAGTGCCACACCGTCTTCCCACGGCATGCCAGGTTTCAGGGCGGCCAGCCCGGCGTTGAATTTCTCGATAAATGCCGGTGCCAGGTCTTCGTGGACAAACAGGATTTTCAGCGCTGTGCAGCGCTGGCCATTGAAGGACAGCGAGCCGGTCAGCGCCTCGCTGACGGCGTTGTCCAGATCCACATCCGGCAGCACCAAGCCGGGGTTCTTGGCGTCCAGGCCCAGGGCGGCACGCAAACGGTGCGGGCGCGGATGGAGTTTTTTCAGATCGCTGGCCGCTTTGTTGGTGCCGATGAAGGCAAAGATGTCGATCTTGCCGCTGGCCATCAGCGCGCTGACAGTTTCCCGGCCGCTGCCGTAAATCACATTGATCACACCGGCCGGGAAGCTGTCGCGAAACGCTTCCAGCAGCGGCCGCACCAGCAGTACGCCGAGCTTGGCCGGCTTGAACACCACGGTATTGCCCATGATCAATGCCGGAATCAACGTGGTGAACGTTTCGTTCAGCGGATAGTTGTAGGGTCCCATGCACAAGGCCACGCCCAGCGGCACGCGACGGATCTGCCCGAGCGTATCCTGTTCCAGCTCGAAGCGGCTGGAGCGGCGGTCCAGTTCCTTGAGGGCGTTGATGGTGTCAACGATGTAATCGCAGGTGCGGTCGAATTCTTTTTGGGAGTCCTTGAGGTTCTTGCCGATTTCCCACATCAGCAGTTTGACTACCACCTCGCGTTGCTCACGCATGCGCGCCAGGAAAGCCTCCACATGGCGGATGCGTTCAGCAACGCGCATCGTTGGCCACTGGCCCTGGCCGCGGTCATACGCGCGCACGGCTGCATCCAGGGCGGTGAGTGCGGTCTGAGCATCCAGCAGTGGTGTGCTGCCCAGTATCACTTGCTCGTCCCCCTGCGGGCCTGCTAGGTAGACCGGGCTGCGAACAACTGCCAGCGGCCCTTGCCAGGTTTGCAGCACGCCATCGATCAGGTATTCGCGCTGCTCGATCTGTCCCTCGAGGCGGTAGGCCTGCGGAACATCGGCAGCGCTGGGAAACAGGTTGGCGAAGAGGTTGGCTTGGGTCATGTCGTTACTCCATCAATGAAATGAGCCATGGGCTGACGGCTTGCAGGCGTAAATCGCTTTTAGGGTTATACGCCCAAATGGCGGTGCTTTTTAAGTGCCGGGGGGCGAGGGACAGGATTTTATCGGCGTCAGGGAAGTATGGAGGCGGGCAGGCTGGACTCATTGCCGTTTGGCATGGCGAGCCGCCAGCACCTGGCTGCGACCCGCCCTGAAGCGAGGGTTTACCAACGCATCCGTACTCCCAGGCTGCCGATCAGCCCGTTGAGGTCGTTGTCGTCGACGTCGCTGCTGTAGTCAGCGCTGATGTAGAGGCTCACCACCGGTGTAACCCGCGCCACCAACCCCAGCCCTACCTCGACGGTGGAGGATTTGCGGCTGCTGCTGATCTTGTCGACTTTGTCCAGGGTCAAGGTGTCGGCACTCTGGACCGTGTGCCAAAGGTTGGTACGCACGTAGGGTTCCACGCCCAGGCCGTTGACCTGATACGTCCCTTTGAGGCGTGCCCCGACGCGCCCGCTCCAGGTGCTCAGTTCGTTACCGGAGCCGTTCTCGGCATTGGGGCTGTCGAGGGTGATGCGCTGGTTGATCAGTTGCGCCTGGGGTTCGACCACCCAATGGTCGCTGATACCGATGGGAAAACCGCCTTCGACCGACAACGTGACGGCATTGCCTTCAGCGGCCTGACGCTGGCCTTGTTCGGTGCGGCTGTAACCGTTGACCCGCCCGCCGCTGGCACTCAGGTCCACATGCCAGCCTGCCGGACCGGTCAGGCTCCAGTACGCGCCCAGATGGGTGCCTTGCAGGTTCAGTGCTTCTTTGCCGGGCTCGGCCATGGCCGGTGTCACCAGCGTGCCATCGACGCGGGTGATGACCTGATTCTGTCCACTGATCAGCCCCACGCGTTGGGTATGGCCGCTGTCGTTTCGCAAGGTAAAGAGGGCGGGGCTCTTGCTGGAGGTGGGATCAGTGTTTATGGATGCGACGCCCTGGCTGTCGGCCTGTGTTCGGTCATACCAGGGTTGCGACGTCTGCTCGGCGGGCCAGGCCCACACCTCCATGGACGAACACAGCAACAACGAAGTCGAGATTGTGTAGAAAGTGGTAGTGATCTCTTGTGGACGGAGGGAAGTTTTCATGGGGGCCTGCCTTGCAATCGCATGCGTTTCTCGCTTATGGCGTCTCTCCTACCCCGAACGAGGGGCGACCGAATGGATTGAGGCATGCCTCGGGCGGTCCGCTGTAGCGGGGTTCCGAGGCTTGCCCCTGACTGTATTTCCGGGGGTAGTACGTTGTAGTCAAGAAGACCGGTGCCGTCGCGTCAAGAAAATGAACGATGAATGGCAAACTGAAATCAGTGCCAATAAATAACTGATTTTTTTCGTTTATTAAGATCAGTGAATTGACGTCAAGCAACCGTTTCAACCCCTCTGGTTCACCGACTCCCGGTACGCCAGATGTTGCGCAGCATCAGCGTCACAAATGCACCTCCACGCAAAGCGGCAGGTGATCGCTCAGGTGTGTCCAGGGTTTGTTGCCCAGGATCTGCGGGGCATGGCTGGTGGCGTTGCGCAGGTAAATGCGGTCCAGGCGCAGGAGAGGGAAACGGGCCGGGTAGGTCCGCGCCGGACGACCGTGGTGGTGTTCGAAGGCTTCGTGCAGGTATTGGCGACGGGCGAGGGCAGTATTGCCGCGCAACTGCCAATCGTTGAAATCACCGGCGATGATCACCGGGGCGTCTTCGGGCAACGAATCCAGCAGTTGGCAGAGCAACTTGAGCTGCAATTGGCGATGGCTTTCCAGAAGGCTCAGGTGCACGCAGATGCCGTGGACTTCGGCATGACCCGGAACGTCCAGCACGCAATGCAGCAGCCCGCGTCGCTCGGGACCGGTGATGGAGACGTCGAGGTTACGAAACTCACGGATCGGGTATTTGGACAGCAATGCATTGCCATGATGGCCATCGGGATACACCGCGTTACGACCGTATGCAAAATCGCTCCACATGCTGTCGGCGAGGAATTCGTACTGGGACATTTGCGGCCAGTTCTCGTAGCGCGAAGCGTGGCGGTCGTGTTCGCCCAGCACTTCCTGCAGGAACACCAGATCGGCACCGGTGCTGCGTACCGCTTCACGCAGCTCGGGCAGTATGAAACGACGGTTGAGGGCGGTAAAACCCTTGTGGGTATTGACCGTCAGAACCCGTAGCCGATGGACCGCTGCGGGCGTGTCCAAAGGCGTTGATTTGGCGGCATGCCGGTTGGGATCGCCAGTCACGTTCACTCCTGAATCAGACGTACCTGTTCATGCGACTTTTGGGGGCTGGCGCAGTTCCGGATTTTTCCCGTTGCCGAGTCAACCACCTCGCCACTGTGGGAGCACCGCTTGCTCGCGATGACTTAGGTTCATTCAACATTGATGCAAACTGACTCACCGCTATCGCGAGCAAGCTTTGCTCCCACAGAAGACGTTGCATGTGCCGCCGTTTTCGTGAGCAAGCCCACAACGGCGCGGTGGTCAGATGAACACAATCTCATAAGGCAAACCCATGCGATCGAGAATCACCCGTGGCACCAGCGGTGCGATGCCGTTGGCGGGTTCGCCGTTGAGCTGGCTGGCATAGGCGTGCATGGCGTGGCGTTTGCGGGCGGTGGTCCAGATATCCAGGCGCAGCTTGCGGGCCCGGTGCCAAGGGATTTTGTTTTGCTCACGGAGCGGCCAGTGCCAGGCCCACACCGGCAACTCAATGAACACGGCCTCGATGCTTTCGGCGGCCAGGGCTCCGGCGCGGCCAACGGCATCATGGTCGCTGTCACCATCCTTGCGCCAGGTACTGAACACAACGTCTCCGGGCTTCAAGTACCGAGCGATGAAAGTGCTCAGTTGGGCCTCATGTTCGGCGAGGCTTTTTTCCGGGAAACCACCGCGCACCCATTGCATGCCACGGGCCGATACCCCCAGGCGATGCAGGGCGTCCACGCTTTCCTGGGGATGGGGGCGGTAGGCATGCTGGCGCTCATCGGTCCACAGCGGTGAGCCGGGATGGCTGATGCTGCCGTCGGTGACCGAGATCAGCAAGATGGGATGACCCAGATTGCTCAGTAACTGGAGCAGACCGCCACAGGCGCCGACCTCATCACCCGGATGCGGAGCAAGGATCACGGCGCGAGCGCCAGCGGGAGTGAGGGTCTGGGTACTGATAATGGGAATGTCGGCCAGCTGGGGGGCGCTGTTCCATATTTGCGGATGCTGTCGACCTGGCAAGCGAGAAGCGAGTTTCATGAGAGACGTCCCTGTTTGTATTCAATCTTTCAGCCATGCATCGGGCCGATTGCCTGGTGGTGCCCACCAGGGCCTGACTGCGAGCTGCGATGTTCCGATCCTGGAATCTACCGCTCGACAAGTATTGATCATGTTGGGCGATTCGTCGCGCCCCATGTTGTTGCGAATGCTGTTTTTCTGCGTGGAGACTGAGCGGGTGAACAACCGCGTCCCTGCGGTTGTGTTTTTTCACCCGTCTATCGAAGGTTCATTCCTCCTCCTCACGCTGCAACTCGAACAACAATAGCGAGCGGCCTGTGACGGAATATTCGTAGTCAAAATCGAAACGCTCCTGGCCACGCACCTTCGGCTGGTTAGTGTCGACCATGCATGTCCAGAAACTGCCTTCGGGCACTTCCGGCAGGCGGAAGTTGACGATGTCGTGATGGGCATTGACCACCAGAAGCAGGGTCGCGTTGCCACCCTTGCGACGAATGCCGGTTTCCTGGGCGCGCCCGTCCATCAGCATGCCCAGGCACCGACCGTGGCTATCGTGCCATTGCTCGGTGGTCATCTCGCTGCCATCGGGGGCCAGCCAGGTGACATCCTTGACGCCCAGGTCTTCGTTGTAATTGCCCACCAGGAACCGCCCGCGCCGCAGGATCGGGTAGGTCAGGCGCAGTTTGATCAGGCGCTTGACGAACTTGAGCAGCGCCTCGCCATCCTCGCTCAGGTCCCAATTGACCCAGCCGATCTCGCTGTCCTGGCAATAGGCGTTGTTGTTGCCGTGCTGGGTCCGGGCGAATTCATCGCCAGCGACGATCATCGGCGTGCCCTGGGCCAACAGCAAGGTCGCAAAGAAGTTGCGCATCTGCCGCTGACGCAGTTCATTGATCTCAGGATCGTCTGTCGGGCCTTCGACGCCATGGTTCCAGGACAGGTTGTTGTTGCTGCCGTCCTGATTGTTTTCGTCGTTGGCTTCATTGTGTTTGTCGTTGTACGACACCAGGTCGTGCAGGGTAAAACCGTCGTGGGCCGTTACGAAGTTCACCGAGGCGTATGGACGACGACCGCGCTGGTTGAACATCTCGCCGGAGGCCGTCATGCGGCTGGCAAAGTCGGCGAGTTGGCCGTCGTCGCCTTTCCAGAATGCGCGCACGGTGTCGCGGAATTTGTCGTTCCACTCCACCCAGCCTGGCGGGAACCCACCGACCTGATAACCACCAGGGCCGCAATCCCACGGCTCGGCGATCATTTTCACTTGGCGCAACACCGGGTCCTGGCGACAGGCGACGAGGAAGCTGTGGCGCTCATCGAAGCCATCGTGGTATCGACCCAGAATAGTCGCCAGGTCGAAACGGAAGCCGTCGACATGCATTTCCGTGGCCCAGTAGCGCAGGGAGTCGGTGACCATCTGCAGCACGCACGGGTGACTCAGGTCCAAGGTGTTGCCGGTGCCGGAATCGTTGATGTAGTAGCGTTTGTCATCCGGCATCAGCCGGTAGTACGAGGCATTGTCGATGCCGCGCATGGACAGGGTAGGGCCTTGCTCGTTGCCTTCAGCGGTGTGGTTGTAGACCACGTCGAGGATGACTTCCAGGTTGGCCTCGTGCAGGTGCGCAACCATCTCCTTGAATTCGGCGATTTTGCCGCTGGCCAGGTAACGCGGGTCTGGGGCGAAGAAGGCAATGCTGTTGTAGCCCCAGTAGTTGGTCATGCCCTTGTGCAACAGGTGCTGGTCATTGACGAACGCGTGGACGGGCAGCAGCTCCACCGATGAAACACCCAGCTTGCGGATGTGCTCGAGCACATCGTCCACCATCAATCCGGCGAAGGTGCCTCGCAGGTTTTCCGGTACCGAGGGGTGACGCATGCTGATACCGCGAACATGGGTTTCGTACAGGATGGTCTTGTCCCACGGCACACTGACGCGCTGGTCGTTGCCCCAGGTATGGGCCGGGTCGATGACTTTGCATTTGGGTACAAAGGGCGCGCTGTCGCGCTCATCGAAACTCAGGTCGCCATCCGGGTGGCCGATGGTGTAGCCAAACAGTGCCTCGGACCACTTCAACTGGCCGACCAATTGCTTGGCGTAGGGGTCGATCAGCAGTTTGTTGGGGTTGAAGCGGTGGCCATTCTCCGGGTCGTAAGCGCCATAGACCCGGTAGCCATAGATCATCCCCGGGTGGGCGTCAGGCAGATAGCCGTGGTAAATCTCGTCGGTGTACTCCGGCAGCTCGATACGCTCGAGCTCGACTTCGCCGGTATCATCGAAAATACACAGTTCAACCTTGGTGGCGTTCGCTGAGAACAGCGCGAAATTGACCCCCAGGCCATCCCACGTCGCACCCAGCGGGAAAGGCAGCCCTTCACGAATCCGCGAAGCCTCGATAACGGGCGGCGGCGTAGTGTTTTTTGGATGGGTCATAGTTGCTCCTGCAAAAGACAGACAGATACGGCAATGCTGTTCACTTAAAATCTATTCGTTTCACTGTGGCGAGGCAGCTTGCTCCCGCTGTGCCGCCTAGCGGCACCATTGATGGACACCGCGCATCCAGGCGTCGGCCCGGTGTGGCGTCAGCACGCGCCCTTGTCAGAACGGGGGCGCATGCCCTTGAGGCGGATGTCAGGAATGGATCAGTTAGCCGGCGGCTTGCGCGCCGCTCGTGGCTTTTTCTCCACAGGTTTTTCCGCCGCGGTGCTGACAGCGGCAGGTTTGGCCGCAGGCTTGGCCTTGGGCGTAGTGCTTTTCGGGGCGGTCTTGGTGGCGGCGCTGCTCTTGGCAGCGCCAGACTTCAGGCCATCCGTCTTGCTGACCGCTGGTTTGCCGGCCGCTTTGGCGGGCTTGCTCGGTGCCAGGGCTTCGGCTTCGGCAAGTTTGCGGGCCATCTCCCAGTGGCGTTTTTCCTGCCCGGCGGGCTTACCCTCGGACTCCCAGATCTGATAGGCGAATTCACGAATGCGTTTATCGTCGGTACTCATCGCAGTGCTCCTGACTGAACTCAAGTTTGGATAAAGACATTGACCGGGAAATCCCCCAGTGCGTCGCTGACCATCAGCTCCCTTTGGGGTGTGACTGCCGCGCTGGAAAAAAGTCCCTTCAGTTTTTCATCCCCACGGGCAAACGGTAGTGATACGCGGGTGTCGCCCCAGTCCGATGCAGCCACCAGCGGCACGGCACCGTTTTCCAGCAGGCTGGCTGCATGGATCGGTACCACTATGATTGCCCGTTGTTGCTCATGCTCGCGCATAAAGGCCAGGACCCGTTCGGCCTGCGCGCCAACCACTTGCAGTGGCTGATAGCGACCTTGCTGGAACAGTGGCAGGTGTTCGGTGCGCACGGCCAGTGTCCTGGCGATCAACGCTTGTTTGATCCTGCCATCGCGCCAGGTGCCTACCAGTTCCGCCGGGGTGCCTGGTGTTTGCATCGCCTCGCGGCGCGCCAGGAAATCCACTGGGCGGCGGTTGTCCGGATCCACCAGGCTGAAATCCCAGAACTCATTACCCTGGTACAGGTCCGGTACACCAGGGACAGTCATGCGCAGCAAGGTTTGCGCCAAACTGTTGAGGGCCCCCGCCGGGGCGATGACCTGGACCGCCTCGGCGAGGGCATTGCGCAGGGGCAGCCCCTCATCACCGAGCAACAGCCGTTCCAGGAAGAGCTGGGTCGCCTGCTCATAAGCGTCGTTGACGGCCGACCAACTGCTTTGCAACTTGGCTTCGCGTAAAGCCTTGCGTTGCCATTGCCACATGCGCTCGTTGTAATCGGCCAGTGCCGTGTGGTCGTGCACATCCAAGTCTAGCGGCCAACTTCCCAGTAGTGCCTGGTACAGAATCAATTCATCACCGGCTGAAGGAGCGGCGGGGTCGCTGTGCAGCGAGGGCGCAAGAATGCGCCATTGGTCTACGCACGCCATGTACCAATCAGCTCGTTCGCTGATGACCGCCAGTCGCGCCCTGGTGTCTTCGCCGCGCTTATGGTCATGGGTGGCGGTAGTCATCAGGTTGTCAGGGAAGTGCTCCAGTCGCTCGAGGCAGGCGTAATGAAACGCTTGCGGCGGGGCGCTGAACCGTTCGGTGTTGTAGCCCACGTCATTGCGCGACAGCAGCACTGCCGAACGATAAAGCGCCGTATCTTCCACGGCCTTGGCGGCGGCGGGCGAGGTCAGTTGCTGGAAGCGCACGCAAGCATGGCGCAGCCGTTTGCGCTGACTGCCCCGCGGGCGATCCCGCCAGCGCATCCCGCCGAGCCAGTCGGCCAGGTAGTCGAGCACCGGCCAGTCGGCTTCGCTGAGGGTTTGTCGGGCGCCTTCCAGGGCTTGACGGAAAAACACATCGTCTTCGCCACAACGGCCCAGCGGGTTGATGTAGGTGCGGTACACCGGGAAGTGCACGATCAGTTCCTGTAACGCGCGGCGAATGGCGCCGAGGGTCAGGTCACGGGTCATCACGTCGTCCCGCGCGACTTGCAACAAGGCCTGGGCGACGCTTTCGAAGTCTCCGGCCAGGGAACCATTGAGAATCTGTTGACGGGCCAGACGGGCTTCTTCGATGAAGTGCGCCGGTCGCTCGCTGTGTCGACTCCAGAACTCGGCAAGGGGCTCGGCACCGGCCGGGTCATGTTGCAGCAACGAGATCTGGTTCATGAACTCATAACCGGTACTGCCGTCGATGTTCCAGTCCTGACGCAGGCTCTCGCCATCGCCGAGAATTTTTTCAATGAAAATGGGCAGGTGCCGCGAGGGTGAAAGCGAATCAAGACGCCTGCGCAATTTTCGGCAGTAGCCGCGAGGATCGGCCAGACCGTCGATGTGGTCGATCCGCAAGCCGTCCACCAGCCCTTCGGCGATCAATTCGAAAATTTTGGCGTGGGTAGCTTCGAACACGGCTGGGCGCTCGACCCGTAGGCCTCCCAGCTCATTGACGTCGAAAAAGCGCCGCCAGTTGATGTCGTCCGCCGCCGTGCGCCAACTGGCGAGCCGGTAACTCTGGCGCTCCAGCAACTGATGCAGACGCTCGAATCCCTCGGGTTGCCGGGAGTCGTAGGTGCGCAAGTTCTCTTCAATGGTGGCCTGGATACCCGGCTGGCAGACCAACTCTTGCAATTGCTGCTGCAGCGGTCGGGCCAGGGTATGGGCGTCAGTCTGGTAGTTCAACGTGGTAAAACGCTCGGCCAACGCCCTGAGGGATTCGGCCTGTTCGGATGGCAGCGTTTCGGCAGGTTTGAGTAATTCGCCGTACTGCATGGGGCAGATAGGGAAGTGATGCTCGTAATGCTCGGCCAGGAAGCTGCCTTGCGTGGCATCGAAGCGTAACGTGAGCGTGCCTTCCTGCAAGGCCACCCCGTAGTCGCTGCCTAAAAATGGCAGCAACAGTTGGCCTTCCATCAAGGGGTCGGGAGAATGCCACTGGATATCGAAAAACTCGCCGAAGGGGCTCAAGCGTCCCCATTCCAGCAGGTCCTGCCACCAGGGATTGTCATTGCCGCCGACGGCCATGTGGTTGGACACGACATCGAGGATCAAACCCATCCGGTGCTCACGCAGGGTGGCGACCAGGCGTCGAAGCGCGGCTTCACCGCCCAGTTCCGGGTTCACCTGGGTCGGATCGACCACATCGTAGCCGTGCATGGAGCCGGCGCGGGCTTTGAGCAGTGGCGAGGCATAAATATGGCTGATGCCCAACGATGCGAAGTACGGCACCTGGGGGATGGCATCGTCCAGGGTGAAGCCTTTATGAAACTGCAGGCGAAGGGTCGCCCGCAATGGTTGGATCAACGTCTGATTCATCGGTCACGCTCGTTCGCCTGAAGCCGTGCGCAGGCGAGTACTTCCAGACGCCGGGCGGCGCCCGGGTCATCCAGCAGCACCTGGCTGTCACACGCCAGGCGACGCCGCCAGTTGGGGTGGGTATCGGTGGTGCCAGGCAGATTGGCCTGCTCGTCGATGCCCAGGGCGTCTTCGAGCGGCAGCAACACCAGCGGTGCACGGGTGTGGCCGAGGAAACGCACACTGGCGTCGAGTATCTCGTCGGTATCCTGGTGTTCTTCACGAAAGTTCTGCGGGTCCTGATTCAACACATTGCTCAGGCCTTCGCGTTCACGTGCGCGGTGTTTGCGCCAGTCCATCTCGGTGTGGGAGTCGATCAGGTCCAGCCGGGCGTTCCAGTCGATATCATGGCCGTGCCACCAGCCATTGAGGGTCGGCAAGTCATGGGTACTGGTCGTGGCCAGGGCATTGTCCGGCCAGTCGAGGATGGGCTTGAAGTGGGTATTGTCCTGCTCGAACAACAGCACGCGCATGCCGAGGATCGACCGGGCGCTGAGCTTCTCGCGAAGACCCTCGGGCACGGTGCCGAGGTCTTCGCCCAGTACGATGGCCTGATGGCGATGGGATTCAAGGGCCAGCAGGCGCAGCAGGTCGTCCACCGGATAATAAAGGTAGGCACCATCGCTGGGCGGGGCGTCGTTGGGGATCACCCACAGGCGTTGCAAGCCCATCACATGATCGATGCGCAAGCCGCCGGCGTGGGCGAAGTTGGCCCGCAGCATCTCAATGAACGCGCGAAAACCATTGCGTACCAACCCCTCCGGCGAGAATGCCGAGATGCCCCAGCCTTGGCCGGAGCGGTTGAGGATGTCCGGCGGTGCGCCCACGGTCAACGAGGCGAGCAGTTCATCCTGCCGACTCCAGGCCTGGCTGCCTCCACCATCGGCGCCTACGGCCAGGTCAGCGATCAGGCCAATGCCCATGCCGCTGGATTTAGCCGCGCTCTGGACGCGCTCCAGGCATCGGGTAATCAGCCACTGACAAAATGCGTAGAAACCGATTTCGTCGGCGTTCTCCTCAGCAAAATGCGCCAGCGTCGAACTCCGCGGGTTGCGCCATTCTTCGGGCCAATGGCGCCAGTCCAGGCTTTCTCCCCGAGCCGCGCGTTCGGCCTGCAGGGCTTCGAAGCGGCAATGATTCTCCAGGGGTTCGCCGCTGGTGTGGCGGAAACTGCTGAAATCCTCATGCAATGGGTGCTCGCCCTGGCTGAAGCCGTCGTACAGGGCGCGCAGGATTTTCTGCTTGGCCTGGGCCGCCACGGGCCAATCCACCAGTGGTTGTTCTTCCAGGTTGCGCAGTTGGTTGGTCAGGCCGGTGGCGTCAATAGCCGCGCGCAGCGCGCGTTCGCCGAGAACGGTGCCCGGCGCGGCATAGAGGCTGTTGAGAAAGAGCCGGCTGGACGGTGAATAGGGGCTGTAACGACCGGTGTCACTGCTGAACATCGCGTGCATCGGGCTGATCGCCAGGGCGTCGGCACCGCGCTCGCCGGCGACCCGTACCAGCTCTTCCAGGGCCTGGGTGTCACCGAAACCTCCGTCGCCGGGGCGGCGCAGCGCATATAACTGCGCGCTCAGGCCCCAAGCGCGGGGCGTCGGATCATCCACGGCATCGGCCACGCTATAGCAATGTGCTGGCGCGACCGCCAGGGTGAAATGCTGGTCCTGGATGCTGACGTGCTGGTAACCCACCGGGACCATCCCCGGCAGCCTGGCGTCGGCGTCGAGGTTCAGGTTCAGTGTGGCGCCATCCTCGAGCTGGATTTCGCAGGGCGTGGCGGCTTCGAAGTAGCGGCTCAGATCCACGCTGACGCCGACATCGGCGGTGATCAGCGGTGGTAATTGATGATTCTGTTGATCCTGCTGCAATTGCAGCAGGCTGGCGTCGATTTCCTGGGCGGTCCCGGCTGGATGGCCCAGACCGATGAGGACTGAACGCAAGACGGCGGGCGAGACTTTTTGCGCCCGGCCGTTGGCGTCGATCCAGTCCACCGCCAGGCCCGCTCGGCCGGCGAGAATTTCCAGTTGCGCATCGCTCATAGGCGCTCTCCAGTGATATTGGGCAAGTTTGCCGCTTGCGTCAGACTGACCAGCGCGCTGTAGGGCGCCAAGGCCCCCTGCTGCAACAGACCCATGGCGTGCTGCGGATGTTCGAAAAGAATCTCGGCCTCTTCTTGAGCGGTATGCTTGACCGGTTGATCGCTGAGGTTCAGGTCAATGCGCAAAACGCTGCCGTCGCCCATGCGCCAGCGTGCGCTGACTGCGCCATGGCCCAGCACTTCGGTGCCCAAGGCCTGGGCGCCGGGCAAGCGCGGGACGATCGCTTCACGGCGGATTTTCAGCAGTTGTCGATAGAGTGTTTCACTGGCGTGTTGCTCAGCGTGCTGCGCCTCCAGATCAGGCCGTGACACCTCGAAGGTATCGGCCGCGTTAGGGTCCGGGATGCGCTCTCGCTTTTCGGGGTCGGCAAAGGCACTGAACGCCTTGAACTCGTTGCGCCGACCTTCACGCACCAGCTCCGCCAGCTCGCCATGATGGCTGGTGAAAAACAGGAAGGGTTGCCGGGCGGCGACTTCATCGCCCATGAACAGCAGCGGAATCATCGGCGACAACAGCAACAAGACCGTCGCCGCTTGCAGGGCCTGAGGCGAGGCCAGTTGGTGCAGGCGTTCACCCAGTGCCCGGTTGCCAATCTGGTCGTGATTCTGCAGAAACAGCACGAAAGCGCTGGGCGGCAGGTGGCCGCTGGGTTCACCCCGGGATTCGCCGTGGCGGTTGATATGGCCCTGGAAGACAAACCCCTGGCTGAGGCAGCGGGCCAATTGTTCCGTCGGCTCTTCGGCATAGTCAGCATAATAGGCGTCGGTTTCGCCGGTCAGCAGTACGTGCAAGGCGTTGTGCCCGTCATCGTTCCATTGCGCGTCATAGCCGTGCTCCAGCAGGCTGGCCTGGTTGTGTTCGTTTTCCACGGTCAACCAGACATGCCGAACCGGATCTATCTGTTCGCGCACCCTGGCGGCCAGCTCCTGGAGAAAATCCGGATCTTCGATCGCATGCACGGCGTCCAGGCGCAGGCCATCGAAACGGTATTCCAGCAGCCACATCAGCGCATTGTCGATAAAGAAGTTCCGCACCTCGCGGCGCCGGAAGTCAATTGCCGCGCCCCAGGGGGTGTGCTTGTCTTCGCGGAAGAAGCCTTTTGCGTACCGGTGCAGATAATTGCCGTCGGGGCCGAAATGGTTGTAAACCACATCGACAATCACCGCCAGCCCGTGGCCATGGGCGCTGTCGATCAAATGCTTGAGCTGTTCGGGCGTGCCGTAGGAGGCCTGGGGAGCGTAGGGCAGGACACCGTCGTAGCCCCAGTTACGGTCCCCGGGAAACTGCGACAGCGGCATCAGTTCGATGGCGGTCACCCCTAATCCAGCCAGGCGCGCCAGGTGCTGTTCGACGCCTTGGAAACCACCGAGGGCGCCGACGTGCAACTCATAGATCACGGCTTCGTGCCAGGGGCGCCCGGACCAGTGGGTATGGCGCCATGAATAAGCATGAGGGTCGACCACCACGCTGTGGCGGTCAATGTCACCGGCCTGGGCGCGGGACGCCGGGTCGGGGACTTCCAGTTCGCCGTCGATGTTGTAGCGATAGCGGGTGCCGGCGGGACAGCGGGTCTGGATCATGAACCAGCCATCGGCCTGGGGCAGTAGCGGGATTGAATCTCCAGTGTCGAGTTCGACACTCACAAAAAAAGCATCCGGGGCCCAGAGAGCGAAGCGCGTGTGCTCGGCATCGAGCATGACCGCGCCATGGGTCCAGGTTTCAGGCGTCCTTGACGGCATTGTTACCTCATTGTCTGGCCGATTTACCCAGTGACTTGGCCACTAGCTGTTCATAGAGTTCGGCGTAGGGTTCCACGGCCTTGCACCAGTTGAATGGCGCTGACATGGCCCGGCAGCGCATGGCGTTGAGCAGGTCCGGGAACTCGAAGACCTTGAAGGCCCGGCTCAAGGCCTGTTTGTAGCTCTCAACCGTGGACTCATCGAACAGAAAACCGGTGATGCCGTCTTCGATGGTGTCCGCCAGCCCGCCGGTATTGCGTGCCACCGGCAGCGAGCCGAAGCGCTGGGCGTACATCTGGCTCAAGCCGCAGGGCTCGTAGCGCGAAGGCATCAGCAGAAAGTCGCTGCCGGCGAACATCCGCCGCGCGTCGGTTTCGTTGAAGCCGATGCGTACACCGATTCGTCCGGGAAAACGCAGCGCCAGTTCACGCATGGCTTGCTCTTCTTCGGGTTCGCCGCGACCAATGATCGCGATCTGGCCACCGGATTCGACGATGAACTCGGCGACAGCTTCGGTCAGGTCCAGGCCTTTCTGGTACACCAGGCGCGAAACCACGGCGAACAGCGGGCCGCTGGAGTCGTCGAGACCGAACAGCTCACGCACATGAGCCGCATTCACGGCTTTGCCTTCCCAGTCACCCATGGCGAACTGACGGAACAAGTGCGTATCGGTGGCCGCGTCCCAACTCTCATCGATGCCGTTGGGAATGCCGCTGAGCAGGCCTTGCTGGGTTTTGGCCGCGAGAAAACCGTCGAGCCCGCAGCCGAATGCCGGGGTGGTGATTTCCTGGGCGTAGGTGGCGCTGACTGTGGTGATATGGCTGGAGTACGCCATGCCGGCCTTGAGGAACGACAACTTGCCGTAGAACTCCATGCCTTCCTGTTGCAACGCGTGCTCCGGGATACCCAGCTCCGGGCAGGAGGCCAGGCTGACCACGCCCTGGTACGCCAGGTTATGGATGGTGAACAGGGTCGGCGTGCGTTGCCCGCGCCAGTGCATGTAGGCCGGCGCCAGACCGGCCGGCCAGTCATGGGCGTGGACCAGATCGGGGCACCAGTGGATTTGGGCGAGGTTGGCGGCGATATCAGCCGCGGCCAGGCCCAGCCGGGCGAAGCGAATGTGATTGTCGGGCCAGTCGCGACCGTTGTTGGCCCCGTAGGGTGAGCCTTCGCGGGCAAAGAGTTCCGGACAGATCAGTACGTAGATCACCAGGCCGTCGGCCATGTCCATGCGCCCGATCTTGCAGGGCGGCAGCGCGGCGTGGCCGCCCAGTTCGCCGATGATGTGGATCGGGTTGCCGCTGTTCATCACCTGCGGGTAACCGGGGATCAGCACCCGTACGTCATGCAGGCCGGCCATGGCCCGGGGCAGGGCGGAAGAAACGTCGCCCAGGCCACCGGTTTTCACCAGATCGGCAATTTCCGAGGTGACGAACAATACCTTCTTGCGATTGGGATTCTGCCTGACGACCGGGAGCAGTGCCTTGCCGCCGGTGGCCAGCACCGGTGCCGTCGGCGAGTCAGTCGCCGGCGGAAGTTGAGAACGGACTTGCTGTGGTTCCAAGGCAGCACTGATCATAACTTTCTCCCATTTTCTCGATCTGTTTCCGGCAAGCGCCAGAGCTGTTGTTTCATTGGCCGAATCCTGCGGCCAGGCGCACAAGCGCTACGCAAGGTAAGCAAAGCGCTGCCCAATGCGGTTAAGCGAATCAGGTGAAGGGGCTGCTTCAAGGACTTGCAAGGACTGCACCAGCCGTTGTTGCCCTACCTCTAACCTGACCCGTCGCCGTTGCGAAAAGTTTCGACTTTTTTTCGTCTGGACGACCGGTCGGTTTTCTCCCCGGTTGGGCAGTCTAGGTCAGAACCTAGAGCGGTGCGGCGCGCTTCGTCGAATTGTCCGACAATCAGCTTTATTGGCGGCAATGTCTTACACGACAAAGGGGGATACGCACCGACGAAGTGCAGTTTCTGGAAACGTAATGGGTGTATGGGGGAAGGGGGTGTTTCATCGGCGTGCGCGATGCAATGGCGCGACGCACCATCAGGGGGCGGGTGGAATAGAGGCGTTTTAGTGGCCATTATTGGCCCTGAAATGCGCTGTTTCTGTGGGAGCAGGCTTGCTCCCACTTAGGACGTGTTCAGTCGCCAGTGGGGGTCAACAGGCGGATCGGTTTGCCGGCCGCCCAGGCTTGCAGGTCTTCGATCATCAAGGAATAGAACTTCTGATAATTGTGCCGGGTGACGTAACCCACGTGCGGTGTGGCCAGTACATTTTCCAGGGATCGGAACGGGTGGTCGGATGGCAAGGGTTCCTCGGCGAAGACGTCCAGGGCGGCACCGGCCAGGCGTTTGGCGCGCAGGGCGTCGATCAGGGCGGCTTCATCGACGATTGGACCGCGTGCGGTATTGACCAACAGCGCCTGGGGTTTCATCCAGCCCAGCGCCTGGGCGTCCACCAAACCGCGGGAGCGCTCGCTGAGTACCAGATGCACGGAGAGAATGTCAGCCTGTTCGAACAGTTCCTGTTTACTCACGTAGGTCACACCCACTTCTGCGGCCCGTTCGGCGGTGAGGTTCTGGCTCCAGGCGATTACCCGCATGCCGAAGACCTGACCGAACTGAGCTACCCGTGTGCCGATGCTGCCCAAGCCGAGGATCGCCAGGGTCTTGCCATGCAGGTCGCCGCCCAAGCCTTGCTGCCATAGCCCGGCGCGCAAGGCATTGGCCTCCTGCACCAGGTTGCGGGTCAGGGCCATGATCAGCGCCCAGGTCAGTTCGGGGGCGGCGTGTTTGTAGCTTTCGGTGCCGCATACCTGGATACCCAGTTCGGCGGCTGTCTTGAGGTCCAGGGCGGCATTGCGCATGCCGCCGGTGAGCAACAGCTTGAGGTTGGGCAGGCGGCGCAGCAGGCCTTCGTCGAAGAGCGTACGTTCACGCATCACGCAGATCACTTCGAAGCGGTGCAGGCGCGCGGCGAGCGTGTCGCGCTCGGCAGGGTACTCATGAATAAATGTCACCTGGCCGATGCTATCGAGCACCGACCAGTCCACCACGTCCCGCGCTACGTCCTGCCAATCATCGATGACTGCTATTTGCACCGCCATGGAACACCTCGTCAGGGAATGGGTTTGTTCAGCCAGCCCAGCAAGGCCTGGTGGAACCGGTCCGGCTCTTCCATCTGTGGGGCATGCCCCAGATGGGCGAACTCCACCAGGGTCGACTGGGGAATCAGTTCAGCGGCCTGCTTGCCCAGCACTTCATACCGACCCAGTTTGGCTTTCACGGCCGGCGGCGCGATGTCGCTGCCGATGGCGGTGGTGTCGGATGTGCCGATCAGTAGCAGCGTCGGTACCTTCAGGTCCTTGAATTCGTAGTAGACCGGCTGGGTGAAGATCATGTCGTAGATCAGCGCCGAATTCCACGCGACTTGCGTGTGCCCCGGCCCCTTGTTCAGCCCGGCGAGCATGTCCACCCAGCGCTCGAACTCCGGTTTCCAGCGGCCACCGTAGTAGGTTTTGCGCTCGTAGTTGCGGATACCGTCGGCGCTGAGTTTCAGTTCGCGCTCGTACCACTGGTCAACGGTACGGTAGGGCACGCCGAGGGCTTTCCAGTCCTCCAGGCCTATGGGGTTGACCATCGCCAGCCGCTCGACCTGATCGGGAAACTGCAAGGCATAACGGGTGGCGAGCATGCCGCCGGTGGAGTGGCCGAGCACAATGCTTTTCTGCACCCCGAGGGCCTTGAGCAGGGCCTGGGTGTTGGTTGCCAGTTGGTGGAAGCTGTACTGGTAATAAGCGGGCTTGCTGGACGTGCAGAAACCGATCTGGTCCGGGGCGATGACCCGGTAACCGGCCTCGCTGAGGGTCTTGATCGAGTCGCCCCAGGTGGCGGCGCAAAAGTTCTTGCCGTGCATCAGGACCACGGTGCGACCATTGACCTCGCCCTGGGCCGGCACGTCCATGTAGCCCATTTGCAATGATTGGCCCTGGGACTGAAGGGGGAAGTGCTTGAGTGTGTAGGGGTATTCGAAGCCTTGGAGTTCCGGGCCATAGGCCGGGCCTTCAGGCGGGTTTTCCGCCTGGGCGAGCAGCGGCAGGGCGGCCGTCAGAAACAGGCTGGGCAACCAGCGAGCAGTGGAACGCGACATGGGCAATCTCCTTTGGGCATCCGGCCGATCCTGGCGTGGCCCGATTATGGCGACATTAACCACAGGCAACCCAAAGACGCGAACGTTCAACCCATCCAGCCCAGGGTCGCGAGGGCGAGTGCGCCATAACGCAGCCCTTTGGCCAGGGTCACGATCAACACAAAGCGCCGCCACGGCTCCCCCATCACCCCCGCCACCAAGGTCAGTGGATCGCCGATGATGGGCATCCAACTGAGCAGCAGCGACCAGCGCCCATAACGCTGGTAATGCACGCGGGCCTTGTCCAGATGGGCCGGACTGACCGGAAACCAGCGCCGATCCTTGAACTGCTCCAGGCGTGTGCCCAGCCACCAGTTCACCAGCGAGCCCAGTACGTTGCCCACGGTGGCGACTCCCAGCAACAGCCAGGCTTCATAGCGTTCGCTGAGCAACAGCCCAACCAGCAGTGCTTCGGATTGCAGCGGTAACAAGGTGGCGGCACCGAATGCCGCCAGGAACAAGCCGATGTAAGCCTCGCCCATCAGTGGGCCGGGTAATCCGCCACCACGGTTTGAGTCCCGTCGTTTTTCAGGCCAATCACCTGATACGCATCACTCATGCCGTCCGTTTCCATACCAGGCGAACCCATGGGCATGCCAGGCGCGGCCACACCGAGCAGGTCGTCCCGTTGGCTCAACGCCAGGACCTGGTCGGCCGGGACATGCCCCTCAACGAATTTGCCATTGATCTGGGCGGTGTGGCAGGAGCGCAGGTTTGGCGCCACACCCAGGCGCTGTTTGACTGAACCCATGTCGGTTTCAACATGGTCGTTGACCTTGAAGCCGTTTTCTTGCAGATGCGAAATCCATTTTTTACAGCAACCGCAATTGGCATCGCGGTGTACGTCAATGGTGATCGGTTCGGCGGCCTGGGCCAGAGTGGTGACAAAAAGCGCGCTCAGGGCAAGCAGGTGCAGGGGGTTGGCCATAGGGACAGTCTCGTGTCGAACAGTTTGGGAGGAGGATAACAGAGTAGCGAGCGTGCGCTGACAGTGGGCTGAGGGGGGGATTACAGAATTGTCAGGTTGGGGGCAGTGATTCGAAATCCGGTGCAAACTCATCAGGCTGCGCTGAGCCCTGTGTGCGAGCCATCCTGTCGAGAACCTCGGAGATGTGTTGAGCATCCCTGCTCCCGTTTTCAAGCCGCCGAACCTGCTTGAGCGCATCTCCAAATGTGCCCTTGGGCTTGCACTTGTTCGTGGAGCCGTTGCATCGGTTCCGAGTGCAAGGTGAGCGGGCGATCCAGGGCGCCCCGGTGAAACAGCGCCTGCCAGCCGGGGTTGCCTTCGGCAGGCATGATCCCGGTGAAAATGAATCCGGCGTCCATCAATCGTTGGTAATCGTCGGCAAATTGCTGACGCAGTCCGAGTCGTACTGAAAGCGACCAATGGGCCGGCAAGCGCAGCAGTTGCCCGGCCAGGCGAAGGCCTATGTACCCCGCCACAATGTCGATTCTTCCGGGCAGTTGTTGGATTTGAAAAGGCTGTACCGAAGGCAAAGGCACCTCAAGCGAGGTACCAAACAGCGATGCCAAGGGTTGCGTCAGCCATTGGCATGCCACCGGCCACTTAAGGTGAGGCAGCGGGCGACGATGGCCGCTGACCACCTGGCTGCCGACTACGATGGTTTCGGCGTCGACCGTGGCGAAAGGTGAGGGCACATGGTCAGGCAGCAGCCCGGTATCATGGAACCCCAGGCGTTGTGCCAGACGTTGGCTGTAGCAATGGCTGGTGACTTGCTTGATCGACAACCTGGCAAGCCCGAGGTCCTGGCAACTGTCGAGTAACTTCTGCCCCAGCCGCGTCGCAATCTGGCCGCCCTGCACCGCGGGGTCCACCGCGATCAGGGCCAGTTCCGCGTCTTCACCTTCGGCCGTCTGCCGACACAATGCGGCATGGCCGACCACGCGGTCATTCTCCACGGCGACCATGGAGTGCCAACGGTTCAGCAGGTTGTGCAGGCCAATCATATGTGGCAGGTAGACGTCTGGCGAGACGTAGTGATCGCCGTAAACCCGGCGGAACAATTCGCTGGTTCCGACGCCATCCGTGGGCCTGAACGGTCGGATGACCACGCTGTTCATCCGGCGTGCCTCGCTGCCAGCGGAGCATAGGCGCGGCGGTCGATGATCGACAGGTGCTTGCCGGAGCGTGGATGGCGTTCCAACGCTTGCAGGCTGCAGGCCTGGACGTGCAGGTCGAGTTGATCGATACCCGGATACTGTTTGGTCAAGGCGGCTTTCAATGTGCTGGAGAGTGACTGGCAGGTCTGCGTTTGCCCACCAGGCACCCATCTGAGCAACACGCGGTCGTTGTTCTGCGCGTGCTCGATGATCAATTGCCATTGAAGGTCACCGCCAATGCTGCGGATGATGTCGCTGATTTCCTGCGAAAACAGCGAGAAAACGCCTACCCGCACTCGCTGGCTTTTCGCGCTGCGGCCCTGAAGCGCGAACTTGCGTCGCGGAGTTCCAACCGGCTCGCGCCAGCACGCTCGATCGCCCACCGGATAGCGCACGATGGGCATCAGGGTCCGGGTGAGGTTGGTCACCACCAGAGTGCCGGGCCGATCGCATGCCTGGATGACCTCACCGCTCAGTTCATCGATGATCTCTACCCGTATCCGTTCGCCGAACACGCGGTGCTCGCCCAGGTTGCAGTCCGGTGCGCTGGCGCCCACCAGTCCGGCGTCGACGCTGGCATAGCCGATGGAGGCGAAGCGTGCCTGGGGGAAGGCGCGCTGCAACGCAGGCAACTGACTGTCAAACAGGTTTTCCCCGCCGAACAACACGGTGGTGATGCCGGGCAGCGTCCGCCCCTGTTGATCCAAGTGGTCGGCGAACGCCAGCAGGTGCGCAGGCACACCAGCCAGCACATTGATGCGGTGGCCGGTCACGGCCTCGGTCAGCACGTCGAGATCCACTGCCCCGGTGAACGGGAATTCGGTGATGGCTACATCGACTTTGCCAAGGGCGCCATGAATGAACAGGAAACTGGCATACAGGTCTCCGGAAAAAAACAGGTTGGCGATTCGATCGCCAGCCATCAGTTGTGCTGACAGGCTCTGACCGAAGCAGTCGAGCATCCGCTGCCATTCGGCGTGGGTGTATACCGACAGTTTTCCCTGGCTGGTCGTACCGCCGGTTTTGTAGATCAGCGCGTCTTCGACTTTGCCGGTCAGCACGTCCCAATTGTCCAGGTCATGACTGCCGGCCCAATAGTCGGCGACGTCGACAATGGGGACATCCTCCAACGTGCAGTTCTGCGCGGGTAAATGCCGTAAAGATTTGCGGTAGAACGTTGAATGCTTACGAATATGGGCGAGCCATTGTTCGAATGGTAAAGAGGTGCTCATCAGGGTTCTCTCGGACTCTAACGTCCGCTTGTTCAATTACACGGAAAAAACATCAAGCAGTGAGTCTGCGGTCAATCACCAGCGGGACTTTGCCGCTGTGTTTGTTATGTTCGAAACTCGCCGCCGGACAGGATTGCACGTCCAGTACAAGCATTTGGGACTCTACCAGCGTGGACAGCAGTTCAAGGCCCATGACCTGGCGCCGAACTGTTGGTGCGTCGCCATCGGCGCGAATCAGTAGGCGTTCGCAGCCGCTGCTGTGGTAATCAAGCACGATTTGAATGGCTGCTTGTGCCTGTTCGGCCAACTCGTGGGTATTGATTAGGTACGTCACGATGCGTATCAGGGCGCCATGGCGCTGGCGCAACTCGAACCGGGGTGACTCCAGACCACAGGGGCAGGGAGCGGTGAGCCAGCGCCCGCAATCACCGACTTCATAGCGGTGAAGGGGCTGCGCTTGGCGTCGGCGAGAAGTAAACAGCAGCCGTCCGGTTTCCCCCGGCGCGACCGGAGCGTCCTGGTCCAACTGGACGATCTCCAAGTGTTGAATGTCCTCCATGAGATGGAAAACACCCTCGCCGCCGACAGTGCAGGCATGGCCAAGGGGGCCCGCGTCGACGCTGCCATAGATGGCTGAGCGAATACTCGTGACGCCGCAGTCCTCAAGCAACTGACGGCAGCCTGGGCCCAGGTGCTCGCCGCCCAGCATGACTTTGCGCACGCCGCCGTAGCCTTGAAGGGTTTCTCGCTGGCTGGAAAACAGGCGCTGCAAGGTACTTGGCATGCCCACCAGGGTATTGATCTTGTGAGCGACGATCATTCGTGCGATCTCTTCAAAGTCCGCATCTGACGTCGCGCCCATGGGGTAATGCACGGCGCTCATGTGCTCGAGTATTTTCGAGAAACTGAAGAAGCCGCCGTAGAGGTTGCCGCCATAAAACAGATTCATCACCCGATCCTTCGCCGGATCCAGACCGGCCGCGCGTAGTCCGTCGGCGGCGGCCCGCATGTGGCGATCAAAATCGCGGTGGCTGTAGGGCGACAGTACCGGTGCGCCGCTGCTACCACCTGAGCGGAAGAACAACTGGGCCTGGGGTGCAGCAGGCAGCGCCAGGAATGCCGCTTTGTCCATGATCGGCGTCGAGGGTGAAATGGGGGGCGTTGTCGGCGGGGCGTCCAGTGTCACACGATGACTGGCGACCTCAGGTTCAAGACCGACCGATACCCGACGACTCAATCGTTGCAGCGCGTAGACACCGTCGTGAGGCTCGCCCTCGTAGCCTTGCTGGATGTCTGCGGTTGCCGAGATGCGGGTCACGCCGGCGGCTAATACGCGACGTGCAAGTTCAGGCGCCCGTTGCGGTTCACAGATCAGCGCGCAGCTCTGCAACACGTTTCGCCAAGGCAGTAGGGTTTCGGTGATCAGCCCATGGGGCACCGGTCGTAATATAAGCGTGCGAAACAGTGGCGATGGCAACAGGTCGCGGTGATGCTCCCAAATAATGCGCCAGCCGTGGCCTTCCCAAATCTGGCCGGTTTGTTCTGCAAAGCTGTGGTCAAGTCGGGCAAGTGCCGTGCGGGTGGTGATCTCGCACGCTTCGGCTGCACTGGATTGCAGCGCCGGCCATTGTCCGGTGCGTCGTTCAAATGCACCAGCCAGGGCGTTACCCAGTGCCTGCATCTGAGCCGGCTCGTCGCTGTCCACCAACAGCCACTGGGGGCTGGAACAGGCTTGCTGATCGAGGCGGCAGACCTCATCCACCAGGCTGTCCAACGCCTGCTCGTTGGCGGCTTGCGGCGTGACATAGGCGAAGCTGATGCGATGTCCCCAATCGATCCAGCGGCAGCCGCTTGGAAGCTGGTCACGCATGGCCTTGAGTGCGGTCTCGCCACCCCAGGCGCTGACGCCCTGGGCCAGCGCGAAGAGACGCCGGCACTCGTGGTGGGGCACTGGCAGCACCGCAACGTAATCGCGCAACTGGCCGCTTGGATCACAATCGAGGAACGCCGCCAACACCCGCGCCGTCAGGTCTGCATCGCGCGTGCTGGGTCGCAGCCAGTTGACGTTGCCCGCCAGCAGGCTTTCCAGTGCCGCGAAGAACCCCAGCAGCAGTGAATTGCCGGGGGTGACATGCACCACCAACCCCAGGGGTTGCCAGCTTTCGAAAGGGCCATCGCTATAGTCGATTCGGCGTAGCGAGCGCGCGTCCGCCCCCAGCTCCCGTTCGAGTTTGCGGCTCAAATGCTTGCGTTCGCAGAAGGCGATCAATGCCTGGCGCTGGCCGTCGTCCAGGAACGGAGTTTGCTCTGGGGCCCGCAGCATTTGTGCGAACGCCTGCGCACAATCAAGCACGCTATCGCTGGGGGGCGGTACGTCCAGAAGACCAGGCAGTTGCGTCTGCAGGCGTTCAAGGACTGCATCGAGTGGCAGATCAGCGTGCAGTTGGCCGTTGATAAGATACATATCAATTCTCCTTGATCAATTCGGAAGCGGCCATGGCGCAGCTTCGGCTGGCACTGGTGCCGGCCCGACCGTGCAGTTCGAACCATTGGGTGTTCAGGCCGCACTCACAATTGGCTGGATGCAGGGTCGCCAGGTCGCTCATCACCACGGCATGGGCGGGACTGGAAGAGATGTAAGGCGAGACGAATGACAACAATCCCGCCTTGCCGAAGGGCTGGACGCTGAAGTTCGAGGGTTTACGTATGAAAGCTTTCGAATAGACCGGCACATGAAACCTGTGGTGCGCACATTCGATGTACGGCACTGCGTGCTCGACGGCACCGTAACCGTCGCGGCAGCGGTGCGCCTCAATGCCCAGTTGCCGGGTGATGTGTTCATAGACCTCGTGGCGGGGGATCTCTTGGGCGGCCTGTTTTTTCCAACCGCCTCCCAGAAATACCAGGGAGTCGGGAGCTAGCTTGAGGTTTGGCGTTGCGGTCTCGCGCATGCGCTCAAGCGCATGACACAGCAGCGCCGGGAAGCCGAAGATCCTCACAGGCAGACCCTCTTCGGCGAACTCCTGAAGGGCCCGGATCGCGCCAAAGACATCGAACTCATGACCTTTTCCGGTGCGCCGCAGCGCATGAAAAATCCGATTGGCCGGTGCGAAGCTGCGCAAGAACTGATCCGTATGAGCGGTGCCGACGCGATTGACCGGTTCCGGCTCGTGGCTGAACAGCAGGTAGTTGCAGGGCGAATCCGGCGTGAACCAGCCGTAGTGTTCAAAGATGCGCGCCACCATGCCCTGGGCCGCAGCCATGCTGCGCTCGTCGTAGCGCATGCGGCTTTTCTGGCCACTGGTGCCGGAGGACGTCAGCTCCAGCGCGTTCTCGCCGGTGGGGCTGAGCAACAAGCGCTGTTTGAAGTAATTGGCGTAGATGGGCGGCAAGCGCGACCAGTCAGTCAAATGCTCCAGGTCCTCGACCACCAGGCCGTTGGCGTTGAGCCAGTGTTCGTAGCCAGGGGTGTGGTGGCAATGGAACAGGCTGATTTGGGCCATGGCCCGATCAAATAGACCAGCAGGTACCGAATCGGGATCGTAAGGCTGCGCCAATGCACACAGCGCATCGGCGTGGGGAAAATGAATCATGGGTAACGTTCCTCAGAGAGGGGATTTTCAGACGTGAGCGGTCGGTTGCGACAGGAACAGACGCAGCGCCACCAGGCAGCTGAGCCCGGCAATGCCGACCATCAAGGCAAAGGCGTTCAGGCTCGTTCCGGCGCCCAGTAGCGCGAGCAGCGAGCCGGCTGTGCTCATCACTGCGATGGAAATCATCCCGACCATGGCCGAGACCAGCCCTTTGCTGTCGTCGCTGGCGAACAGCGCTAATCGATACAAGGTCGCGTTGCCCATGCCGAGCCCCAAGGCGTAGAGCGCCAGGCCGCTGACCAGCGCGGGTACGCCAAGGTTGAACGGGCTGGCGATCACCAGTGCAATGAGGCCGGTAGACAAGGGCCACAGGCTGTAGCGCAATACCCTGTGCACGCCCACTCGCTCCACCAGGCGATTGAGCAGGAGATTGCCAAGGATCACGCCCGAGAACACCGGGATTTGCCACAGGCCGTACACCAAGGGCGACAGGCCCTGGTCCTGGATAAGCAGCAGTGGGGACAGACCGATCCAGGCAATCAGGGGCAGGCTCATCAACCCCAGCGCCACGCACGCGGCCATGAAGCCGCGATGGCCCAGCAGCGCGCCATAGCGCCTGATGAGTGTGCGCAGCTCGAACGGCTCCAGGGCCGGTTGCCGGGGGCAGCAATGCGCCAGACCGGGGGTTGGGGGCATGAATGTCCATAAGGCCAGCCAGCTCACTGCACCCAGGCCCGCCAGCAGCAGGAACAGCTCGCGCCAGGACAGCCATTGCAGCAGCAAGCCACCCAGCAGCGGCCCCAGCAAGGGCGAGAGGAGGGCGAGATTGGCCAGCAACGCCATGACCTTCACGGCGTCCGACTCGTTGAATACTTCCTGTATGGCCGGGTAGCTGACCGCGATCACGAAACCCAACCCCATACCTTGGATCAAACGAAGCCCGTTGAATCCCTGCATGTGGGTGACCAGGGTGATCGCCGCGCAAGCCAGGACAAAACCGACACAACCGGCGAGCATGAATGCACGACGCCCATAGCGATCCGATAACGGACCGATCAGCCACGGCAGCAGAACACCGCCCAAGAGATACAGATTGAAGGCGTGGGGGATTTGATCCGCGGGTGCATCCAGTTCCTGGGTCACCGCGAGCATGGCCGGCATAACCAGGTCGCTGGCCAGGTAAGTCAATAGTTCGAAAAGAGCGATAGCCAGGCAAAAACCTGTCAATCGTATTGGCGAAAGAGTTGCCAGCAAGTTTTGCATGATTTCCAACGTTGATTTTCAGTAAGGAGGTAAGCGCCTCTTATTCGAGAATACGTTGGTTAAATTCAGGGCCGAAAGAAGTCTTCCCCTGTGTTTGTGGCAGAAATGTGAGTTAAATCTGTAAGAAAAAAGTCCGATAGGCGCAGACTTTTGTGGAGATGCAGGTAATTAATCTGATGGGCGTCGGTTGCATGAGTACGCCCCTTCGGTTGTACCATGAGACCCCGTCTGCTGCCCGCCATCTCCAAAACTCTGCATTGGGGCTGGCAAGCACTGGGATACAGAGCGGATACATTCAGGAAATTGGCAATGACTCAATCGCAACGTTTGAAATACTCGATTCTGGTGGTCCTCGTGGTTTTGGCGATCATGCTGGGACTGACCTGGATGCAGAACAACGGCATGATCAGCGAGCAGCTGTTTCAATACATCGCGATTGCCGTCGCGGTCATCGTGGTCGTGATCAACGGCGTGATGCGACGCAAGGTCAAGTCCTGAGCGCAGGCGTCACTCCCCGCCCTGGAGCACGTGCATGGCCTTGCGGTGCAGGCTGTAGGTCTTATCGGGGTTAAGGGTGACGACACCCTCGCTGCACAGGCGCTTCAACACCTCGCGCACGCTGAGAAAGGACAATGGAATGTCCAACCCCAGCAGTTGACTGTGCACGCCCCGCACACCCAGGCTGCGGTTTTCATCGGCGGCCTTGAGCAATGCATCGATGACCTTGAGGCGAATCAGGCTGGTCCTGAGGCCGAAGCTCTTGAGCAAAAGTCTGATGTGCTCATTGCACCCTCGTTCTGCCGGCCTGTCGAACAGGTTGTGGGTGGCTGTCGCCGGAACGCCGGTCGACCTGGGCTTGCCCTCCATGGGCTGACGCGCGTCATGCATGCAAAAACTCCTTACCAGCCTGATCAGAAAAGGTCACGGATACTCTCCTGTAATAGGACGAACGAACGCGGCCAATCATGAAGGCGAAAAGCTGAAAAATTTGTTCGGATGCGATCAAACGCCCGTAGTCAGGCGGTGCAAGGCCATTAATTTTTTTTCATCCGATTCGTTTTCAAGGGAGGCACATTCCGCTCAGGCACGCGGTATGTGAATTCCCAGGCAGCCGTCCTGGTTTTAGAAAGTATTGGATCAGGAGTGAACGTGAGAATGTCCGGGCAGTTATCGAGCTTTCGCCTCGCAGGTGTGTTTTTCGCAGTGAGCCTGGGGTTCAGCTGCGTCGCCAGCGCTCAAGGTGATAAAGAACAGGCCAGTGCCGAGATCCGCCGCACCAGTTTTGGCGTGCCGCATATCCGGGCTCAGGATGAGCGCGGGTTGGGCTACGGCATCGGGTATGCGTACGCTGAAGATAATTTATGCCTGCTGGTCAATGAGATCGTAACGGTCAACGGTCAGCGCTCGCGTTACTTCGGCCCGGAGCAGGTCACGCTCGAACAGCGGGAGAACCGCGTCAGCGATATGTTTTTCAACTGGCTCAACACGCCGCAAGCCGTTTCCGGTTTCTGGCAGGCCCAGCCGCCGCAAGTCCAGCAACTGATCGAGGGCTATGTGGCGGGTTTCAACCGCGCGCTGGCCGAGCGCAAGGCCGAAGGCTTGCCTGAACAATGTGCAAGCGAATGGGTACGGCCAATTACGGCGTTGGACCTGGTCAAATTGACCCGACGTCTATTGGTGGAAGGTGGCGTCGGCCAGTTCGCCGAAGCCCTGGCGGGCGCTCAGCCGCCACGAGCGACGGCGGACGCCGGCCAGCCGAGGGCAGGTTTTGCAGGCGCAGCAACCCGGCAGCAGCGTTTCGCCCTGGAGCGCGGCAGCAACGCGGTCGCCATCGGCAGTGAGCGCTCCTTCAACGGGCGTGGGATGTTGCTGGCGAACCCGCACTTCCCATGGCTGGGGGGCATGCGTTTTTACCAGATGCACCTGACCATTCCCGGCAAACTGGACGTCATGGGCGCGGCCCTGCCAGGTTTGCCAGTGATCAACATCGGTTTCAGCCAGCACCTGGCCTGGACCCACACCGTCGATACCTCCAAACATTTCACTCTGTACCGTCTGCAACTCGACCCGAAAGACCCGACCCGCTACCTGCTCGATGGTCAATCCGTACCGATGAGCCAACAGACGGTGGCGGTGGACATCAAACAACCCGATGGCCAGGTGCAGACCGTTTCACGGGTGGTCTACGGCTCGAAGTTCGGCCCGATCGTGCAATGGCCCGGCCGGCTGGACTGGGATGACAAGTTCGCCTACAGCCTGCGCGATGCGAACCTGGAAAATGATCGGGTGCTGGCCCAGTGGTACGCCATGAACAAGGCCGTCACGCTCAAGGATTTGCAGAGTGCGGTCCATGAGATCCACGGTATTCCATGGGTCAACACCTTGGCGGTAGACGATCAGGGGCAAAGTCTCTACATGAACGTGTCGGTGGTGCCGAATGTTGATGCCGACAAGTTGGCCCGCTGCAGCGACCCGCGGGCAGGGCTGCAACTCATCGTACTGGACGGCTCGCGCGGCGAATGCGCCTGGGATACTGATTCGAACGCCGTGCAGAAGGGTATTTACGCCGCCGACAAGCTACCGCAGTTGTTGCGCCGCGATTATGTGCAAAATTCCAACGACTCGGCCTGGATGGTCAACCCCTCACAGCCTTTGTCCGGGTACTCGCCTGTGATCAGCCAACAAGACCTGCCGCTGGGCCAGCGGACGCGTTTCGCCCTGGACCGACTGGGTAAGCTGGCCAAGGACGGGCCGGTGAAGGTGAGTGATCTGCAGCGCATGGTCATGGACGATCAGGTCTACCTTGCTGATCAGGTGATGCCGGACCTGCTGGGCTTTTGTGCCGCTGACCTGGGGACCGATGCCTTGGCGTTGACCCAGGTTTGCAACGGCCTCAAGGCTTGGGATCGAACAGCCGGCCTGAACAGTGGGGTGGGGTTCATTCATTTCCAGCACATCATGGAACAGTTGCAGGCGGTGCCTGATTCGTGGCGCGTCCCGTTCGATCCGCAAGATCCGCGACACACCCCACGCGGCCTGGCGATCGAGCGTCCTGCGGTGCTGGCGGCGGTGCGTCAGGCCATGCTGGCCTCGATGGCGTCAGTGGAGGCGGCAGGGTTGCCGAAGGACAGCCGCTGGCAGGACGTCCAGGTTGCCAGCAGTGGCAGCCGGCAGACGCCCATCCACGGCGGCCCCGGGGAGCTGGGGATCTATAACGCGATTCAGAGCGTGCCGGGGGCCAACGGCAAGCGGGAAGTGGTCAGCGGCACCAGTTATCTGCAAGTGGTGAGTTTTGATGGCAAAGGACCCCGGGCTCAAGGTCTGTTGGCATTTTCCATTTCCAGCGACCCTGCATCGCCGTATTCGGCCGACCAGACCCAGGCATTTTCGAAGAAACAGTGGAGTGTGCTGCCCTTCACCGAGCAGCAGATCAAAGCCGATCCGCACTATCAGGCCGTGACTATCCGTGAGCGTGATGAGGCGGGCAGGGTGGCCGCGCACTAATCGCTGTTGTTTTACACAAAAGCCGCGACCGGAGCCGGTGGCGGCTTTTTCAGTTGGAGGGTCGTTGACCGATGGAGTTGAGGACCGGGTTGCCATCCTTGTTCTGCGTCAGGTAAACCGGCAGGACTTTGGGCAACGAAGGCACCAGGTTCTTCACTTCGTTGAGGTTGTAGATACCACCGATACGCAGGGCGCCAGTGCTGTTGTCGGCCAGCATGACGGGATGTTCGAGATAACGATTGATCAGCGGGAGTGCATCGCTGAGGGCAAGGTTGTCCAGCACCAGCTTGCCGTTGCGCCACGCCAGCGAGCTGTCGTTGACATCGACTTCACGGATTTGCGGTTGGTAGTCGCCGGCTTTGTAGCTGGCCTGCATGCCCGGCGACAGTTGCGAGCCGTTACTGGCAAGTGCCTGGTTGCTGGTCACCCATACTGAGCCCTCCACCAGCGTCACCCGGACCTGATCCTGATACATCCATACATTGAAGCGAGTGCCGGTTACGCGCACTTGGCCCTGGCCGGCCCGTACAACGAACGGGTGTTGTGTGTCATGGCTGACGTCGAAAAACGCCTCGCCCTTTTTCAGCGTCACCCGACGCTCATTCTTGTAATTGGCAAATACCAGTTCACTGCCCAGGTTCAGTTCTACCTGGCTGCCGTCACCCAGGGTGATATGACGCACGCTTGCATCAGCTTCGAATCGTTCGTAGGAGTTGGCAACCCAGCCCAGGTTCCAGCCCGTGTAGGCGGCCAGGGGCACGCCCAGCACAAGCACCGCGGCGGCGACAGCCATCCGGCTCCAACGGGACCGAGGTCGCGGTATTGGCGCGGGAGATGGTGGCGCTTCGACACGCGGAAGATGATCGGCCACGGCCCATATCTCCAGCATGGCTTGGTATTCGAAAGCGTGCAGGGGATCGGCATCGTGCCATTGTTTGAATGCCAGCCGTTCGGCGTCGGTGCAGTCGACGGCGTGCAAACGCATGCACCAATGCGCGGCCGCATCGGTAATGGCGTCGTATTCGGCTTCCGAGAGTGTATGTTCGGTCATTGACTCTTCCTGGTTTGCCGCATTCTAACCTTCGGCATGACCTGTCGAGAACCGCCATCATGGCGTTTGCATATCAAAATGAGCCTGTTTTTTCCGGTCAAAGGCTCGGACACCGGTAGGTCGTGCTTGTAGCGTGGCATATATCTCGTGAAAAAAAGATCAATACCCGTCAGCGCGCACCGTCGCAGAGGCTGTCAAGACGTGGCAGCGGGACTCATGGGTGGGGAGTCCAATTGTCGACCCAGCTCACAGATCAGCAGTGTCATGGAATCGGCGTTTCGCAAGATAACGTCGATGCGTCCTGCCGGTGAATCTGGATCCAGAAAGATACTGCGTGCCTCGCTCATGGTCCTGGCGCCGGTCATTTTCAGGATTTCCCGGGCCATATCCCGATGTTCCGGGAAAAGCTCCAGGCTTTTGAGCCCGCCGGCAGCGCTGTCCCAGCCCATGAACAGTTTGTATCGCGGCGTGGTCAACGACAGCCCATTGCGTTGCTGGTCCTTTTGATAATTGTATTTTGCATGTCCGAACTGAGTGGCATTGGAAATCAAGTCCAGGAACGGGAGGGCCGCGTCCAGATAAACAATATCGAGCGTGTCGAAAAGCTGATGAGAAACTTCGTGGATAAGCACCGCGGCCTGGGCGTGGGCATCAACATTGAAGGAGTCCGGGACCGCGTCTTTGTACCAGTCCAATCCGACCTCGAAGAAATATTGGGTGAGATAGATTCTTCCTGCCGTTTCAGGTTCGAGCACGAAGGCGGTCGCCCTATCGTCCATGTATTTCAAGCGGCCGATGACAATACGCTTGGCGTTGCGCGTTTCCCAGGACGGGTCGGCCAATGCCCGGCACAGCGGCGAGACGGCAGTGTGTATTTTCTTGATCAGGCTGGCGTCGACTTTTTTCACCCCAAAGAAGGCCTTCAGGAAAGTATCCAGCCGAGAGCCCGGCGGGACCTGATGTTTGATCTGATCCAGATTATGCAGGGCGTTGAATGAGTAATACCTGGCCACTTCCAGGGCCTGTTCGATCATGTTTGCGTAAGCCGGGTATTTGCGACGTATTTGCGCCATGCCCCGCGCCTCAATGTTGAGCGACGTTGAAGCCTTGTAGTCGCTGTAGGAATTGGCCAGCGTTGACATCACTTTTCCGTAGCGAATGGTCTGCCGTTGTGGATCTACGGCCCATTGCTGGTTATCAGGCGACTGTTTCAGTATTGGTCCCTCTCCCTGTTCATGGACCACGCGCCAGACCTGGTTGGCTTTGGCTACCTGAAAAACGATGCCGGCAACAGGCGCATAAAGCTTGTCGGACCCTGGGGCCCTGTAGGTTCCGTCGATCACGTTCTTCTGCAGGTTGTGCAGGCTCACCTCCATGGCTTCGAAGGCTCGCAGGTTGGTGCGCGTCGGGGCGGTGGAGGCGATGTCCTGCCAACGCGGCGGGCTTGCCGCAGGGGCGCTCTGCGCGCCCGGTGCTATCGGGTCGAGCAGGCCGAAGGTGTCGTCGCGATTCAGGAAGCCGAGTGAGACCATCTCTGCCGCGCCGGTGATGAAGTCGTGCAAACCTGCTTTCCAGTCATGCTGCTGCAGTGATTCAGCAGAGGCCTTGAAGTCTTGATAACTTTCCCAAAGCGTTTCGATAAACGTCAGTTTGCCTGGCAACTGTCGCCCCACCAGCTTGACGCCCGCACTGAACAGATGCAGGGCCGTTCCCCAGGCAAACTGGCGCTTTTTATCCGCTTGTGCGCTCAGCATGTCCGCCAACAGGGCGGTGTTGTCGTTGAACAATACGTCGAGCAGGTTGGTCTTGATCGGATTGGAGGCCAGGGTGATTTCCGATAGTGCACCGGCCGTGGAGGCGAACAGGTTCTTGAAGGTGGCTTGCTGGCTGTCGGGAAGTCGACGAATCAGCAGGTCCTGCAATGCGCCCGGTGTGTTGAAGGCGGCAATGAGGCTGGCCTGGTCCTTGAACTCGGTGAAGTTATGGCCTGCGTGGTAGGGGGCATACAGCACATGGGGGGCTTTGTCATCGGTGCTTGATCCGATCAGGTAAAGCCCCAGTGCCTTGATCGCCGCAGTTCCCTGGGTTTTGATCAGCTCCAGTGGACGAATCAACGCACTGGCGCCGTCCACTGCCTGGCGAGCGATGGCATCCGGCATGTCCAGTACCTGGCGAATCAAGTCAAACCCTGTGGGAGAAAGGTGCTGTTGTAGATGCAGTGCGTGAGCATGTTGCAATAGCTGCCAAGGCAACTGCCGGCGAAATCGTTGCTTTCTTTTCTGGCCATCGGTCGAGGTGGCGGAGAGTTCGTCCAGTACGATTGTTTTATAGGTGGTGGGGATGTCCAACGACAACAGCATTTGCCTGATAGCCGTCTCGTTCAAGCTGTCGGGCAACGCGCGCCCGGAGGTCGAGGACACCTTGAAGCCTGTCTTTTGAGTGAAATCGGAATGATTGAGGGCGAACTCGGTCAAGCTGCTGGCGGGCCCCGCCAACGCATGGTTCGGGGTGATCAGCAGTGTAGCGGGATCCAGGTCTTTTACGGCGAAACGCGCGTCCAGGAGCGTTTTGAGCTTTTTACTCACATAGGTGTGCAGGGGCTCGATCCCGTCCAGATAATCCTTGTCATCGGCCACACTGCTTCGGTATTGCTCAAGCAAGTCAATCTGCAGGCGCTGTTCTTCAAGGGGAGCGGCGCCAAGCCAGGCGGGGAGTTTCTGTTGCAGCCGGATCGCCTGGGCGATACGACTGGCGCGTGTCAGATTGGTGGGAGCGGCTTTTTCGAGCAATGAGCCAAGGCTCTTTTGTCGTTCAGGCCCCGTCAACTGCCAGTCCCCGCTCTTGAGCGTGCTCAGATACCTGTATTGGGCCTCGAACAGCGCGATGAACGAATTCATCCGATTGAGCAGCACGTTGTCTTCGATCAGCTCAAACACATCAAGTTGATAGCGTCCATGGGGCTTGCGTTGCGCGGGCCAGAGGTTGGCGAGCAAACCAAAGCGCTTTCGTGAGTCGAGCAGGCGTCGATTCAATTGCTTCGTGGCAAGCTCGACTGACGCAAACACTTGCAAACCTTCGGCCGGCGTCCAGAGAATTGCCAGGCCCGAGTAAGGCGTATCCAGCCCGCCGCGTTCGGTCAGCAGGAAACAATTGGCCAGGGGCATGGAAACCGTTTCACCTGCTTCGGTGCATGCCAGCCTCAGCGAATAGACATCGGGCCGGAAGCCTTTGACCCCGATGCGTTGAGTGCGGTCCGGATAGTCGGCGTCAAAGGCAAAGACCGCGGCGATAAGGTCGCGCGCCGCCGGAGGCAGGGTGGCGTTCAGTTCTCTGAGTTCAGCTTCTGCACGTAGTCCCAGGGAGAAAACGTTGGTCAGTTTAGGCAGCAGCTCTTTCAATGCCTGACGCAGTGAGATCTCGCTGGACAATGGCAATCGGGTCAGTTCGGCATTCAAAGCTTCTTCGACACTGGCATAGCTCTTGATCTTCCTCTCCAGCTGATCAGCCATGAAATTGGACGGGCGCAGGTTCCCGTAAAAAACCGGTTGCGTGCCCCAGTGTCCATCGGCCTTTTGCGTCAGCAGGCTTTTACCGATCAGGCTGCGTATGTCCAGGGCCTTGTCGACGAGCGCGTGGACGTCCATGTCCCCTTGGCGGGACATCTCCATTGCGAAATGAAGGTTTTTCAACTGTTTGCCAATGATCCCTTCTGCCATCGACTCGAATACCGGCCAGGTCACCGTCTTGCCTGACACCTGGGGATCGTCAAGGCGCAGGAAGCGGTTGCGCTCCTCCAGGCTCAGCAGGCTGTAGAGTTCTTCCTTTCGCTCTGCGCCGGAGGGGGTATTGAGCAGCGCCTCCCTGAAACCCAGGTAGTTGTCTACTTTCTCAAGGCCGTGACTGGGGGTGTAGAGATAGTGTCCCTTGGCGCTGATCATCAAAGAACCCGCCAGCTCTACGTAGAGCGGCTCATATTCCCAAAGACGCACGGTTTCGGTAAACAGCAGCGGTTCGTCCGGGCGAGATGGCCTGTACAGCCGCAGCAGTTCCTGGGCGTGTGCCTCGGTGAGTTGACGTTTCTCCCGCTTGATCAGAATCGTGGCTTGTAGCGCATCGCTGAGAACTTGGCAAAGAAAACGCCGGCGCGAGGTATTGAACGGGCCGGTGGCGTCCCAATAAGCGTCGATACAGTGGGCAAGCCTGGGGATCAGGTTGCTGGCGGTCACCTTCAACGCGCTCTCCCATTGGCGCTTGTTTTGCGGTGATACGGTGATGCCTGGATGGATGAAGTCAACGTCATGTCCGGCGGGCCGACCCTGGCTGTGGAAGTAGACCAGGACCGCCTCGCTCAGCGTCATGCTTCTGGTCAACTGGCTTGCCTTCTGACTCCCCGCGCTACTCCACGTGCTCATTGTTACGCGGGCCTGGCGATGATCAAAGTTGGACAGCACCTCATTCAAGATCGCGTCAAGCATCGCACTGAGGGAGGGTAACTTGATCAGTTCATCCACCATTGTTCGGCCGTTGAGGCTTTGAGCGAACTCGATGGACTCGACCTGGGTGTTGAAGACGTCACCGTCGATACGTTGCCGGGTCGTCCTGATCGCGGAGGTGCTGTTGAGTTCGGCGCGCTGGGAAATCGATAAAAGGCGAAAAAGATCGTCACGCTCGGCTGGACTGTCCAGCATCTCTTCCATCTTCTCTTCGAGAGCTTCGGGGCTGTCGAATTTTCTGATTCCGCCGTAGGGCGTGTAGAGGAACGCAGGCTGGGTCTGCGCTGCGCCTGTTGTCAGCGCTTTGAGCATAAAGCAGCCGGCCAGCGGGATCGGCGCGTTTTCGTCGACCTGCAAGAGAATCGCTTCGGCAGACATGGGGGGCGTCTGTGCGGCGCGCAGCGTGTGGCTGGACAGGGACACGTGGTGCAGCCAGTCGAGGTCTGCCTGGGTCAATCCGTGGGGAGCGTTCAAGTCCTCCAGGTTACTGGCGGCCAATACCTCGGGAAATAATAGCGGCGTGGTTGCAGTGGTCATCGTTGCTTCTCGCTCAAGGCGCCGGGAGGCGGCACGTTTGGTGGATGAGCGGCCAGACTAGGCAACGATCAATGAGCAAAGGTGGTACATAGTTACCGCACGCAAGCGCGGTGATAGGCGTAATCCGGCACGAGCATGCTTTGCTCCGTCGGTGAAGCGGTGTTTAATCAGCCGGCTGGTTCCCCTTACGCTGTTGCTACCTCCAACAATCACTCTGGAGCTTCAGATGTCTGCGCTATCCGATCATGCCGGTTCAAGCACCCTGTCTTTTTCCGCTTTGGTGAGCTTGCTGGAGAAAGTATTCCTGCGACATGGCACCTCGGCCGAGGTCGCCCGGGCCCTGGCCGAAAACTGTGCCGGAGCCGAACGTGATGGCGCCCACAGTCATGGGGTATTCCGCATTCCCGGTTATGTCTCGACGCTGAAAAGTGGTTGGGTCGATGGTCAGGCAGTACCTACGGTTGAAGATGTGGCATCAGGGTTTGTGCGGGTGGACGCCGGTAACGGTTTCGCCCAGCCGGCCCTGGCCGCCGCACGTCCCTTGTTGGTAGCCAAGGCCCGTAGCGCCGGGATTGCAGTGTTGGCGATTCGCAACTCCCATCATTTCGCTGCCCTGTGGCCGGATGTCGAGCCGTTTGCCTATGAAGGTCTGGTGGCATTGAGCGTGGTCAACAGCATGACCTGCGTGGTGCCTCACGGTGCTGACCGGCCACTCTTCGGTACCAACCCCATTGCCTTCGCCGCGCCACGGGCCGATGGTGAGCCGATTGTCTTCGACCTGGCCACCAGCGCCATCGCCCATGGTGATGTGCAGATTGCCGCGCGCAAAGGCGAGTTGCTACCGCCGGGAATGGGGGTGGACAGCCTCGGTCAGCCGACTTGCGATCCGAAGGCGATTCTCGAAGGCGGGGCGCTCCTGCCTTTTGGCGGACACAAGGGCTCGGCGTTATCGATGATGGTCGAGCTGCTGGCGGCCGCCCTGACCGGTGGCAACTTTTCCTTCGAGTTCGATTGGCACAACCATCCTGGGGCCAAGACACCCTGGACCGGTCAGTTGTTGATCGTGATCGACCCGAGCAAGGCCGCCGGGCAGAACTTCGCCGAACGCAGCCAGGAACTGGTCAGGCAGATGCATGGTGTTGGGTTGCGGAGGTTGCCGGGGGATCGTCGGCATCGCGAGCGCAGTAAATCCAATGAGCGGGGGATCGCACTGGACGAGCAGACATTGGTGCAGTTGCGGGAGTTGGCGGGAGTGTAAAGCCAGCTTCGAATGAGAGGCGAGGAATCATGGATTGTGGCGAGGGGATTTATCCCCGTCGGGTCGCGCAGCGGCCCTCAAACCTGCGCACGCCTTGCGCAGCTAAGTCGCATTGGGCTGCGATGCAGCCCTGCGGGGATAAATCCCCTCGCCACAGTTTCTGTGATCATTCACCGTTTTGCCAAGAGCACTTAACGCCGTCCGAGCAATAACCCCACCACCAGGCCGAAGCCTGCGGAAATGGCCACGGTCTGCCATGGATGTCCGCCGATATAGACTTCGGTGGCATCGACCATCGGCCGGGTGCGCTCCCGTGCGCTGGCGACCGAATCCAGTGCCTGTTGCAGTTTTTGGGAAATCTGGTCTCGCAGGTTTTCAGCGTCTTCACCGACCAGCGAAGCACTGCTTTTGAGCAGCTTTTCCGACTCCTCAATCAAAACCTTCAGTTCACTGAAGGCTTGATCCTTGATCTGTTCTCCATTCCCTTGCACGGTGCTTTTGCGAGCCATTGAGTTACTCCTTGCTGATGATGGCAGTGAACAATGGAGTGCTGCGGCTGGACAAAAGTTGCAGCGTCTGGCGATAGCAGCCCAGTTCACCCGAAATCGTGGTTAAGACGTTCCTCTGCAAGGTGTAAGATGGCGCCTATTTACGCAACAGGTATTTCCCATGAGTTTCAATCTGGCTGACAAGCCCCTGGCCGAGCGCGCGGCACTGGAAGACGAAAAGTCCCGACTCTTTGAACTGTGGCAAAACAATCTGGGCAAGGCCAAGGGCGACGCGGCCCGGTTGTTCGGCGAGCGCTCCAAGCGCAAGGGCAAGTGGTCCGAATGGGTGCGTGCCGAACTGGACGGCATGTCGCCCCCCGAGTACGCCAACATGGTGCGCAGTGAAGTCAATCGTCTGATGGCTGCCAACAAATAAACCTCAGGCAAAGGTCGTGATGATGGCCTCGCGCACCTTGACCACGGCCGGGTCCATCTGCGTATGGGTTCGCCAGCCCAGTTCGATAGGGTAGCGGGGCAGGTTCAGGGGGCAGGGCAGCAGTGCCAGGCCACTGAGCGAGGCGATCGCCCGGGCGGCATGCAGCGGAATGGTTGCCACGGCCTGACTGCCCTTGAGCAAGAACGGCAGGGCGGCGAAGTGGGTGGTCGAGGCACCTACCCGCCGGCTCAGGCCAAGGCCGGCCAGCCCTTCGTCGGTGATGCCGATGAACCCACCCGAAGAGACGAGCAGATGCTCGCGGGCCACGAACGCCTCCAGGGTGAGCGTCTGCTGGTCTGGCGTCAGGCTGGCCGGGTCGACGAGACAGGCGTAGTCGCCTTCACCCAGTACCTGACGGCTGAGCAAGCGTTCGGTAAACCCGCCCGCCGTGATCGCCAGATCGAAACTGCGCTCCATCAGGGCCCGGCCGACGATCTGGCTATGGGTCTGGCGAAAAATCAATCGTAGCCCCGGTGCGCGTTGTGCCACTTCCTCGATCAAGCGCCGGCCATGGGCAATTTCGAAATCATCGGACAGCCCGACGATGACCGAGCGACCTTCGTAATGACTGGCGCCGGGGTCCACCATCGCGAGGCTCTGGCGACATTTATTCAGTGCGTCGCTGATCACCGGTTTGAGCTGATTGGCCCGTAAGGTCGGCGCCAGGCCGCGGCCAGTGCGCACAAACAATTGATCGTTATACAGGTTTCGAAGCCTGCGCAGTGCCGCGCTGATGGCCGACTGGGTCACGCCCAGGCGTAGCGCGGCGCGGCTGGCGCTGGATTCATCGTGCAAGGCTTCGAAGGTCTTGAGCAGATTGAGGTCAACATCCGCGATATTCATAACACTCATATCATTTAGCAGCGTATGGGGGTTTATTCATGATCGTCCGGCACCTGAAAATCAGCAACCCCAGATGATCGAGGAGTTGAAAACCATGCCCAAATCCATTGTGGCTGCCCTGCAGATCGGCTCGTTGCCCGGCGGCAAAGCTGACACCCTGGCGCAGATTCTTTCCTATGAAGATGCCGTACGTGAGGCCGGAGCGCGCCTGGTGGTGATGCCCGAAGCGCTGCTGGGTGGATATCCGAAGGGAGAAAGCTTCGGTACACAGTTGGGGTACCGGTTGCCCGAGGGGCGCGAGGCCTTTGCCCGTTATTTTGCCAACGCCATCGACGTGCCTGGCAGTGAAACCGAGGCATTGGCCGGGTTTTCTGCGCGCACGGGGGCAAGTCTGGTATTGGGTGTCATTGAGCGTGACGGCAGTACCTTGTACTGCACCGCCCTGTATTTCGAGCCCGATGCCGGCCTGGTGGCCAAGCATCGCAAGCTGATGCCCACTGGCACCGAGCGTCTGATTTGGGGTAAGGGCGACGGCTCGACGCTACCGGTGATCGACAGTCAGGTCGGTCGTGTAGGCGCTGCGGTGTGTTGGGAGAACATGATGCCGCTGTTGCGCACCGCGATGTACGCCAAAGGGGTGCAGGTCTGGTGTGCGCCGACGGTGGATGAGCGGGAGATGTGGCAGGTGACCATGCGTCATATCGCCCACGAAGGTCGTTGCTTCGTGGTCAGCGCCTGTCAGGTTCAGGCCTCGCCTCAGGCGCTGGGCATTGAGGTAGCGAACTGGCCTGCCGAGCGTCCCTTGATTGCCGGTGGCAGTGTGATTGTCGGCCCCATGGGGGACGTGTTGGCCGGTCCGCTCAAAGGCACGAGCGGGTTGTTGACCGCCCAAATCGATACCGATGAACTGGTACCGGCGCGCTACGACTATGACGTGGTCGGCCATTACGCCCGGCCCGATGTGTTCGAACTGGTGGTGGACGAGCGGGCCAAACCCGGTGTGCGTTTCACTCGTTGATTTACCAAGTGGCCGCAGTACCCGGCAAATCCAGGGTGCCGCGGTCAACGAAGCGCAGGGTGCCGAACAGTCCACCGGCCAGTTTGCCTTTGAGTACGTAAGGCAGGTTGTCCAGGCTTTGGGTCTGGCTCAGGCCCAGCGTCTGGCGCAGCACGGAGAAAGCCGAGATGCTCACCGGCACGCTCAGTACCGCCTCGGAGAACCGTGGGATGGATCCGGTCTGATCACTGACCCCCGATGCCAGCGTTCGGCCGTTAACCTCGAGGTCGAGCGCGACACCGTTGTAATCGATGGTGGTTTCGTTAGGGTTCTGCAATCGCAGTTTCACCGCAAAGCGCATCTCCAGCTCCTGGCTGGGCAACGGTTCGATGCCCACCACGGTGATGTTCAGCGGATCGCGGTGCGGGAAGAGGGCGCAGGCGCTCAGGCTGAGCAGCATCAAGAGAAGGGATAAGCCTAGGGTTCTGCGCATGGGTAAATTCTCAAAGAGTGGAGAAAAACTTGGGAAACTGCTGAGCACGATAACCCACAACATGCTCACAACCACCGCAACCCCCTGTTTGGACCGGGGGGCATGGTTAACACCTGTGGCGAGGGAGCTTGCTCCCGC
>NZ_JABWQV010000229.1 GCF_014268615.1 Pseudomonas tehranensis | reverse complement strand
CCGTCTTCGCGAGCAAGCCCGCTCCCACATGGGGTCTCTGTCGTACACACATTTTGTGTTCGCTGAAGATCCAGTGTGGGAGCGGGCTTGCTCGCGAAGGCGATATTCCAGACGCCGACGATATCTCGGTTACAGTCGCAGCAAAGTCTTCCAGGCCCGATTCTGATAGACCGCAATCGCCTGTTGCTTGCGCGCCTCCAGGGCTTCGTCGGTAATCGGTTCGTTGGCCAGTTGCGCCAGTTTGTTCAGCTCTCCGTAGAGGCGGTCCATTTCCGGGATTTCCAGCACCTGGCGAGCGTGGTGCAGCCAGGCCTGGATGCGTTCGATGCGCGGCAGCTGTTCGGCCAGGTCTTCCGGCTGTTGCTGATAGCGTTGCAGTTGCAGCGACGACGATTCCTCGCCCAGCAGGCGAGGCAGCCAGCTACCCAGTTGGGCCGCGCCCTGGCGATTGCCGCGGGTGTTGCGCTCGGCAGCCCAGCTACGGGCCAGCAGCCAGCGTGAAGTGTTGAGGGAGAATTGGCCCCAGCGCGGGTCTTGCAGCTCTTCAAGGAACTGTTCCGGCGCGGCCTTGCGCACGTCTTCGTCATCCAGGCCGGCCTGGACCAACGGGCGCCAGTCTTCCAGCAGTGCGTCCAGGGCGACGCGCAGGTCATGGGTCGATTGGCGTGGTGCGGCCTGGCCAAGGCTGCTGAGCAGGGCGCGCAGTTCGGCCAGGTTTTCCACCCAGTCCTGCAGCAGGCGCCAGTGGCCGTTAAAGCGATACTGTTCGGCCAGACGTTGGCTGCTGCCCAGCAAATGCCAACTCAGCGCGGCAAAGGCATCATCGAGTGGCATCTCGGCGGTCAATTGCGGGGCCGGCAGGCTCAGGGCATAGCTGTTCGCATCATGCAGGCGATAGCCACGCTCGGCCTTGCTGATATCACACGGCATCAGGGGCAGGGTCGCGGCCAGCTCGGCAGCCAGTTCCAGCAGGGCGGCGGGTTCGCCTTCGCGCAATTCCAGCTCCAGCTCGCAGATTTCTTCCTTCTGCTTGCCGACCACGACGTGGCCCAGGTCCAGCGCGGCCTCGATGACGACTTTGCTTTTGCCGCGGCCCCAGGCGATTTCCGCGCGTTCACGAACGAAGTCGGTGGTGAAGATGGCCTTGAGGGTTTTCTTGTCCAGTTCGGTCAACGTCTCTGGCCAGCATTCGCCATCGAGTTTCTTCAGGTCGAGCTTGGCTTTGGGCAGGTGCCAGTCGTACTCGTTGCGCTCGGACAGGCCGGCGATGCTCTGGCCGCGCGTCTTGAGGGTCTGGATCACCTCTTCGCCGTCGCGACGCAGACGCAGGGCGACCTTGGCCCCGGCCAGGTCGCGCTCCGGTGTGTCGAAATACTGGTTCATCAGTTCGTGGCGTTCCCAGCCGCTTTTGTTGCGTTTCTTGAGCAATGGGTGCTCGCGCAAGGCTGCCAGGGTCTCGCGGCTGACGCGGAGTTTGATTTCGGTTTCTTTCTGCATGGCCGGAAAATCCAGGGATCGAGTGCGCAGCCGGGGGAAGGTGTGGCTGCCAAGGTCGTGCAGTGTACAGGACTCATCCGTCCTACGCGCCGCGACGGTTTCTTCCTTGCGCCGGATGGTTCTATGATGAACGTCAATTTGTAAGTCCGGAGCCAGCGATGCCTTTGCCTACCCTGAAAGATCAGTTCGCTGCCCTGATCGCCGCGCCTTCGGTCAGTTGTACCCAACCTGGGCTGGACCAGTCCAACAGTGCCGTGATCGAACTGCTGGCGGGCTGGCTCGCCGACCTGGGGTTCTCCTGCGATATCCAGCAGGTCAACCCCGGCAAGTTCAATTTGCTGGCCAGTTTCGGCAGCGGGCCTGGCGGCCTGGTACTGGCCGGGCACAGCGACACGGTGCCGTTCGACGGCCAGTTGTGGCAGACCGATCCGCTGAAGCTCACCGAGGTCGATGGTCGTTGGGTTGGCCTGGGCAGTTGCGACATGAAGGGTTTTTTCGCCCTGGCCATCGAAGCGGTCAAGCCCCTGCTGGAGCAGCCGTTCAAGCAACCCCTGCTGATTCTCGCCACCTGCGACGAAGAAAGCTCGATGTCCGGGGCCCGGGCCCTGGCCGATGCCGGAAGGCCGTTGGGGCGCGCGGCGGTGATCGGCGAGCCGACCGGCCTCAAGCCGATCCGGATGCACAAAGGCATCATGATGGAGCGCATCGATATCCTTGGGCGCAGCGGCCATTCCTCCGACCCGAGCCTGGGTCACAGCGCCCTTGAAGCGATGCACGACGCAATGGGCGAATTGCGTGGCCTGCGCCTGCAATGGCAGCGCGAATTTCGTAACCCGCAATTCACCGTGCCACAGCCAACCCTGAATTTCGGCTGCATCCACGGCGGCGACAACCCCAATCGGATTTGCGGCCAGTGCTCCATGGAGTTCGACCTGCGGCCATTGCCTGGCATGGACCCGAATGTCTTGCGGGCTGCGATCCAGCAGAAGCTCAATCCCATCGCCGAGCGCCATAAAGTCAAGATCGACTACGCACCGCTGTTCCCCGAAGTGCCCCCCTTCGAGCAGGCCGAAGACTGCGAGCTGGTGCGAGTGGCCGAGCGACTCACCGGCCATCGTGCCGAAGCAGTGGCGTTTGGCACCGAAGCGCCTTATCTTCAGCGTCTTGGCTGCGAAACCCTGGTACTTGGCCCCGGCGATATCGCCTGTGCCCACCAACCGGGCGAATACCTTGAAATGTCACGTTTGCAACCTACCGTGCAGCTATTGCGGCAACTGATCGAACATTACTGCCTGACACCGGCCACGGCCGGCTAAATTGCCCACATCCGGGCCCGTATTCATGAGGAGAGCGCGCGTGTCGCCAAGCCTGTTCCGACGATAACCATCAGCCCGCTGTGCGTTCCGTTTCGTCTTTTTTCGGCTGCTATTTATTACAGGCCCAGGTTCATGCCCGAATACGTCAATTGGCTTCGTCACGCTTCGCCTTACATCAACGCCCACCGCGATTGCACCTTCATCGTCATGCTGCCCGGCGATGGTGTGGAACATCCGAACTTCGGCAACATTGTCCATGACCTGGTGTTGCTGCACAGCCTGGGTGTACGCCTGGTGCTGGTTCATGGTTCGCGCCCACAGATCGAAACCCGCCTCGCCGCGCGGGGCCTGACGCCCCATTACCACCACGGTATGCGCATCACCGACGCTGCAACCCTGGAGTGCGTGATCGACGCTGTCGGCCAGTTGCGCATTGCTATCGAAGCGCGCCTGTCGATGGACATGGCGTCCTCGCCGATGCAGGGTTCGCGCCTGCGTGTCGCCAGCGGCAACCTGGTGACGGCACGGCCCATCGGCGTACTGGAAGGCGTGGATTATCACCACACCGGCGAAGTCCGTCGGGTCGATCGCAAGGGCATCAATCGCCTTCTGGACGAGCGCTCCATCGTCCTGCTGTCACCATTGGGTTATTCGCCGACCGGGGAGATTTTCAACCTCGCCTGCGAAGACGTCGCGACCCGGGCGGCCATTGATCTGGCAGCCGACAAACTGCTGCTATTCGGTGCCGAGCAGGGGCTGATCGGCGAAGACGGCCGACTGGTGCGCGAGTTGCGCCCGCAACAGGTCCCGGCCCACATGCAACGGCTGGGCAGCGACTATCAGGCCGAGCTGCTGGATGCGGCGGCCCAGGCCTGTCGCGGTGGTGTGGCGCGCAGTCATATCGTCAGCTACGTCGAAGACGGTGCGTTGCTGGCCGAACTGTTTACCCGCGATGGCAGCGGTACGCTGGTGGCCCAGGAACAATTCGAGGTGGTGCGCGAAGCGGCCATCGAGGATGTCGGCGGTTTGCTGGACCTGATCAGCCCGCTGGAAGAGCAGGGGATTCTGGTGCGTCGTTCCCGCGAAGTGCTGGAGCGTGAGATTGAGCAGTTCAGCGTGGTCGAACGCGAAGGCATGATCATCGCCTGCGCGGCGCTTTACCAAATCGCCGACTCGGATGCCGGGGAACTGGCGTGCCTGGCGGTGAATCCGGAATACCGCCACGGCGGTCGTGGCGATGAGCTGCTGGAGCGGATTGAAAGCCGGGCTCGGGCCAAAGGACTCAAGACGCTGTTCGTACTCACCACCCGTACGGCCCATTGGTTCCGCGAGCGGGGCTTTGAGCCCAGCAGTGTCGAGCGTCTGCCAGCGGCGCGGGCATCGCTGTACAACTATCAGCGCAATTCGAAAATCTTCGAAAAAGCCCTCTAAGTGCCCTGCCTGGGGGAGCCGCCCATCGGAGTGAACCGCGTAGCTGCGACCTTCTTGATTCCAGACAATGATCCGTCAGGCTGGAATCTATCAAGATCGCAGCTACGCTGTTTTGTCCATGAGTGCTGCAGTTGGAATGCTTGGGAGCCTGCTGCATTTCCCAGGATCGCCACAGTGCAGAACCGCTATCAATAAAAACATTCAGTAATCCCCAGACTGGCCGATATGCCATGTCACGGTTGGATGACGCTTTGATGGCGGTGATATTTCCAAATGAGCTGAAAAATGATGAAACAATTCTTTTTAGATTTATAAACAAACCATTATTCTGCGGGCCGGTGTCGCAGGGTTAGACCTTGGTCGTAATCACAAATGGTTACGATTGACTTGCCAGTCACAGACTGGCGCTAATCAAGCATCCGCGGATTCCGGGCGTTCGACCGGAAACCAAAGACACACAAGAATTAGAAAACGAGAGGAGCGAAGCATGAACAAGTCCACCTTGGCCCTGGCTGTGGCCGTTGGGGTTTTGGCGCAGCAGGCAGGCGCCGCCGGTTTTATCGAGGACAGCAAGGCGTCTGTCAATTCTCGTACGCTGTACTTCAATAACGATAACCGTGAGGGCGGTGAGGACCTGCGCGAAACGGGCACGGGCCTCAAGTTCGACTACAAGTCTGGCTTCACGCAGGGTGTTGTCGGTTTTGGTATCGACGCTCAGGCACTGGTTGGTATTCGTCTCGATGGCGGCAGGGGTCGTAACGCCGGCTCCTACATGCCAAGTGATACGGATGGTTCGGCGGTACATGAGTGGAGCCGTTTGTCCGGTAACGTAAAGGCACTTTTCTCCAAAACCGAAGCTCACGTGGGTGGCGCTCTGGCACCGAGCCTGCCGATTCTGGTTGCCAACGACAGCCGTTTGCTGCCACAGACCTTTGAAGGTGGCACCATCACCTCCAAGGAAATCGATAACGTCACCATTAATGCCGGTCAGCTGGAGCACGCCACTGGCCGTGCATCGAGCAACAGTACCGGTCTGGCGATAGCTGGCGGTACCGAGGAGAGCAACCAGTTCCGTTTTGCCGGTGCCGACTGGAAGGTCACCAAAGACCTGACCCTTCAGTACTACTACGCCAACCTGCAGGACTATTACAAACAGCACTTCCTGGGCGCGGTACACGTATTCCCGATCGGCGAAGGTCAATCGTTCAAAACCGACCTGCGTTATTTCGATAGCAGCTCGGATGGCCGTAACGGTGACGCGGGCTATCAATTTAACAACAACAACGGTTATGCCAAGACCCCGGGCGAGGTCGATAACAAGACCTGGAGCGCGATGTTCACTTACACCCTGGGCGGCAGTGCCTTCCTGTTGGGTCACCAGCAAGTCGGCGATGACGGTGGCTTTGTCTACCTGAACCAGGCCAACGTAGTTGATGGCAACGGTCGTAACGAAGGTGCCGGCGGCGCGAGCTTCTACCTGTTCACCGACAGCATGATCAACGGGTTTGTCCGTGCTGGTGAAAACACCACCTTCGGCCAATACTCCTACGACTTCGCTTCCTTGGGCGTGCCGGGCCTGAAAGCCGCCGTTTCCTATCTGCACGGCGATAACATCAAGTCCGCTACCGGCGGCAGCGATTCGTCCGAGTGGGAACGCGACATGCGCCTGGACTACGTTGTCCAGCAAGGCCCTCTGAAGGGCTTCGGCACTACCCTGCGTCACGGCTCCTACCGTGGCAGCAGCTCCGGTATCGCCGACCAGGATCAGACTCGCCTGATCTTCAACTACACTTACAACTTCATGTAAGACGTAGAGCGATAGAAAAAAGCCCCGCCCGGCAACACACCGGACGGGGCTTTTTGCGTTTTCGGGGCAGCGCTATGGCGCTGACTGGGTGGCGTCTTTACGCAGAATGAACGCGCTGAATGCCAGGAAGTCGTCCAGGTGCCGTGTAATGATGGCAACCATGATCGGCAGTTGCAGGGCTTGATAGTCATGCACGGCGATATTTCTGAAACCCACCATGTTTTTCAGATTTTTCACCAAGCCTTCTTCTACCCAGCCACCTTGAAAAAGCAACTCGAAGACATCCCGGGCACTTTGCGGGACGCCCAGTCGCTCGCGGCGAATCAAATGTTGGCCCATATCCAGTGCCGCTTCACACGCACGCTGAATATTTAGAACAGCCGAATCCTGGCGAGTGAAATCAGTCGCGAAGGTGGCGGGATCCTTGTCGTATTCCTCCCGCACCCTGGCGACGCAGCGCTCAATGCTCGCCGCTTTGTTGACCAATACATCATCGACCATACACATTGCCTTCTGCGTGAATATCCTTGAGCAGCCCGGCCCGAGCGGCGTCGAAAGCGGTTTTTTCACTGAGAATAAAACTTTCGAACAGCCCCGCCTGGACGTCCCTGGCCCACAGTCGCCGACCTCGGGTCACGATCTGGTATTGCATGACGGTCGTTGCCGCGCCTAAATCAATCAGGTCCACCGGACTCCCGGCGATATCCGCCAAGTCTCCTGAAAGCTGCCATAACAACACAGGGTCGACCCGGCCAGGCAAGAGTACTGCCATATCGACATCACTGTCGGGGCCTGCGGTCCCCTGTGCATGGCTGCCGAACAGGTAGACCGCGAGTAGATCAGGCAAATGGTTTTGCAGATGAGTCAACAAGGCTTGAGTGTTCATGCTGCCTATCCTAGCCGCTCGCCCAGACAGCGGGCCAATAATTTACTCATCAAAGGCGCAAACAAAGCCGATAAGAAAAAGCCCCGCCCGGCAACACACCGGACGGGGCTTTTTGCGTTTTCGAGTCGGGCCCACCCCTGTAGCCTTTCTCGAAGCTTCTCCTCTTTTCAGCAAATCGAGGCCTTCTCGAACCTCAGGGCAATCCTGGCTCCGATGGTGCTGCGGCGCCAGTGAACAGTTTTTTAATATTTGAAAACGTTATAAACAAATCGACATTCGGTCTTTCTAAGCCGAGTCAAACGCAGGCACAGTTGGGCTCCCCAAGCACCCCATCAGGAGCTGCACATGAGTCTCAGACTGGGCGACATCGCCCCCGACTTCGAACAGGATTCCAGCGCGGGCAAGATCCGCTTCCACCAATGGCTCGGCGATAGCTGGGGTGTGCTGTTTTCCCACCCGGCGGACTTCACACCGGTATGCACCACCGAGCTGGGCTTGACCGCCAACCTCAAGGGTGAATTCGACAAACGCGGCGTCAAGGCCATCGCGCTATCGGTGGACCCGGTGGACTCGCATCAGAAATGGATCGAGGACATCAACGAAACTCAGAATGCGGTCGTCAATTTCCCGATCCTGGCTGACGCTGACCGCAAAGTCTCGGACCTGTATGACCTGATTCACCCCAACGCAAGCGATACCCTGACCGTGCGTTCTCTGTTCGTGATCGACCCGAACAAGAAGATTCGCCTGACCATCACCTACCCGGCCAGCACCGGGCGCAATTTCAACGAGATCCTGCGGGTGATCGACTCATTGCAACTGACCGACAACTACAAAGTCGCCACCCCGGCCAATTGGCAGGACGGCGATGAAGTAGTGATCGTGCCGTCGCTCAAGGATGAAGACGAAATCAAACAGCGTTTCCCTAAAGGCTATCGCGCGGTGAAGCCCTACCTGCGCCTCACCCCGCAGCCCAATCGCTAAGGCAAACGCAAAACCTGTGGGAGCGAGCCTGCTCGCGATAGTGGTCTATCAGTCGACATCGCCACTGGCTGATCCGCCGCCATCGCGAGCAGGCTCGCT
>NZ_JABWQV010000228.1 GCF_014268615.1 Pseudomonas tehranensis | reverse complement strand
CCCCCCCCCCCCGCCCGGGGGGGGGGGGGGTCGCGCCTGAAAAAGATCTTCGGTTTTCGCACACGGCTGTACCTGACCTGGGCGGCCATGCTGGTGTTGTTCGCGAGTTTTTTCCTGAGCTTCGACCTGAAATTCGCCATCATCCTGGACAAACTGCCGAACCTGCTCGGCGTGCACCTGGCACCCAACGGCTTTCTGCAGGGCGCGGCGCTGACGCTGTTTCTCTGCCTGTGCTCGATCGTCGCTTCGTCCTTGCTGGGCTTCATCACCGCCCTGGCGCGGCTGTCCAGCAGCGCGGTGGCGTTCGGCATTGCCAGTTTCTACGCGTCGTTCTTTCGCGGCACACCGCTGCTGATCCAGATCCTGCTGATCTACCTGGGCCTGCCACAACTGGGACTGGTCCCGGGCGCGATTGCCGCCGGGATCATCGCCCTGTCGCTGAACTACGGCGCCTACCTGAGCGAAATCTTCCGCGCCGGGATCCTTGGCGTCCCCCACGGCCAGCGCGAAGCCTCCCTTGCGCTGGGCATGGGCGAAACCGTGATCTTCTGGCGCGTCACCCTGCCCCAGGCCATGCGCACCATCATTCCACCGACCACCAACCAATTCATCTCCATGCTCAAGGACTCGTCTCTGATCTCGGTGATGGGTGTTTGGGAAGTGATGTTCCTGGCCCAATCCTATGGTCGCTCCAGCTACCGCTACATCGAAATGCTCACCACGGCGGCGATCATTTACTGGTTGATGTCCATTGCGTTGGAGCTGATCCAGGCGCGGATGGAGCGGCATTATGGGAAGGCGTATCTCAAGCGCAGCTGACAGAACGGTTCCGAGGATCTTGTAGGGCATCGCTTCAGGCCATGGAAGCCAACGCGACGATGTCTGGATCGCAACTCGACCAGCCTACAGATTTCATCTGCTGTGTCTTGCCCAAGGCGAGGCGGTAGCTGGCATCGTGATCAAGGGTGGAATTTTTAAAGTGCGGACTCCTTTCAAACGAGACCGCACTCGATGTCTATCCAACCTTTACACCCACCCCAACACCTTGCCCTGGCAATTGCCTTGGTACTCGGTTGCGTTGATGTTTCGAGGGCTCAGCCACCCGCCGATATCCTCACGACCGCCGAGCAACAAGAGCACCTCAGAGCCTTCGCCGAAGCCGCTGACACCAAACGGCACAACGCCAATATCGCCCGTAGAGGCGGCGAGAAATGGACTAGAAAAAACGACCTGGTCATCATCAGCGGAAAAGGAAGATTCCCCGGGATCATTGATGGTGGCGGTGGAAAAAACGTCCTGCAACTAGACGCCGCCAAGCATCCGATATTGGCTGAAACCCGAAATTTCATGGCATTGCAGGTTACGCAAGGCGAATGGCAACACACCGGGAGTTTCACAGGCTGGGGAGTGATCGAGCCAGACACCACGTTGCTCAATACTGGCCAAATCGAGGGGCAGGTAGGGGTTCTCGGCAAGCTGGATAACCAGGGCATGGTCGCCAATCACGTGACTGTCGAGCCAGGTGCCAGCATGACGAACTCCGGCGTGGTCAATGGGCAGGTTTACGTACGCGAGAAGGCCCGCTTCAGCGGCAATGGCACTGTGGATTTCTTGAGTATCGCGGGCCAGTTGGAAGTCGGCCCCGAAACAGGCGCACCCGCCGTTACTAAGGAGTTGTCGTTGGCAGAGACTGCCGAACTGATCTACGGGGTTAATGCAGAGGGCGGTAGCTCCACGATCAACGTTGAAGGCACCGCGCTCCTGAACAACGCGACGCTGACCGTCGCCGGCGTGCCGGGCGAATACATTGAGACGCGTGAGCACACGGTCATCCGCGCGGGGAAGATTGAAGGAGCGCTCGGCACGGTCTCCAGCAAGCTGGCATTCATGACGGCGACGCTGACTCCCACCGATACGCAAGTCAACCTGACTTACGCCCGCAACGCTGTTCCAATCGAGGAAGCAGCAAACTCCGAAAACGGGCGAGAATTTGCGACCCATATCGAAGAGCGGCAACCGGTCAAACCACCAGCGCCCGCCCCCATGGATGTGCCCACCGTTACACAGGCAGCCGTAACCAAACCAAGGATCGAAGCCCCAGCAGTCAAACCTGCGGAGCCGCCAGACATCACCCCCACCGCACCAGCCCCCGCCACCCCATTGCAAACCACCAAGCCAGCTGAAAAACCCAATATCGCCCTCAGCGCCTTGCCCAACACCCATGTGAATACGGTCGCCGACGCCGGCAAATCGAAGGCCGTAGATCCCACAAGCAAACCGGCCGAACCACGAAAAATCATCCACGCCGCACCGAAACCCACCGGCCAATTGCAAACTACCCAGCCAGTCGCAAAACCCAACGCTGCCATCAACGCCTTGCTCGGCAGCGATATGATGACCGCCGCCAGCGCCATCGACCAACTGAGTGGCTATAACACTGCGGATCTGGGCAACGCCACCTTGAGCAGCATGGCGCCGATCAGCAGCGCAATGCTCTCGGCCATGGGCCAGAAAAACCCGGGGAGCGTGCATGCTGACGGTCAAGTCTGGGTCCAGACCATCGGTAACAGCGGCAGTATCGGCAAACAGTTGGGCAGCTATGCGCTGAAACACTCGACCAGCGGTGTGATGCTGGGAACCGACTGGGCCATCAGCCCGGATTGGCGCCTGGGCGTGATCGGCAGCAAGACGCAAACCCGGCTGGACAGCCAGCAGTTCGATGGTCGGCTCGACAGTTGGCACCTGGGCGCCTATGCCTTGCGCCAGGACGGGCCATGGGCCCTGCGCCTGGGCGCCGTTTACGCCAATCATGACGGCAGCACCAAGCGCCATGTGGTCTTCAACGGTTTCAGGGATCGCCTCAAAGGTCGCTACGATGCCCATACGCAGCAGGTCTTTGGCCAGCTCGGTTACAACCTGAACATCGGTCATTTCGATGTCGAGCCTTACATCGACCTTGGCTACCAACGCTACCGACGCGATCGCTATTCAGAGAAAGGTGGCGACGCGGCGTTGCAGTTCAACGGCCAGACCCAGGACTATTTCCACAGCAATCTGGGCCTGCACCTCGCCCGGTCCTTCTCTCTTGACCAAGGCATGCGACTGACGCCGCGCTTGAGTCTCGGTTGGAAACATCTCTATGGCGAGACCCGAGGCGCTTCCCGCCAGGGCCTGGCCGGCGCAGGCAAGTCGTATACCGTCGAAGGCGACGAACTGGACCGTGACAGTCTGCTTTTCGAAACAGGGCTGGACCTGGCCGTTTCGCCTCGGCATACCCTGGGGGTGAGTTACAAGGGTGAAACCGGTCAGGACAACCGTAACGGGGCGTTGACGGGCCAATGGCGAATGATGTTCTGACAAGCAAAAAAAAGGGGAGCACATGCCCCCCCGAGGTTAAACGGTTTTATCGAGGCTGTTAGCTCAGCCTTCGATCTCGATCAGGATCTCGCCCGGATTGACTCGGTCGCCCTTGGCGACATGAATGGCGGAGACCTTGCCGGCGATGGCAGCCTGTACTTCGGTCTCCATTTTCATGGCTTCGGTGATCAGCACCGCTTGGCCGGCCTTCACTACATCGCCCTCCTTGACCAGCACATCGACGATGTTGCCTGGCATGGTGGTGCTGACATGGCCCGGCGCAGTGGCTTGTTTGCGCTTGCTGCTGCCGCCGCTGACAAACTCATTGAGCGGCTCGAACACGACCTCTTCGGGCATGCCGTCAATGGACAGGTAGAAGTGACGCTTGCCTTCGGCCTTGACGCCCACCCCGGTGATGTCGACGCGGTAGGTTTCGCCGTGAACGTCGATGACGAACTCGGTCGGCACGCCTTCCCCGCCCGCCGAGCTCACACTGCCCGCCTCAGGAATTGGCAATAGCACTTCCGGGGTCAGGGTGCCGGCTTCGCGTTCTTCGAGGAATTTGCGCCCGATGTCCGGGAACATGGCGTAGGTCAGTACGTCTTCTTCGGATTTGGCCAGTGCGCCGATTTCGCCACGCAGCTTGGTCATTTCCGGCTTGAGCAGGTCGGCCGGACGTACATCGATCACGTCTTCGCTGCCGATGGCCTGGCGGCGCAGCTTCTCATTCACCGAACCCGGAGCCTTGCCGTAGCCACCCTGCAAATAGAGCTTCACTTCGTTGGTGATGGTCTTGTAGCGCTCACCGGCCAGCACGTTGAAAAACGCCTGGGTGCCGACGATCTGCGAGGTCGGGGTCACCAGCGGCGGGAAGCCAAGGTCTTCGCGCACTCGCGGGATCTCTGCCAGCACCTCGTTCATGCGGTTCAACGCGCCCTGCTCTTTGAGCTGGTTGGCCAGGTTGGAAATCATCCCGCCCGGTACCTGATTAACTTGGACGCGGGTGTCCACCGCCGTGAACTCGCTTTCGAACTGGTGGTATTTTTTGCGCACCGCATAGAAATACAGGCCGATTTCCTGCAGCAATTCCAGGTTCAGGCCGGTGTCGAACTCGCTGCCCTTAAGGGCCGCAACCATTGATTCGGTGCCCGGATGGCTGGTGCCCCAGGCGAAGCTGGAGATCGCGGTGTCGATGTGATCGGCGCCGTTTTCGATCGCCTTGAGCTGGCACATCGCGGCCAGGCCAGCGGTGTCATGGGAATGGACGAATACCGGCAACGACTGCTCGGTCTTCAATGCCTTCACCAGCTCACCAGTGGCGTACGGGGTCAGCAAACCGGCCATGTCCTTGATCGCCACCGAGTCGCAACCCATGGCTTCCATTTGCTTGGCCTGGGCGACGAACGCCTCAATGGTGTGCACCGGGCTAGTGGTATAGGCGATGGTGCCCTGGGCGTGCTTGCCAGAGGCCTTCACCGCCTCGATGGCGACCCGCAGGTTACGCACGTCGTTCATCGCATCGAAAATACGGAACACATCGATGCCGTTGACCGCAGCCTTGGCCACGAACGCCTTGACCACATCATCGCTGTAATGGCGATAGCCCAGCAGATTCTGGCCGCGCAACAGCATTTGCAGGCGAGTGTTGGGCAGCGCCGCGCGCAGTTGGCGCAAGCGCTCCCACGGGTCTTCCTTCAGGAAACGCACGCAGGCGTCGAATGTTGCGCCGCCCCAGACTTCCAGCGACCAATAGCCGACTTTGTCGAGCTTGTCGCAGATCGGCAGCATGTCTTCGGTGCGCATGCGCGTAGCAAGCAGCGATTGGTGGGCGTCGCGCAGGATTGTGTCGGTAACAAAGATCTTCTTGGACATGGTCATACTTCCTTACAGGCCTGCGTGGGCGGCAATGGCGGCGGCGATGGCCAAGGCCAGCTCTTCGGGTTTGCGCTTGATCGAGTAGTTGGTCAGCTCAGGATGGCTTTCAACGAAACTGGTATTGAACTGGCCACTACGGAATTCCGGATTGCGCAGGATTTCCTGGTAATACGCCGCGGTGGTCTTGACCCCCTGCAGGCGCATGTCGTCCAAGGCCCGCAGGCCACGGTCCATGGCTTCTTCCCAGGTCAGCGCCCAGACCACCAGCTTCAGGCACATCGAATCGTAGAAGGGCGGAATGGTGTAGCCGGTATAGATCGCTGTGTCGGTGCGCACGCCCGGGCCGCCGGGGGCGTAATAGCGGGTGATCTTGCCGAAACTGGGCAGGAAGTTGTTTTTCGGGTCTTCGGCGTTGATCCGGAACTGCAGCGCGAAGCCACGGTGATGAATGTCTTCCTGCTTGACCGACAACGGAAGCCCGGAGGCGATGCGGATCTGTTCGCGAACAATGTCGATGCCGGTGATTTCTTCGGTGATGGTGTGTTCCACCTGCACCCGGGTGTTCATCTCCATGAAGTACACCTCGCCCTCGGCGAGCAGGAACTCCACGGTGCCGGCATTTTCGTAGCCCACCGCCTTGGCGGCGCGCACGGACAGATCGCCAATGTAGGCGCGCTGCTCGGGCGTCAGTTGCGGGCTGGGAGCGATCTCGATCAGCTTCTGGTTGCGGCGCTGGATCGAGCAATCACGCTCGAACAAATGCACCACGTTGCCAAAGCTGTCACCCAGGATCTGCGCTTCGATGTGTTTGGGATTGACGATGCATTTTTCCAGGAACACTTCCGCCGAACCGAAGGCCTTGGTCGCTTCGGAAATGACCCGAGGGAAAGCCTGTTCGAGTTCTTCACGACTGTTGCAGCGACGGATACCCCGGCCGCCACCACCGGACGTAGCCTTGAGCATTACCGGGTAACCAATGCGGTCGCCTTCGGTCAGGGCCTCTTCGATGCCCGCTACGTTGCCTTCGGTTCCCGGCGTGACCGGTACGCCGGCCTTGATCATGCTGCGACGCGCTTCGGTCTTGTCGCCCATGCGGCGAATGACTTCAGCCGACGGACCGATGAATTTGATCCCGCGCTCGGCGCAGATGTCCGCCAGCTCGGCGTTTTCCGAGAGAAAGCCGTAACCGGGGTGCAACGCATCGCAACCGGTTTCCACGGCCAGGTTCACCAGTTTGCGCGGGTTGAGATAGCCGGCCAGCGGATCGGCGCCGATGCTGTGGGCCTCGTCCGCACGCTTGACATGCAACGCATGGCGGTCCGCGTCGGAATAGACCGCGACCGAGCGAATGCCCATCTCGGCGCAAGCGCGCACGATGCGGACGGCAATCTCACCACGGTTGGCGATCAGGATCTTTGTTATCAATTGGAGGTTCCCTTGAGCCGGTGGTACCACGACCTGGAGCTTCAGGTCGACGCGTGACCAGATGTAACAATCGGTCGCAGCACCACACTAGTCCTGGCTGTTGATTAACAAAAATGAATATTTATTGGGTCGTGCATAAGCAAAGACTTATAGTTGATTCATCCGCCCCGACCCAGAGGCTATAGAAAATGCGTAAGTCATTGATGCGTATGACATTGCGTCAACTGCAGATTTTCAACGAGGTGTGCGACCTGAGGTCCTACAGCCGCGCAGCCGACGAAATGTCTCTCACACAACCGGCCGTTAGCCTACAGATTCGATCACTTGAGGAGCTGATCGGCCAGCCGCTGTTCGAGTACGTTGGCAAAAAACTCTACATGACCGAAGCCGCCGAAGCCCTTCAACGCGCCAGCCGGGACATCTTCGGGCGCCTGGAAAACCTCGACATGCAGCTGTCGGACATGCAGGGCTCGTTGCAAGGCCAACTGAAGCTGGCGGTGGAGTCCAGTGCCAAGTACTTCGTGCCGCACCTGTTCGCCGCTTTCAAGCGCCAGCACCCGGAGGTCAACCTCAACCTCACGGTGGTCAACCGCGGCCAAGTGATCCGCAGGCTCTCGGACAACCGGGACGATCTGGTGATCATGTCCATGGTGCCTCAGGACATGGGCCTGGAATTCCTGCCATTTCTCAACAATCCAATCGTCGCCGTGGCACCGCCCGACCACCCGCTGTGCCACATGGGCCCGCTGCGCCTGCAAGACCTTGAGCCGTATACGTTGCTGCTGCGCGAGCCGGGGTCAGGCACGCGGCTGGCCTGCGAGGAATATTTCAAGGAGAAACGGGTGCATTTCACCCAGACACTGGAAGTGGCGTCGGCGGAGGCCCAACGCGAATGCGTACTGGCGGGGCTGGGCGTGGCGCTGCTGACGCGCCACGCCGTAAGCCGGGAGCTGGTATCCGGCGCGCTCATCGAGTTGCCGGTGGAGGAATTGCCGCTTTACCGCAGCTGGTGCCTGGTGCAGGCCAGGGCTAAGCGCCTGTCACCGGTGGCCCACGCCTTCCTGGCGTTCGTTCGCGGCGAGCGCGCTCAGATCATTGGCCTGGTTGGTCGTTTCGACGGGAAACCGCCGGAGTTGCCTGCCAATAGTTGAATTCTACAGCGTCCGGAAACTCGCTGATTTCGGCCAACAGCTGGCGCTGCTCACAGCGGTCTTCGATGGCACGACGGAACGCCATGCGGCGCTGGTCTTCCTGCTGACGACGGGTTTTGACGGCGCTGCGTTCTTCGTAGGACTGGGTCATGTCGAGACTCCCAAGACGTATACGGGAGCTTTACGATGAAGGCGCGGGATGACGGTTTGGCGGCGCGAGCGTTACAGAACGATGAATTCGGGCAAATGCCGTTTTGTGGCGAGGGGATTTATCCCCGCTCGGTT
>NZ_JABWQV010000227.1 GCF_014268615.1 Pseudomonas tehranensis | reverse complement strand
AGCGGGAGCAAGCTCCCTCGCCACAGGTGTAGGCAAGCGTTTATACCCAATTATGGCGACAGGTATAATTTATAGTCGCGAGGATAATTGAGTATAAAAGCCCGTCAGACCACCTCCCGCCCATCCCCTTGGCGCCGCCGATCTTCCCGTGGGCACCGTTCAAACCTCGCTCGATAACTGCGAGTGAAATACGACGGTGACTCGAAACCGCAGGCGATGCTCACTTCCAGCACACTCATGTCGGTCTGGCGCAACAGTTGCCGGGCCTTTTCCAGGCGCAGGCGCAGGTAGAAGTTGCTGGGAGTGTCGTTCAGGTGCAGGCGGAACAGGCGTTCGAGCTGGCGGCGGGTGACGTTGATGGATTCGGCCAGGGCCAGGGTGCTCAGAGGCGGTTCACTGTGGGTTTCCATCTCACCGATGACGTGCACCAGTTTCTTGTTGCGCACACCATAGCGGCTGGCAATTTCCATGCGCTGGTGGTCTTTGCGCGGACGGATGCGGCCGAGCACGAATTGTTCGCTGACCTCGATCGCCAGTTGCGGGCCATGGGCCTGGCCGATCAGGTCCAGCATCAGGTCGATGGACGCGGTACCGCCAGCGCAGGTGATGCGCCGGCGGTCAATTTCGAACAGTTCCTGGGTCACACTCAGCTGTGGATAAGATTCCTTGAACGCCTCGATCGCTTCCCAGTGCAGGGTTACGCGATGCCCCTCCAGCAGCCCCGCCTCGGCCAGGACCACGCTGCCGGTGTCGATACCACCCAGGGTTACGCCCTCGCTGTCCAGCCGATGCAGCCAGCGCTCTAACGCTGGGGTCACGAACTTGAGCGGTTCGAACCCCGCCACCACCCAGAGGGTCGCGCCTTTCTTCAATGGCTCCAACGCGGCATCGGCGTTGACCGACATGCCATTGCTTGCCAGCACCGCCCCGCCATCGGCGCTCAACACATGCCAGCGGTACAACTCACCGCGAAAACGGTTGGCGACCCGCAATGGTTCGATGGCCGAAATGAAACCGATGGCCGAAAAACCCGGCATCAACAAGAAGTAGAAATCCTGGGACATGTAGCGCACTCGGTTGGCGGGTAGCGTGCGGTCCTTGATACGCCACAGGTCGCCGCAGTGCAAGAGCGAGTCGCCGCTGTGCGTTTTGCCGGCGGGCTGGCTGCGTAACTTGGCATCACCGGCGCACAGATGCCGGAACCCATAACAAAGACTGCCGAGGAACCCGACATGAAACGACTGATCAGCTCCTGCGTTCTTGCACTCAGCACTACCACCTTCCTGAGTTCCGCTGCGATGGCGGCCGATCCCGCCGCGTGCCAGAACGTGCGCCTGGGTGTGGTCAACTGGACCGATGTCATCGCCACCAGCGCCATGACCCAAGTGTTGCTCGACGGCCTCGGCTACAAGACCAAACAGACCAGCGCCTCCCAGCAAATCATTTTCGCCGGCATCCGCGACCAGCGTCTGGACATGTTCCTGGGCTATTGGAACCCACTGATGACCCAGACCATCACCCCGTTCGTCGAGGCCAAACAGGTCAAGGTCCTGGAGCAACCCAGCCTCAAGGACGCCCGCGCCACCCTGGCCGTGCCGACTTATCTGGCCGACAAGGGCCTGAAGACTTTCGCTGACATCGCCAAATTCGAGAAAGAACTGGGCGGCAAAATCTACGGTATCGAGCCTGGCTCCGGCGCCAATACCCAGATCAAGGCGATGATCAGCAAGAACCAGTTCGGCCTGGGCAAGTTCCAGTTGGTGGAGTCCAGCGAGGCCGGCATGCTCGCGGCGGTGGACCGCGCCGTGCGGCGCAAGGAAGCCGTGGTGTTCTTCGGCTGGGCGCCGCACCCGATGAACGTCAACGTGCAAATGACCTACCTCACCGGCAGCGAAGACGCCCTCGGCCCGAACGAAGGCATGGCCACCGTCTGGACCGTCACCGCGCCGGACTACGCGCAAAAATGCCCGAACGTCAGCCGCCTGCTGAGCAACCTGACGTTCACCGCCGAAGACGAGAGCCGGATGATGCAGCCACTGCTGGATCACAAGGACCCGCTCGAATCGGCCAAGCAATGGCTCAAGGATAATCCGCAAGACAAGCAACGCTGGCTCGAAGGCGTCACCACCTTCGATGGCAAGCCTGCCGCCGACAACCTGAAACTGACCAGCAACTGAACCAACGCCATCCATCTGCGCAGCGCCAATCGGCTGCGCAGTGACTCATCACGCCTGTAAGGAACCTGCACCATGAACCACGACGTCATCATCACCTGCGCACTCACCGGTGCTGGCGACACGACCGCCAAAAGCCCACACGTGCCGGTCACCCCGAAACAGATCGCCGCAGCCGCCGTCGAGGCCGCCAAAGCCGGCGCCACGGTGGTCCACTGCCACGTTCGCGATCCGCAGACCGGCAAGTTCAGCCGTGACGTGGCGCTGTACCGCGAAGTGATGGAGCGCATCCGAGAGGCGGACGTGGATATCATCGTCAACCTCACCGCCGGCATGGGCGGCGATCTGGAGATCGGCAGTGGCGAAAATCCCATGGAGTTCGGCCCCAATACCGACCTGGTGGGCCCGCTGACCCGCCTGGCCCACGTCGAGGAGTTGCTGCCGGAAATCTGCACTCTGGATTGCGGCACCCTGAACTTCGGAGATGGCGACACCATTTACGTTTCCACCCCGGCGCAACTGCGGGCCGGGGCCAAGCGCATCACCGAACTGGGGGTCAAGGCCGAGCTGGAGATCTTCGACACCGGCCACCTGTGGTTCGCCAAGCAGATGATCAAGGAAGGCCTGTTGGACAACCCGCTGTTCCAGCTTTGCCTGGGCATCCCGTGGGGGGCGCCGGCCGACACCACCACCATGAAAGCCATGGTCGACAACTTGCCGGCGGACGCCGTGTGGGCCGGCTTCGGCATCGGCCGCATGCAAATGCCGATGGCGGCCCAGGCCGTGCTGCTGGGGGGCAACGTGCGGGTCGGCCTGGAAGACAACCTGTGGCTGGACAAAGGCGTGCTTGCCACCAACGGCCAACTGGTGGAGCGCGCCAGCGAAATCCTCAGCCGCCTCGGCGCCCGCGTGCTCACCCCGGCTGAGGGGCGCAAGAAGATGGGTCTGACTCAGCGCGGCTAAACCGAACCTGCACTTGGATCTGTTGTGAATGCAGATTCATGTACGCCACAGAACCATTGTGGGAGCGGGCTTGCTCGCGAAGACGGCATTCCTTTCGAAGGAAATCCATCGGATGTACCGGCCTCTTCGCGAGCAAGCCCGCTCCCACAGGGATTACCTAACTGTTGGGAAAAATCACCATGAGTTTCATCACCGACATCAAGACCTTCGCCGCCCTGGGCAGTGGTGTAATCGGCAGCGGCTGGGTCAGTCGCGCCCTGGCCCATGGCCTGGACGTTGTGGCCTGGGACCCGGCGCCAGGTGCCGAGGCAGCGCTGCGCAAACGCGTGGCCAACGCTTGGGGCGCACTGGAGAAACAAGGCCTGGCACCCGGCGCCTCCCAGGATCGGCTGCGCTTTGTCGCGACCATCGAAGAATGCGTGCGCGACGCCGATTTCATCCAGGAAAGTGCCCCCGAGCGCCTGGAGTTGAAGCTCGAGCTACACGGCCAGATCAGCGCCGCCGCCAAGCCCAACGCGCTGATTGGTTCCAGCACGTCGGGGCTACTGCCGAGCGAGTTCTATGCAGGCTCCACCCACCCGGAACGCTGCGTGGTCGGACACCCGTTCAACCCGGTCTACCTGTTGCCGCTGGTGGAAGTCGTCGGCGGCAAAGACACCGCACCCGAAGCGGTACAGGCCGCAATGCAAGTGTACGAATCCCTCGGTATGCGCCCCTTGCACGTGCGCAAGGAAGTCCCCGGATTCATCGCCGACCGACTGCTCGAAGCGCTCTGGCGCGAGGCGCTGCACCTGGTCAACGACGGCGTGGCCACCACGGGGGAAATCGACGATGCCATCCGGTTTGGCGCCGGCTTGCGCTGGTCGTTCATGGGCACGTTCCTGACGTACACACTGGCCGGTGGCGATGCCGGAATGCGCCACTTCATGGCTCAATTCGGTCCCGCTTTGCAGTTGCCGTGGACCTACCTACCGGCACCGGAGCTGACCGACAAGCTGATCGACGATGTGGTGGACGGCACGAGCGCGCAACTGGGCAGCCACAGCATTTCTGCCCTGGAGCGCTATCGTGATGATTGCCTGCTGGCGGTGCTGGAGGCGGTGAAGACCACCAAGGCCAGGCATGGCATGACCTTCACCGAATAACCCCTTGTGGGAGCGGGCTTGCTCGCGAAGAGGCCAGTACATCCGCCAAACATTCTGCGGTAGATACACCGTCTTCGCGAGCAAGCCCGCTCCCACATGAACCTCATCCTTAAGCTGGATCTTGCTCATGCCCACCCTCACCACCTACCAAACCCGCATCCTCCCCGAATGGGTCGATTACAACGGCCATCTGCGCGATGCCTTTTACCTGTTGATCTTCAGCTACGCCACCGACGCCCTGATGGATCAGCTGGGGATGGACAGCCAGAACCGCGAAGCCAGCGGCCACTCGCTGTTCACCCTCGAACTGCACTTGAACTACCTGCACGAAGTGAAGCTCGACGCCCAGGTCGAGGTGCGCACACAGATCATCGGCCACGACGCCAAACGCCTGCATCTCTACCACAGCCTGCACCTGGTCGGCGGCGATAAGGAACTGGCCGGCAACGAGCAGATGCTGCTGCACGTCGACCTGGCCGGCCCGCGCTCGGCGCCCTTCACCGAACAGACCCTGGGCAAGCTCAAAGCCCTGCTCACGGAACAATCCGACCTGTCGCCGCCGGCCTACATCGGTCGGGTCATCGCATTGCCACCGGCCCGATAAAACCCCGAACAGGAGATCGCCATGAACACCGCCGCCGCTTTTGCCGACTTCCGTCGTTACCCCCTGATCTGTGCATTGACCGCAGTGACACCCTTGACCGACCGGGTACAGGTTACCTGGGCCGACGGTCGGATCAGTCCCTTCCATCATCAGTGGCTGCGGGACAACTGCCCCTGCCCGCAATGCGTCTACACCGTGACCCGCGAGCAGGTGTTGGAAATCGTCGATGTACCTGAAGATCTGGCGCCCGGCGCGACCCGTTTGGACAGTGATGGCTGCCTGTGCGTGGAATGGCAGGACGGCCACCTAAGCCGCTTCGACCCGGGCTGGCTGCGCGCCCATGCCTACGATGACCAGTCCAGAACTGAACGTCTGGCGAGCAAGCCCAAGCGCCAGCTCTGGCAGCACGACCTGCAACTGCCGGTGTTTGATTACCAGACGCTGATGGACGACACCGCTACGTTGCTGCAATGGTTGCTGGCGGTGCGCGACATCGGCCTGACCCAAGTGCGCGGCGTACCCACCGAACCCGGTTCGCTGAAACTGATCGCCCAGCAGATTTCGTTCATCCGCCAGAGCAACTTCGGCGTGCTGTTCAACGTGCAATCCAAGGCCGATGCCGACAGTAACGCCTACACCGCTTTCAACCTGCCGCTGCACAGCGACCTCCCCACCCGGGAGCTGCAACCAGGACTGCAGTTCCTGCATTGCCTGGTGAATGACGCCGACGGCGGCGAGAGCATATTTGTCGACGGTTTTGCCATCGCCGAGGCGCTGCGCCAGGAAGACCCCGAGGCCTTTGCCGCGCTGTGTGAAATCCCGGTGGAATTTCGCAACAAGGACCGCCACAGCGATTACCGCTGCCTGGCGCCCATCATCGCGCTGGATGCCCTGGGACAGGTCTCGGAAATCCGCATGGCGAACTTCCTGCGCGGGCCGTTCGACACCTCGGTCGAACAGATGCCCAGGTTGTATCGCGCCTACCGCCGCTTCATCGCCCTGACCCGCGAGCCGCAATTTCGCTTGATGCAAAGGCTTGAACCCGGTCAGTTGTGGTGTTTCGACAACCGCCGCACCCTGCACGCCCGCAATGCCTTCGACCCGGCCACTGGAGCCCGGCACTTCCAGGGATGCTATGTGGATCGCGATGAGTTGTTGTCGCGGATTCTGGTGTTGCAACGGTAGACCGCGTCATCGTTCATCGCGAGCAGGCTCGCTCCCACAGGGGTTCTGTGCCGATCACAAAACCTGTGGGAGCGAGCCTGCTCGCGATAGCGGCCTGCCAAACACCCCATCACCCTCTGATTCTCCCAGGCAAAAAAATCCCCGATCAAGCCGTGACTGGATCGGGGCAGTTGCGTTACTGGAGGAGCTGTTGCGCGAGGGTGACCAAACCGTCGTGATTCAGCTTGGGGCCAGTGTGCCCAGTCCAAGCCTGGGCAAGTTAGCCGAAAACGACGCCCCCATAGTCATTCATGACATCGCGACCATTTGCCCTTGCCGCCGCTTCGACCGGCTACCAGAATCGAGTCACGACCCCAATCCCTGAACAAGGAAAAGCGTCATGATGCACGCCGATTTGATCGACCAGGAAGACCTGTTGGGCCAGCTCAAGGCCCTGGGCCTCCAGATACCCAGCGGTTCCACCGCCGAACAGGCTTGCGAGTGTGCGGTGCGCGGGCTGGACACGGCCCGCGCCAATGAGTTGCGCATGATGGTCAGGAATATGTACACCAGCAGCGCCACCATCCTGCCCGCCGTGCGCCGGGCGATTGATCTGCAGCTGCTGCCGGCTTTGGCCGAGTATCAGAAAAACCAGAACGCCTGAAAAACCAATCGCGAGCAGGCTCGCTCCCACAGGTTTTGTGATCGGCACAGAACCCCTGTGGGAGCGAGCCTGCTCGCGATGAAGGCGCCGCGGTCTAGAGCCTCACACTGGCAAACGTCGACTCATTACGCGCCTGGCTCAACGCCGACAACGGGCCGGACAATGGCGACAGCACCAGGGCCTGTGGCAGCGGCATCATCGCCACCTGCTGCGCGGTGTTGGAGCCGACGCGCTCGTCGCGCGGTGGAATGCCGAAGTATTCGCGGTAGCACTTGGAGAAGTGCGGCGTGGAGACGAAACCGCACACCGACGCCACTTCGATGATCGACATCGGCGTCTGCTTGAGCAGTTGCCGCGCCCGGATCAGCCGCAGCTTGAGGTAATAGCGTGACGGCGAGCAATGCAGGTATTTCTGGAACAAGCGCTCCAACTGGCGCCGGGAGACGGCGACGTACACCGCCAGTTCGTCCAGGTCGATCGGCTCTTCGAGATTGGCTTCCATCAGCGCGACGATTTCCTGCAACTTCGGCTGATTGGTGCCAAGCATGTGCTTGAGTGGCACGCGCTGGTGATCCTGCTCGTTGCGAATGCGCTCATAGACAAACATTTCGGAGATCGCTGCCGACAACTCGCGGCCGTGATCGCGGCTGATCAGGTGCAGCATCATGTCCAGTGGCGCCGTGCCGCCGGAACTGGTGAAGCGGTTGCGGTCGAGGGTGAACAGACGGGTGCTCATCGATACCCGCGGAAAGGCTTCCTGCATTGCCGCCAGACATTCCCAGTGCACACTGCAATCGAAGCCATCGAGCAGACCCGCGCAGGCCAAGGCCCAACTGCCGGTGCAGACCGCGCCGAGGCGCCGGGACTGACGGGCCTGGCTTTGCAGCCATGACACGTGTTCACGGGTGACGGTGCGCTGAATGCCAACGCCGCCACACACAATGACGGTATCGATAGGCGGCGCTTTGTGCATGGCCGCGTCCGGCGTGATTTGTAAACCATCACTGGCCCAGACCTGGCCGCCATCAACGGTGAGGGTGGTCCAGCGATACAGCTCGCGACCGGACAGCTGGTTGGCCATGCGCAGCGGCTCCACCGCGGACGCCAGGGAAATGAGCGTGAAATTGTCCAGCAGCAAAAAGCCGATGGATTGAGGCGCACGGTTCTGGGATTGAGCCCCTGGGTTGGACGTCGTCATCGCGGTATCTCCTCACACAAAGCAAGTGATGGCCTCAGGCGGAGGCTCTTTTTATTGGTTGTTGCCCTTGGTCTCTACACAGCAGACGGGCTTTACATCGATAGAGCAATTGCCATGCCTAAATTGAATGCGTGTTCAATAAATCCTGAAAACGACATCGCGGCCAGTCTGAATAAGGCACGCGATGAGTGTGGGTTATAGGTGCCATCAGTGGCGGCAGGGGGCC
>NZ_JABWQV010000226.1 GCF_014268615.1 Pseudomonas tehranensis | reverse complement strand
TCGCCACAGGGAATCAGCAAGCCTAAGGGAGCAGTGTGCCGCCCCCATAGCAAGAGCGATCGCTTCCAACCAAACGATAATTCCTCTTATTCAAACTCCCCCGCCCTGTTAGACTTTGCGCCCTCGTTTCACTCGTCTTCCAGGAAGCCCAATGCCGTCGTTGCCTCTTCGCTTATGCGCTCTGTTCATGGCCCTGGGCCTGAGTGCCTGCGACGACGCCCCGCGTTTTACCCAGGCCGAACCCGGCGAAGCCCGGTCCGGTGGCGCCGCGACGGTGCGCAAGAGTGATCAGAACGCCTTTTCCCTACCCTCGGCCAACCTGCCACCTTCGCGGCGCGTGGACTTCGCCGTGGGCAACAGTTTTTTCCGCAGCCCCTGGGTAATCGCGCCCTCGACCACCACCGCCCGGGACGGTCTGGGGCCATTGTTCAATACCAACGCCTGCCAGAACTGTCACGTCAAGGACGGTCGCGGCCATCCGCCGGCACCGGACGCGGCCAGCGCGGTGTCGATGCTGGTGCGCCTGTCGATTCCCGATGCTCCGGCCTACGCCAAGGTCATCGAACAACTGGGGGTGGTGCCGGAGCCGACCTATGGCGGGCAATTGCAGGACATGTCCGTGCCCGGCGTTGTCCCCGAAGGCAAGGTGCGGGTCGATTACACGCCGGTCCCGGTGCGCTTCGACGACGGCACCGTTGTAGAACTGCGCAAGCCGCAACTGCAGATCACCCAACTGGGCTACGGCCCGATGCACCCCGACACACGCTTTTCGGCCCGCGTCGCACCGCCGATGATCGGCCTGGGGCTGCTCGAAGCCATCCCCGATGAAGCGCTCCTGGCCAACGCCCAAGCCCAGGCACGGGAGAACAACGGCATCCTCGGCCGGCCGAACCAGGTCTGGGACGATGTTCAGCAAAAGACCGTATTGGGGCGTTTCGGCTGGAAGGCCGGCCAGCCGAACCTCAATCAGCAGAACGTCCACGCCTTTTCCGGTGACATGGGGCTTACGACAAGCCTGCGCCCCTTCGACGACTGCACCGATGCCCAGGTCGACTGCAAGCGCGCGCCGAACGGCAACGGCGCCGATGGCGAGCCGGAAGTCAGCGACAACATTCTGCGACTGGTGCTGTTCTACAGCCGCAACGTCGCCGTACCGGCCCGGCGCGAGGTGAACTCGCCCCAGGTGCTGGCCGGCAAGAATCTGTTTTTCCAGGCCGGCTGCCAGTCCTGCCATACCCCGAAGTACACCACGGCCGCCAACGCTGCCGAACCGGAACTGGCGAACCAGGTCATTCGCCCCTACACCGACCTGCTGTTGCACGACATGGGTGAAGGCCTGGCCGACAACCGCAGCGAATTCAAGGCCAGCGGCCGTGACTGGCGGACCCCACCGCTGTGGGGCATCGGTCTGACCGAAGCCGTCGGTGGTCACACCCAGTTCCTGCACGACGGTCGCGCGCGCAACCTGCTCGAAGCCGTGCTATGGCATGGCGGCGAAGCGCAAGCGGCGCAACGACAGGTTCTAGCGTTCAATGCCGAGCAACGCGCGGCGTTGCTGGCGTTCCTGAATTCCCTTTAATCGCATTCTCCGAAAAACGGGAGCCCGACATGTTCCGTCCCAAGTTGTTGTTTACCAGCCTCGCCGCCATCGTCCTCGGCGCGTGCTCGCCCCAGGATCCGCAAGCGGTCACTTCGGCGGCTATCGCCAAGCAAGTGATCCTGCCCACCTACAGCCGCTGGGTTGAGGCCGACCGGCAACTGGCAACCAGCGCCCTGGCGTTCTGCCAGGGCAAGGAAAACCTGGAGACCGCCCGCGCCGACTTCCTCAAGGCACAAAAAGCCTGGGCCGAGTTGCAACCGCTGCTGATCGGTCCACTGGCCGAGGGCAATCGCGCCTGGCAGGTGCAATTCTGGCCGGACAAGAAAAACCTGGTGGGCCGTCAGGTCGAGCAACTGGTCAACAGCCAGCCGCAGATCGACGTTGCCGGCCTGGCCAAGTCCAGCGTGGTGGTCCAGGGCCTCTCAGCCTATGAGTACCTGCTGTTCGACGCCAGGATCGACATGGCCGACAACGCGCAAAAAGCCAAGTACTGCCCGCTGCTGATCGCCATTGGCGAACGTCAGAAGCAATTGGCCGAAGATATCCTGTCACGCTGGAATACCAACGACGGCATGCTCGCCCAGATGAGCAAGTTTCCGAACCAGCGCTACGCCGATTCCCACGAAGCAATCGCCGATTTGCTGCGAGTCCAGGTTACCGCCCTGGACACCTTGAAGAAGAAACTCGGCACACCGATGGGTCGCCAGAGCAAAGGCGTACCACAACCTTTCCAGGCCGATGCCTGGCGCAGCCAGTCGTCGTTGCAGGGCCTGCAAGCCAGCCTGAGCGCGGCCAGGACCGTCTGGGTCGGCGTGGATAACAAGGGCCTGCGCAGCCTGTTGCCAAGCGAGCAGAAACCCTTGGCCGACAAGATCGACGCGGCCTACGACAGCTCGTTGAAACTGTTCGCCGACAGCCAGCGCTCGCTGACCGAAATGCTCGGGGACGACGCCGGACGCCAGCAGCTCAACGAACTGTACGACAGCCTCAACGTGGTCCATCGCCTGCACGAAGGCGAACTGGCCAAGGCGCTGGGTATTCAATTGGGCTTCAATGCCAACGACGGTGACTGATCATGTTTCGACGTCAGGCTCTGGCACTGGGCAGCCTGCTGCTCGGCGCCGTTACCCTGGGCGGCTGGACGCTGTTCAAGCAAAAGGACAGGAGTCCGCTCCTGCTCTCGGCACGGGACGATAGCGACGGCAAGCACTACGCCGTGGGCTATCGACTGGACGGCAGTCGGGTGTTCGCCACCCAGGTCACGCAGCGCTGCCATGACATCATTGACCATCCGACACAACCGATTGCGCTGTTCGTCGCCCGTCGTCCAGGCACCGAAAGCTACCTGATCGACCTGCGCGACGGTACGCTGCTGCAGACCCTCACCTCGTTGCCGAATCGGCATTTCTATGGGCACGCGGTGATTCACAAAAGCGGCGAATGGCTGTACGCCACCGAGAACGACACGACCGATCCGGGTCGTGGCCTGCTGGGTGTGTACCGTTTCGAAGGCGAACGCTTGGTGCACAGCGGCGAACTGTCCACTCACGGCATCGGCCCTCATCAAGTGTCGTGGATGCCCGACGGCGAAACGCTGGTGGTCGCCAACGGCGGCATCCGCACCGAGGCCGAAAGCCGCGTCGAGATGAACCTCAATGCCATGGAGCCGAGCCTGGTGCTGATGCAGCGCGATGGCACACTGCTGAGCAAGGAAACCCTCGCCCAATCGATGAACAGCGTGCGCCACATGGGCATCGCCAGCGATGGCACCATCGTTTGCGGCCAGCAATTCATGGGCGATCCCCACGAATCCTCCGAGCTGCTGGCGATCAAGCGTCCGGGCCAGCCGTTCCAGGCATTCCCGGTGGCCGAGCATCAATTGCAGGCCATGGGTCATTACACCGCCAGCGTTGCCGTACACAGCGACCTGCGCCTGGTGGCCCTGACAGCGCCCCGTGGCAACCGTTTTTTTATCTGGGACCTGGACAGCGGCGAAGCACGCCTGGATGCGCCTCTGCCGGACTGCGCCGGTGTGGGTGCGGTGGCCGACGGTTTCGTCGTGACATCGGGTCAGGGCCGTTGCCGCTTTTACGATTGTCGACAGTCACAACTGGTTGCAAAACCACTGGATCTGCCGGCGGGGCTCTGGGACAACCATTTGCATTTGATCTGACAAGCGGGCGGCGAGCTTTTGGGAAAACCCCTTACACATTATCGACAAACATCGTTTTGAATCGGTCGCGCACTCGGAGTAATGTGCCCGCCTGTCTGTCTTTTCTCTCGGCTTATTTCCAAGGAAGTGGAACATGCTGCGACGCCGCATGCTGATCATGTTGGGTGTTGTCCTGCTGGTGGTACTGCTACTGGCCGGCTACAAGGCCTTCTCCGTTTACCAGCAGATCCAGATGTTTTCTGCCCCCAAACCGCCGGTCAGCGTGGCCGTGGCCACGGCTGTCGAGCAGCCTTGGCAAACTCGCCTGCCCACCGTCGGCAGCCTCACCGCGCTGCAAGGCGTAGACCTGAGCCTGGAGATTGCCGGGACGGTGCAGAAGGTGCAGTTCCAGTCGGGGCAAAAGGTCAAGGCCGGCCAGCCACTGGTGCAACTGGACAGTGACGTCGAAAGCGCGCTGCTGGAAACCGCCGTGGCCGACCTTGAGCTGTCGAAACTGGATTTTGGCCGGGGCCGGCAACTGGTGGGCAGCCAGGCGATCTCAAAGGGCGAATTCGACCGGCTCGCGGCGCAGTTGAAAAAGAACCAGGCCACGGTCAACCAGCTCAAGGCTTCACTGGCCAAGAAACACATCGTCGCGCCTTTCAGCGGCACCATCGGCATTCGCCAGGTGGACGTCGGCGACTACTTGGCCAGCGGCACGGTGATCGCCACCCTGCAGGACCTGAGCAGCCTGTATGCGGATTTCTACCTTCCCGAGCAAGCGGTACCCATGCTCGCGGTTGGCCAGGCAGTCAACGTCAGTGTCTCGGCCTATCCCGGCCAGACCTTCGTCGGCGCCATCAGCGCTATCAATCCCAAGATCGAAGACAGCACTCGCAATGTGCTGGTACGCGCCACCCTGGGCAACCCCGACGGCAGGCTGTTGCCCGGCATGTTCGCCAGCCTGCAGGTGATCTTGCCGGACAAGGCCAACGCCATCGTCGTGCCAGAAAGCGCCGTGACCTACACCCTATACGGCAACTCCATGTACGTCGTGACGCAGAAGAAGACCGACGACGGCAACGTCGAAAAAGATGACAAGGGCCAGCCGATCCTGATCGCCGAACGGCGATTCGTCGAAACCGGTGAGCGACGTGATGGGCAGGTGTTGGTTTCCAAAGGCGTGCAGAGCGGCGAACAGGTCGTGATCGCCGGCCAGATCAAACTGGATAACGGCACGCCCATCGCTATCAGCGACGACAAGACCCTGACCGAACAGAACAGCCCGCCCCCTGCGGACTGATCAAGGAACCCTCATGGCTTTTACTGATCCGTTCATCCGCCGTCCGGTGCTCGCCACCGTGGTCAGCCTGCTGATCGTGCTGCTGGGTTTCCAGGCCTGGAGCAAGCTGCCCCTGCGCCAGTACCCGCAGATGGAGAACGCCCTGATCACGGTGACCACCGCCTACCCCGGGGCCAACGCCGAGACCATCCAGGGCTATATCACCCAACCGATGCAACAGAGTCTGGCCAGCGCCGAGGGCATCGACTACATGACCTCGGTCAGCCGTCAGAACTTTTCGGTGATATCGGTCTACGCCCGCATCGGCTCCAACAGCGACCGGCTTTTTACCGAGCTGCTGGCCAAGGCCAACGAAGTCAAGAACCAGCTACCCCAAGATGCTGAAGACCCGGTGCTCAGCCGCGAGGCCGCCGATGCCTCGGCACTGATGTACATCAGTTTTTTCAGTAAGGAACTGAACAACCCGCAGATCACCGACTACCTGTCACGGGTGGTCCAGCCCAAACTGGCGACATTGCCGGGCATGGCCGAAGCGGAGATCCTCGGCAACCAGGTCTTCGCCATGCGCCTGTGGCTGGATCCGGTCAAGCTTGCCGGTTTCGGCCTCACCGCCGCCGACGTGACCGATGCCGTGCGCCAGTACAACTTCCTCTCGGCCGCCGGTGAGGTGAAAGGCGAATACGTGGTCACCAGTATCAACGCCAACACCGAACTCAAGTCCGCCGAGGCCTTCGCGGCGATCCCGCTCAAGACCGACGGCGACAGCCGCGTGCTGCTGCGCGATGTCGCCCGGGTGGAGATGGGCGCCGAGAACTACGACACCATCAGCTCCTTCGGTGGCACGCCCTCGGTGTACATCGGCATCAAGGCCACCCCCGGCGCGAACCCGCTGGACGTGATCAAGGAAGTGCGCAGGATCATGCCGGATCTGGAGGCCCAACTGCCGGCCAACCTCAAGGCCGAGATCGCCTACGACGCCACCCTGTTCATCCAGGCTTCCATCGACGAGGTGGTCAAAACCCTCTTCGAGGCGGTGCTGATTGTCATCGTCGTGGTGTTCCTGTTCTTAGGCGCCCTGCGCTCGGTGGCCATCCCGGTGGTGACCATCCCGCTGTCGATGATTGGCGTGATGTTCTTCATGCAGTTGATGGGTTACTCGATAAACCTCCTGACGCTGCTCGCCATGGTGCTGGCAATTGGTCTTGTGGTGGATGACGCGATCGTGGTGGTGGAAAACATCCACCGGCACATCGAGGAAGGCAAAAGTCCGTTCGACGCTGCAATTGAAGGTGCCCGGGAGATCGCTATGCCGGTGGTCTCGATGACCATCACGCTGGCGGCGGTGTACGCGCCGATCGGTCTGTTGGAGGGGATCACGGGGGCGCTGTTCAAGGAGTTCGCGCTGACCCTCGCTGGGGCAGTGGTGATTTCCGGGATCGTCGCACTGACCCTCTCGCCCATGATGTGCGCCATGCTATTGCGTCACGAGGAGAACCCCTCGGGACTGGCTCATAGACTGGACGTGGTTTTCGAACGTCTTAAAAACCGCTACCAGCGCATGCTTCACGGCATGCTCAATACCCGGCCTGTGGTGCTGGTGTTCGCGGTGATGGTGCTGCTGCTGATTCCGGTGCTGATCATGTTCACCAAGTCCGAGCTGGCCCCCGATGAAGACCAGGGCATCATCTTCATGATGGCCAATGCCCCACAGCCCACCAACCTCGACTACCTGAACAGCTACACCGATCATTTCATCACCATCTTCAAGGAGTTCCCGGAGTACTACTCCTCGTTCCAGATCAACGGATACAACGGCGTGCAATCCGGCATCGGCGGCTTCCTGCTCAAACCCTGGAACGAACGCCGCCGCAGCCAGATGGAAATCCTGCCTGAAGTCCAGGCCAAGCTGGAGAACATCCCCGGCCTGCAAATATTCGGTTTCAACCTACCCTCCCTGCCTGGCACCGGCGAAGGCTTGCCATTTGCGTTCGTCATCAACTCGCCCAAGGACTATGCAACGCTGCTGCAGGTTGCCGATCGGGTCAAAAAGCGCGCACTGGAATCCGGCAAGTTCGCTTTCATGGACGTTGACCTGGCTTTCGACAAACCCGAAGTCGTCGTGGACATCGATCGTGCCAAGGCCGCCCAGATGGGCGTCTCGATGCAAGACCTGGGCGGCACACTCGCCACCCTGCTGGGTGAAGCCGAGATCAACCGTTTTACCATCGAAGGGCGCAGCTACAAGGTCATCGCCCAGGTCGAACGGCCGTTCCGGGACAATCCGGACTGGTTGAACAACTACTACGTAAAAAATACCCAGGGTGAATTGCTGCCGCTGTCGACGCTGATCAAAGTCAGCGATCGGGCGCGACCACGGCAGTTGAATCAGTTCCAGCAACTCAACGCGGTGACGATTTCGGGTTTTCCCATCGTGAGTATGGGCGAGGCCATCGAGACGGTCCGCCAGATTGCCCAAGAAGAGGCTCCGGTAGGGTTCGCTTTCGACTACGCAGGGGCGTCGCGACAGTTCGTCCAGGAAGGCAGCGCGCTGTGGGTCACCTTTGCCCTGGCTCTGGCGATCATCTTCCTGGTGTTGGCCGCCCAGTTCGAAAGCTTCCGGGACCCGCTGGTGATTCTGGTGACAGTACCGCTGTCGATTTGCGGCGCCTTGATTCCGCTATTCCTCGGCTGGTCGAGCATGAACATTTACACCCAGGTAGGACTGGTGACGCTGATCGGCCTGATCAGCAAGCACGGGATCCTGATCGTTGAATTCACCAACCAGCTGCGCAGGGAACAGGGGCTAACCCCACGGGAGGCCGTGGAGCAAGCCGCATCGATTCGTTTGCGTCCCGTACTGATGACCACCGCGGCGACGGTATTTGGCATGGTGCCATTGATCCTCGCTACCGGGGCCGGGGCGGTGAGCCGCTTCGACATCGGCTTGGTGATCGCCACCGGGATGTCGATTGGCACGTTGTTCACACTGTTCGTCTTGCCCTGCGTCTATACACTGCTGGCCAAGCCGGACAAACCCTAACGTGTGGCCACTGGCCCTGTAGGCGCTGCCGAAGGCTGCGATCTT
>NZ_JABWQV010000225.1 GCF_014268615.1 Pseudomonas tehranensis | reverse complement strand
CAGCGGGGATAAATCCCCTCGCCACAAAGACTTTCTCCAAACCGACCTTACCGACCATCTTTGAGAATCGACCATGACCGACATTCCCCATTTCCCGCTCTGCGCCGTGGTCGGGGCCGATGACTTGAAACTGGCCCTGTGCCTGGCGGCGATCGATCCGAAAATCGGCGGAGTGCTGATTGAAGGCCCGCGTGGCATGGCCAAGTCCACCCTGGCTCGAGGCCTGGCCGATCTGCTGGCCAGTGGTCAGTTCGTCACCTTGCCCCTGGGCGCCACCGAGGAACGTTTGGTGGGCACCCTGGATCTGGACGTGGCCCTGGGGGAAGGGCGCGCGCAGTTCTCTCCCGGCGTGCTGGCCAAGGCCGACGGTGGCGTGTTGTACGTCGATGAAGTGAACCTGCTGCCTGATCATCTGGTGGACCTGTTGTTGGACGTGGCCGCCAGCGGCACCAACCTGATCGAGCGCGACGGTCTCTCACACCGGCATCCGGCGCGTTTTGTATTGATCGGCACCATGAACCCGGAAGAAGGTGAATTGCGTCCGCAGTTGCTCGACCGTTTCGGCCTGAACGTGGTCTTGGACGGTCACACCGCACCGGTGGAGCGCGGGCAGATCATTCGTCGGCGGCTGGATTTCGACAGCGATCCGGCAGCGTTCTGCGCGCAGTGGGAACCGACCCAACAGCAACTGCGCGAACGCTGCCAGCAGGCTCGCGACCGGTTGATGCAGATTCCTCTGGATGACCAAGCGTTGGCGCAGATCACCGAGCGTTGTTTTGCTGCCGGGGTCGATGGCTTGCGCGCCGACCTGGTCTGGCTGCGGGCCGCCCGCGCCCATGCTGCGTGGCGCGGGGCGGAGGCCATTGCCGTTGAAGACATTGATGCGGTCGCCGAGTTTGCCTTGCGTCATCGCCGGCGCGAGCCTTCGGCCCCTGCGCCGTCCCAGGCGCCGCCAACCAGCTCCGATCAAACCGCCAGGCCGGACGAAGGCCAGGGGCAGTGGGGTGACCTGCCGGCCCGGGCATTGCCCACCGGTGCTCGGCGTGATGTGCCGAGCTGGCCAAAAAAGCCCTAGGCATTCGCCCCCGTTCGCCCGCGGGGGTGAATGCCAGACCCCGTGCGGGACGCTTGGATCAGGGGCGCCAGGGCCGCAGCAAAGCGGCGGCCAGCGGGGCGGTGAACTGGCCGGGCACCTTGCTCGTTGGCCGTCCACGCCTGCGCGAAGACCTGCGTTTTCAGCAACGCCATCGTTCGCCCCATGAGCTGTGGCTGGTCATCGTCGACGCCTCGGCCTCGACTCGTCGTCATCAAGCCTTGAGCGATGGCAAAGGCCTGCTGGCGCAACTGTTCGATGACGCCTACCGCCAACGCGCCCGGCTGGCGCTGCTGACGGCCAGCGGCAGCGCACCGGCCTGGCAGGTGCAAGGGCTCAAGGCCTCGGCCGGGCTACGGGACTGGCTTGACGGGTTGGGCGCCGGCGGTGGCACGCCGTTGCTGGCGGCGCTGAACGAGGCCGGACGCTGGTTGGCGGCCCGGCGCAAGCGCTACCCGACAGAGCAACAGCGGGTGTTGCTGATGACCGATGGGCGAGTCAAAGAGCAGCTGACACTGCCGCCCCTTGATTGCCCATGCCTGTTGATCGACATCGAACGCGGACCGATTCGCCTGGGCCGGGCCCGGCAATTGGCGGGGCAGTTGGGGGCGCAGTATCGGCATATTGATGAGGTGGTTTGAGTGCGAGGTGTCTGGTCGGGCGCCTTCGCGAGCAAGCCCGCTCCCACACGGGTTCTGCGGTGTTTACGCATTATCTGTTCACAGAAGATCAAATGTGGGAGCGGGCTTGCTCGCGAAGGCATCACCTCGGTCTCGGATCTGCCCCCTCAACCCGGATCACTGCTCTATGCTCAGGCAGTCCCTCACAGGAGTGAACCATGCGCGTACTCGTCACCAACGCCCAGGACGATTTTCGGGTCAAGGCCTACGCCGGCACTAACGGTGTGTTGCTCGCCATGGACCTGGCTGAATCCCGGCGCAAAGGGTTGCTCGGCTTTGCCATCGAGAAGCAGCACGGCACCAAACCCTGGCTGTTCCTGTTCAACAGCCTGACCTTCCCCGACAAAGTGCACACGTTCCCGCAGTTTCGCGCTACGCCGAGCGATAAAGCACCGCTGCAGAAGTTTCGCTGGGCCGACTACGCCATCAACCCCGGCGTGGCCATTCACTACCGCGTGCACTTGGCCTATGGCAGCCCTGACGCGCCGCAACTGGGGGAATCACTTGAGGTGTCAGTGACCAGTGACGATGGTCAGCCAAGCAACCAGGGGGTCATCTTCAACCGTGCCGTGGCGGCCAGCCAGGCCTTCCAGCGCAAATTTCCCGAGTTGGACGCGTTGATCGACGCCAACAAAAACCTGTCCATCGATGACTGGCCCGACGCGCCGCGCCGCTGGCTGGAAAATGGTTTGCTGGGACGCTTGACCGGTTTCATCGACCGGGCCCTGAACGCCAGTTGGGCCTTGGACGTTGCGATTTATGAATATGAACTGCCGGTGATCGTCGCGGCTGTGAACGCCGCTTTCGCACGGGGCGCGCGGGTACGGGTGCTGTACCACGCCGAGCCGGGAGACGACGGCACATTGCGCAACGAAGCCAGCCTCGCAGCACTGCCGGCGGCCAACAAGCGCGGGCGTGTCACGCACAATATTTTCCACGACAAGTTCATCGTGCTGAGCAAGGTCGACGACACCGGCTCATTACACCCCGAGGCCGTGCTGTGCGGCAGCACCAATTTCACCGCCAATGGCGTCTACCGCCAGGCCAACGTTATTCATGTGCTCGACGACCCGCGGGTCAGCGACAGCTATCGCCAGGTGTTCGAGCAGATCTGGGCCGCACCCGAGGACGTGGGGGCCACGCGTCAGTGGATCAATCGGAATAATCCCATGGCTCCCGAGGAGCCACTGTTCACCGGGTTCTCGCCGCGTACCGGAGAGGGCGATCTGGATCGTTTCGTCGATATCATCAATGGCGCTCGCAAGGACCTCCTGTTCGTCACCGCCTTCGCCTTGCCCGACCGGATCCTCGATGCCTTGCTCGGCCAACCCAACGACGACGTGCTGCGTTACGGCCTGCAGAACACCACCAGCCGCATCACTGGCTTTCATGCCGACCGCACCGCCGAATTCGCCGCCACCGCGTTGCTCAATACCGGCCTGGAGGGCTGGCTCAGGGAAAACATGAAAGGCCAGAAAGGCAACTTGCTGGTGCACACCAAAGCGGTCGTCACCGACTTCACCAGCGACACGCCGACCATCATCAGCGGCAGCCACAACCTCAGCGCCGCGGCCAGCAGCGGCAACGACGAGAACTACCTCATCATCCAGGGCGACACCGACCTGGCCGACCGCTACGGCCTTGAGTTGCTGCGCTTCTATGAGCACTACCGCTTTCGCTATTTCGCAAAAAAACTGGCGCTCAAGCAGGTCAAGCCGCTAGCAGTGGATGACAGCTGGACGGACGATTATTACCGCGAGGGGGATTTGCGGAAGTTGTCCAGAGTGAGGTTTTGCGGACGCTAGGTGCAGGCGTCGACCCCGGGGCGGGTCTATTGCCTCACACCTGGTGGAAACAAAAGTTACAAACGCAAATAGAGCGAAGATTTGCATTTCCTGGAACATCGCCGACCAATTGTGGGAGCGAGCCTGCTCGCGATAGCGTCAGGTCATTCAACATCAACATCAACATCAACATTGACTGAGACTCCGTCATCGCGAGCAGGCTCGCTCCCACAGAATACTTGTCTGCTAGTGCAAGATAACCACGCCGTTATCGAAGCGTTGCTCGCAACCTTACGAGCTTCCTTGCCCGGCGGGTGGTGCACACGGTTCGCAGTCGCTGACGTAACCAGTGCAAGTCACGACGCGGCGAACGAGGCGGCCGCCTGGGTTTGGTTCGGCCGATGTGTTCGGCAAAGTTCCGGGTCAGCGAGCCCTGATCGCCGACGCCCTTGAGCTTGCGGCGTAACTTGCCATCCTTATAAAACAGCACAGTGGGTGTCCCGGTGACGTCCGGGTGCCGGGGTGATTCGTCGGTACTCAATTTGTAGATCACCGCCCGATCCTTGAACGTCTCGGCCACCCTGCAAAACAGCGGCTCGGCCCAGCTACAGGCGTAGCAGTGCGGGTGGCCGAAATAGAAGACCACCGGGCGCCAGGTCTTGAGCGCCTTGCGATAGTCCTTGGCTGAGGCGATGTGAGTGATGAATGAATTCATGGCTCGCTTCCCTTCATCGACACGGGTACTCGCAACCATAAGCAACACGGCCGGGCATCGCTACTGTCAGAGTTGACAGTTCAGCGGCTCCGTTTTGGTGCGAAAAAGTATCGTCGGCACCCTGTATGGGGCCTTGCTACCCGGCGGCTGTAGCCAACAGTAGCAGTCCCGGGGCATGTGCCGGCGCCCCTGTTGATCCCTCTGCGCCTGCCATCTTTCTGATTTCATTGGCTTTCCATTTTTCTTACCTCCACGCCGCCAGCCTGTGGCACACTTTCTGCTGTCTATTCCGTTGTTACATACTAAGTTCCGGTATAGCGGAATAAACTGACTCAGGAGTGCTTGCCATGCATCGCCGACCTTCCTTGTTCAAAGCGTGTGTTTTTATCTTCGCGGCCACGACGGCTGCCATGGGTGTCGCTCAAGCGGCGGACAGCAAGCTTGATAGCGTGCTGCAGCGCGGCAAATTGATCGTCGGCACGGGCAGCACCAATGCGCCGTGGCACTTCCAGGGAGCGGATGGCAAGTTGCAGGGTTTTGATATCGACATCGCGCGGATGGTCGCCAAGGGCCTGTTCAATGACCCGGAAAAGGTCGAGTTTGTGGTGCAGTCGTCCGATGCGCGCATTCCGAACCTGTTGACTGACAAGGTCGACATGAGCTGCCAGTTCATCACCGTCACCGCCAGTCGTGCCCAGCAAGTGGCGTTCACGCTGCCGTATTACCGCGAAGGCGTGGGCCTGCTGCTGCCGGCCAACAGCAAGTACAAGGAGATCGAAGACCTCAAGGCCGCCGGCGATGACGTCACCGTGGCCGTGTTGCAGAACGTCTACGCTGAAGAGCTGGTGCATCAGGCACTGCCCAACGCCAAGGTCGACCAGTACGACAGCGTCGATCTGATGTACCAGGCGGTGAACTCCGGTCGTGCAGATGCCGCCGCTACCGACCAGTCTTCGGTCAAATACCTGATGGTGCAGAACCCCGGTCGCTATCGCAGCCCGGCCTATGCCTGGAGTCCACAAACCTACGCCTGCGCGGTCAAGCGCGGCGACCAGGACTGGTTGAACTTCGTCAATACCACCCTGCATGAAGCCATGACCGGTGTGGAATTCCCCACCTATGCGGCATCGTTCAAGCAATGGTTTGGCGTCGAGCTGCCGTCGCCGGCCATTGGTTTCCCCGTCGAGTTCAAATGATCCCGTGAGCCCGGGGCGTCCTTTGAAGGCGCCCCGTTGAAGGTACTGTCGACCATGAATTATCAGTTGAACTTTGCCGCCGTCTGGCGCGATTTCGACACCTTGCTGGCGGGGCTCGGCCTGGGGCTTTCCCTGGCGCTGGTGTCCATCGCCATCGGTTGCGTGATCGGCCTGCTGATGGCCTTCGCGCTGCTGAGCAAGCACCGCGCGTTGCGGGTGCTGGCCTCGGTCTATGTCACGGTGATCCGCAATACGCCGATCCTGGTGCTGATCCTGCTGATCTACTTCGCGTTACCAAGCCTGGGTATTCGCCTGGACAAAATCCCCTCATTCGTCATCACGCTCTCGCTGTACGCCGGGGCCTATCTGACCGAAGTGTTCCGTGGCGGGCTGCTGAGCATTCACAAGGGCCAGCGTGAAGCGGGGCTGGCCATCGGTTTGGGCGAGTGGCAAGTCAAGGCCTACGTCACCGTGCCGGTGATGCTGCGCAACGTGTTGCCGGCCTTGTCGAACAACTTCATTTCGCTGTTCAAGGACACCTCATTGGCGGCGGCGATTGCCGTGCCGGAGCTGACCTATTACGCCCGCAAGATCAACGTGGAAAGCTACCGGGTCATTGAGACCTGGCTGGTGACCACGGCCCTGTATGTCGCGGCCTGTTACCTCATTGCCATGCTGTTGCGCTATTTCGAGCAGCGCCTGGCGATCCGCCGTTAGGAGTGTTCCATGTACGAATCCCCCAGTTGGTTACATGAGTTGTGGGTCGCCCGGGAGACGCTGTGGGCCGGGTTCCTGACCAGCGTGCAGTGCTCGGTGCTGGCGATTTTGTTAGGCACGCTGATCGGCCTGTTCGCCGGGCTGGTGCTGACTTACGGCCGCTTCTGGATGCGCGCGCCGTTTCGTTTCTACGTCGACGTGATTCGCGGCACCCCGGTGTTCGTGTTGGTGCTGGCCTGCTTCTACATGGCCCCGGCCCTGGGCTGGCAGATCGGCGCATTCGAGGCCGGCGCTTTGGGCCTGACACTGTTTTGCGGCTCCCATGTGGCCGAGATCGTGCGCGGCGCGTTGCAGGCCTTGCCCCGTGGGCAGATGGAAGCAAGCCAGGCCATCGGCCTGACCTTCTTCCAGGCGCTGGGTTACGTGCTGTTGCCCCAGGCGCTGCGGCAGATCTTGCCGACCTGGGTCAATTCCTCCACCGAAATCGTCAAGGCTTCGACCCTGTTGTCGGTGATCGGCGTTGCCGAACTGCTGCTCAGCACTCAGCAGATCATCGCCCGGACCTTCATGACCCTGGAGTTTTACCTGTTCGCCGGTTTTCTCTTTTTCATCATCAACTACGCCATCGAATTGCTCGGGCGGCACATTGAAAAGCGGGTGGCTTTGCCATGACTGACGTTTCGAATCTCTCCCATACGGGGCTCTCCAACACAGAACCCTCCAACACCCAACCGCTGCTGGATATTCGCGGTCTGCGCAAACAATACGGCCCGGTGGAAGTGCTCAAGGGCGTGGACCTGAGCATGCAGCGCGGCAATGTGGTCACCCTGATCGGCTCCAGTGGCTCGGGCAAAACCACGCTGCTGCGTTGCGTGAACATGCTTGAGGAGTTCCAGGGCGGGCAGATCGTGCTCGATGGCGAGGCCATCGGCTATGACGAGGTGGACGGCAAGCGCGTGCGCCATCCGGAGAAAGTCATCGCCCGGCACCGGGCCATGACCGGCATGGCCTTCCAGCAATTCAACCTGTTCCCTCATTTGACGGCGTTGCAGAACGTCACCCTGGGCCTGCTCAAGGTGAAAAAACTGCCCAAGGACCAAGCCGTGGCCCTGGCCGAGAAATGGCTGGAGCGGGTCGGCCTGCTGGAGCGGCGCGATCATTTTCCCGGTCAGTTGTCCGGCGGCCAGCAGCAGCGTGTGGCAATCGCCCGGGCGATTGCCATGAACCCTAGCCTGATGCTGTTCGACGAAGTGACCTCGGCCCTGGACCCGGAACTGGTGGGCGAAGTGCTGAATGTGATCAAGGGGCTGGCCGAAGACGGCATGACCATGCTGCTGGTGACCCACGAGATGCGCTTTGCCTTCGAGGTGTCCGACAAGATCGTGTTCATGAACCAGGGCCGCATCGAAGAGCAGGGCCCGCCGAAGGAACTGTTCGAACGGCCGCAGTCGCCGCGGCTGGCTGAATTTCTCAAGAACACCCGTTTTTAATTCTATTGAACCTTTGATGGCTACAAGCAAGGAGAAACACCCATGAGCATTACGCGCTACGGCACCGGCAGCACCGCAGGCGGCGGCCAGCCACGACCCTTCGCCCGGGCCGTGGAGGCCGACGGCTGGCTGCACGTGTCCGGTCAGGTGCCGGCGGTGAACGGCGAGATTATTGTCGGCGGGATCGTCGAGCAGACCCACCAGACCATGAAGAACCTGATCGCGATTCTTGAAGAGGCCGGTTATGGCCTTGAGGATGTGGTGCGCTGCGGTGTGTGGCTGGAGGACCCGCGGGACTTCTGGAGTTTCAACAAAGTATTTGGCGAATACTTCAGCCCCGAACATGCCCCGGCCCGGGCTTGTGTGCAGGCCAATATGATGGTTGATTGCAAGGTCGAGATCGATTGCATCGCCTACAAGAAAAAGGCCTGACTTCATAAAGGCTGGCATTCTAGGCTTTTGTGGCGAGGGAGCTTGCTCCCG
>NZ_JABWQV010000224.1 GCF_014268615.1 Pseudomonas tehranensis | reverse complement strand
GTGGGAGCGGGCTTGCTCGCGAATGCAGCGTGTCAGTCAACGTCTATGTGCCTGATACACCGCGTTCGCGAGCAAGCCCGCTCCCACATTGCTTTGAGGTGGCTGTTGTTTCGCCTCAGTCGTCCATCGCGCCAAAACGACCGGAGTGGAAATCGTTGAAAGCCTGGTGAATCTCCTGCTCGCTGTTCATCACGAACGGACCATGGCCAACGATGGGTTCGTCGATGGGCTCACCGCTGAGCAGCAACACCACCGCGTCTTGATTGGCGTGCAGGTGCAACTGCTCGCCGGCCCGGTCGAACAGCGCCAGTTGCCCGGCCTCGACCCGCTCGCGACCGTTGACCTGAACCGTGCCACGCAACACCACCAGTGCGGTGTTGCGGCCATCGTGTACGTCGAGGGTCAGGTTTTTTTCGGCATTCAAGCGCATGTCCCAGACATCGATGGGCGTAAAGGTTTTCGCCGGGCCTTGGTGCCCCTCGAAGCGGCCGGCAATCAGGCGCAGGCTGCCAGCGTTGTCCTTCAGGTCGATGCTCGGAATGTCGCCCTTGAGGAGCGTCTGGTAGCCGGCCGGGGCCATTTTGTCTTTGGCGGGCAGGTTGACCCACAGCTGGACCATCTCCATGAACCCGCCTTGCCGGGCGAAGTCTTCGGAGTGGAACTCTTCATGAATGATCCCGGAAGCGGCTGTCATCCATTGCACGTCGCCAGGGCCGATCTTGCCGCCGCTGCCAGTGGAATCCCGGTGTTCCAATTCGCCCTGGTAGACGATGGTCACGGTTTCGAAACCGCGATGAGGGTGCTGGCCAACACCGCGACGCTCGGCGGTGGGTTCGAATTGCGTGGGGGCGGCGTGGTCCAGCAGCAGGAACGGGCTGATGTGCTTGCCCAGGTTATCGTAGGAAAACAGCGTACGAACCGGGAAGCCGTCACCGACCCAATGGGCTCGGGGGCTGGTGTAGACGCCGATGATGTTTTTCATGCTGTGTCTCCAAAATCAGGTACTGCGATTTGATGGACATAGCTTAAAACCGCCCCCCTTGAAGCACTAGACAGCAAAAACCGGCCGTAGCGTTCTATTTGGAGAACAATGAAGGACCTAGAAAAACTGCAAGTCACCACAGTCCCCCTATGGGAGCGGGCTTGCTCGCGAATGCGGTGTGTCAGCAAACATTTACTTCACTGACACTCCGCATTCGCGAGCAAGCCCGCTCCCACAAGTTCTGGTGTTATTCAAAGGTGATTGCGCTTGGCGAAATCCGACAGGCCCACCAGCGTCTTGAGTCCGAGTTTTTCCAGCAGACGGGTCTTGTAGGTGCTGACGGTTTTCGGACTCAGGAACAACGCCTCGGCGATGTCTTTGCCGCGCATTCCCATGGCCAGCATTCGCAGAATGGACAACTCACGGGTGGAGAGCGTTTCCAGGGTCTGCTGTTCAGTGCGTTGTTGAAAATCCAGCCTGACCGGCATTTGAGGGAAATAGGAGTAGCCGGATTTCAGCGCATGAATGGCCTTGATCAGCTCTTTCAGGTCGCTTCTCTTAGTCACGAAGCCCCTGGCTCCGGCGGAAATGCAGCGGTTGCAAAAGTGCTGCGCGTCCTGGGAAGTGAACACCAGCACCCCGCACCCAGGGAACTGGGCCATGATCCAGACCAACAGATCCATGCCATCGAATCCGTTCATCACCAGGTCCAGAATTACCAGGTCTGGCGCCTTTTCCTTGATCAACGCCCTGGCGTCGGCGACACCGCCCGCGTCCCTGACTCCGGTAAACCCCTCGTTCTGGCAAATGAGCCGCAATGCCCCTCGTATGACAGGGTGGTCATCCACGATCAATACGTCTTTCAAGGCAACTCCCCACGTAAATGCAAACGGCGCCGATGCCATGACTGCTTCGGACTGTTGCACAGGCGCCGGGCCAAGCCACCTGTCAGGTCTGACAGTGCCGACCAACGGTGCAGCTTCACCCTGCGTGACCTTGCCTGAGGGGGCGAAGCCAGGGTCGCGTCAACTCGCAGGCCTGGGGATCAACCCGTTGCATCAGACTCGCCAATGACGCAAGGTCAGGCAGTTGGGCCGGGCTCAAGTGCATGCTCGGCCGACGCGCGACAACCGCCGAGGACAGACCGATCTGGGGGGTGTTGTAAATCAGCGCGTGACGAAGCTGTGGGTTATCGAGGATGAAATCGTGCAAGTCCAGCGCGCCCTTCGCCAGGCCGGCATTGACCACGACCAGGTCGAACGGCTCGCTGCCGTATTCCACCAGCGTCAACAGCTCCTGCAGGCCACTCACGGGGGCGATCCGAAAATAGCCCTGTTGATTGAACAGGTGCTCAAGCCTCATTCGATGAGCATGTTGCGTGTCGGCAATCATGATACGTAATGCTTTGTTCGGCATGACAGGCGTCCCAATCGTTAAGGGGCGTCAGGCTAGAGGAAGCTTTTGATAGGCGCTGTAGGACGAATCCCAAAAAAGGGAGGAAAAAGGTACTTCGCATGTAGCTTCGGGATGACTACGCGGCTCGCTTAGCCATGAGAAGACCCGCGGGGACCGCTTCGCGGCCCAGCGCAAGCAAGCTCCCCCGCCACATAGGCCTCCAGTCGTTCAGTCAGGTCATCCATGGCTTGGCGCACGTCATCCACGGCGGCGCCGAGCAACGGCCGGTCACCCCCGCGGCAGGCACTTTCCAGGGCTTCGCAGGCGGCAATCAGGCGCTGGGCCCTGATCATCAGCGCGCCGCCCTTGACCCGGTGCGCCAGGTCAGCCAACCCTGGCAGGTCCTGGCGAGCGAGCAGACGCATCAATTGCGCCTGGTCCTGGGCAGTGCTGTTGACCAGTTCCTTTAGCAGTTTTTTGATTGAACCAGTGTCACCTGCGCTCAATTGTTCAAGGCTGCTCAAGTCGATGTCGCCGGTGGTCGACGCAAGCGCCAGTTCATCGGGCACTGCGGCGCAATCCTGCGTGACCGAAGCCAGGCAGCTGTTCAGCTCCTTGAGGCTGATGGGTTTGAACAGGCAATCGTCCATGCCGGCTTCGACACAACGGGCCTTTTCCTCGGGCTGGGCATTGGCCGTGAAACCCAGGATCACCCCAGGTGACAAACCCTCGGCCCGCTCCGCCTCGCGAATGGCGCGGGCCAGTTCGTAGCCGCTCATCAACGGCATGTTGCAGTCGGTAATGACGACATCGAAGCGTTCAGCCCGCCAAGCGCGCAACCCCTGGACACCCTCGTCGGCTTCCCGGACACGATGACCCAGATAGCTCAGTTGCTGGGACAGCAGCAGACGGTTGGCCGGGTAGTCGTCCACCACCAGAATGTTCAGCGCCCGCACCGGTGCCAGCGCCTCGACTTGCGCCGACGGCGCCTGAGCCAAGGCCTCGAGCGCCGGCAAGCTCAGCAGAACTTCAATCTGCGTGCCCTCCCCCGGCACGCTGCTCAACGTCAGGGTGCCGCCCATCATTTCGCAGAGCGTGCGGCTGATCACCAGCCCCAACCCGGAGCCGCTGCGGGCCGACTGGGTGTTGTTGCTGGCCTGGGTAAAAGGGCTGAACAAGCGGCGCTGATCCTCGGCCGAAATACCACAGCCGCTATCTTCAACACGCAGGCGGATTGGCAGGCACTGCGCGTCACCGCCCGGTTCGGCTCGCACACTCAAGCGCACCTGCCCCTGCTCGGTGAACTTGATGGCGTTGCTCAGCAGGTTCGACACGATCTGCTTGAAACGCAACGGATCGATCAATACGTCGCGGTTGATCGCGGCGTCGAGCTCAAGCTGCAAGTCCAGTTGTTTCTGCCAGGCAAGGCCTTCAAAGATCCGCGCCACCGATTCGATCAACTCCCGCAGATTGGCCCGCTGCGGGGTCAGCGACAGCCTGCCTGACTCGATGCGGGCGATGTCGAGGATGTCTCCGATCAAGTCGAGCATGCCGCGGGCGGCGCCTGACGCGACTTCGATGGCGAGCCGGTCCATGACACCCTGGTCGGCTTTTTTCAGGGCCAGTTCCAGCATGCCGATCACCGCGTTCATGGGGGTGCGGATTTCATGGCTCATGGTCGCCAGGAATGTGGTCTTGGCCCGATTGGCGTCATCGGCGCTTTGCTTGGCCACGCGCAGCTGCTCCAGCAGACGCCGCAGGTAAAAGGCCCACCCCAATGCCAGCAGCAACAGCAGCGCGGCGATGGCAAACCCCTGGACGATGGTGGTGCGGTTGCGCAACCAGTAGCTGTCGTCGATCACCACTTCACTGCGCCAACGATTGGTCAGCTCGTCCATTTCTTCGGGAGAAATACTCAGCAGCGCCTTGTCCAGGATCGAATGCAGCTCCGGCGCATCACGATGAGTCGCCAGGGCCACGCGCGCCGGCAATGTCCCCACGGTACTGGTGATGTGCAGTTTGCCGCGGTATTGGCGAGAAATCATATAGCGGGCGCTGATCAGCGAATTGATCGCGCCGTCCACCGTACCGGCGGCGACCATGGACATCGCGTCCGCTGAGTTTTCAGCCGGCACCAGGTGCACCCGGGGAAATTGTTCCAGCAGATATTCACGCAGCGCATTGCCACGAATCAGCGCCAGGCGTTTGCCCTCCATCTGGTCCAACGTCAACGGGACATTGCCCCCGACGGACGCCACCAGCACGAACGGATTACTCAGGTAAGGCCGGGTAAAACGCAACGTCCCCTCAAGCTCGGTGCTGGGTGGCGCGGCGGCCAGTACGTCGGCCCGACCGCTGCTGACGCGCCCGATCACATCATGAAGCGAGGTACCCCACTGGATATCGAACTTCAGGCCGGTGCGCAGGCTGATCCTGGCCAGCACATCAGCGCTGATACCCCGCAAATGCCCTTCATCGATAAACGTGAGTGGCGGGAAGTTCTGGTTGACGGCCACCGTGATCCGCGGATGGGCATCCAGCCAACGCTGTTCCTTGACACTGAAATGCAGAGGTTGCTGACCGGGGATGCTCGCGCCGCCAGCGCTCCAGCGGCGCAGGATGCTCATGCGTTCACTGGCGGGGATGGCTTGTAGCGCGGCGTTGATAATGCGCAGCAGGCGTGCGTTCTCGCGGCTGACCGCAAAGGCGAACGGCTGCACTTCCATGCGTGAGAAATCAGCCAGTTGGACGTTGTTCAGGTAGTTCTTGCTGATCAGGTAATTGGAGCTGATCGAATCCCCCAGGTAAACGTCGGCCTGCCCGAACGCCACGGCGCCGATCGCGCTCAAGGTCGAGGGGTACAACTGCAAGGCCGCATCCGGATAAAACGCCTTGACCGTATCGGTAGGCAGATAGTGATACAGCATCGCCACGCGCATGCCCGCCAGGTCCGTGGGCAAATCCTGGCTATCCTCGACCCGGGCCACCAAGGTGGGCAGGTCATCGGCATAGGGCTGGGACATCGCCAACTCGGGGTCGCTGGCTTCGAAGCCGTTGGCCGTTCCGAGCATGTCGATCTCACCACTGCGCAAAGCCTGGAGCGATGCCTCCCGTGACGCGTAGCGCTGCACCCGCACATCGACGTGCAACATCTGCCCCAGCAATTGGGCATAGTCAGCCGTAAGACCCTCATAGTCGCGGCCGTTGCTGGTGATACCGAAAGGTGCGTAATCCGGCGCCGAGGCCCCTAACAGCAACGTCCCCTTGCGGCGTAGCCAGTTCTTGTCGGCCTCCCCCAGGGACACCGAATAGTCGCTCACACTGGAACGCCCGAGCACTTGCAGCGACTCAGGTGCCGCGCCAACCTGCGGCGTCACACTTGATAAGCCTAGCAACAGCGCCACCAGGCCTGTGCGTAAGAACAGCGTCATTTGGATCAGGTTGTTTCGTTTGGCGTAGTCGGCCCGGAACACCACCGACTTCACGTCAAGTCAGGGAGACCGGCTGATGGGTTCAGACTGCCAAAGCGAGGGAACAGCGAACCGTCAACGCGCCCTGCCTGAAAGACAGGACACGTGAGGTGAGTGTAGGAAGTTTCTGAGAAATTGCCCGCAGGCCGATTGTTGTAGGCAGGGTTATGCCGTGGCCAGCTTCAGGTCGCGCACCGAACGGCTCTGTCCGCGATACTTGTCGTGCTCATACAGCGAACCGGCGATTTCATCGGCGCGCACCGGCAGGATCGACAACAAGGTATCGCTCAGGCCATGGCTGGCCTGGCAGAAGCCCTGCATGTAGATCGCCGCTTTGCAGCGCTCGTCGGTGATCAACTTGTAGTTGCGGTCTACCTCGAAATTCCCCAGGTATTGCTCAAGTGGCGCCAGCAATGTGCGGTGCATCTGCCGTTCGTAACCGGTGGCCAGCACCACCGCGTCATAACGGCGCACGGTCAGCTCTCCGGTGGCGTTGTTGCGCACCGCCAGCTCCACGCCGGCACCGGTGGCCGTGGCTTTCTCCACCGTGGTGAGGGTACGGAAGGCATGACGGGCGATGCCTGAGACTTTCTGGCGATAGAAAATCCCGTAGATGCGTTCGATCAGGTCGATGTCCACCACCGAATAGTTGGTGTTGTGGTACTCGTTGACCAACCGCTCGCGTTCGCTGTGGGGCTGCTGGAATACCAGATCGGTGAACTCCGGGGAGAACACCTCGTTGACGAACGGGCTGTCATCGGCCGGCTTGAGGGCCGAGCCGCGCAGGATCATGTCGACCTGCACCGAAGGGAAGCTGTCGTTGAGGTCGATGAAGGCTTCCGCGGCGCTCTGTCCGCCGCCGATGATCGCGATGTTCATCGGCTGGCCGTTCACGCACGGCTGCGTCGCCATGCGCTCCAGGTACTGGGAATGGTGGAACACCCGAGCGTCCTCCTTGAAAGCGCTGAACGCCTCGGGGATGCGCGGTGTACCACCGGCACTGACCACCACCGAGCGAGCAGTGCGCACCCGCTCTTCGCCCTGGCTGTCGCGGGAAATCACCTGCAACGCTTCGACCTGCTGGTTGTGCAGCACCGGTTCAATGCGCAGCACTTCTTCGCCATAGCGACTCTGCCCGGCGAACTGCCCGGCCACCCAGCGCAGGTAGTCGTTGTACTCCATGCGACACGGGTAGAACGTGCCGAGGTTGATGAAATCCACCAGCCGGCCGTGATGCTTGAGGTAATTGACGAACGAATAGGGGCTGGTGGGGTTGCGCAGGGTCACCAGGTCCTTGAGGAAAGAAATCTGCAACTCGCTCTGGGTCACCAGGGTATTGCCATGCCAGCGGTAGTCGGCCTGCTTGTCGAGGAACAGCACATCCAGTTCGCCCTGAACCGGGCCTCGCTCCTGCAGCGCGATAGCCAGCGCCAGGTTCGAGGGGCCGAAGCCGATACCGATCAAGTCGTGAACGTTGGGCGAAGCAATTGCCTGTGTCATGTCCAGTGTCCTCTGGAGAAGCCCCTCAACAGGGCGCGAAAAGCCTGGGGTGACCCGACCGATCTTTGGCAAGCCGGCAAGTCGTCTGTTGAGAGGAACGAGGACAGTGAAAAAAAATTTACCGTGATGCGACCGGCGTGGAGGGATTAATGCGCGTCCCACTGCCGCACGCGAATGCGGCAATGCTTCATGGCGTTGACGATGTGTTTTTCCACCAGTGCTCGGGAAATGCCCAGGCGTTCGGCGATTTGCGGATGGGACAGGCCTTCGAGCTTGCGCAGCAGGAAACTCTCGCGGCACAGCGGCGGCAACTCGGCCAGCGCGCGCTGGAGCAGGTCCAGGCGCTGACCGTGGTCAAGGCTGGTATGGGGCGATGGCGTGAAAAAACGCTCTTCGCTGTCCAGCACCTCCAGGGATTCGACCTGGCGCAGGGTATTGCGCCGATGTCCGTCGATCACCAGGTTCAGCGCGGTGCGGTACAGGAACGCCCGAGGCTGCTCGATGGGTGTGTCACTGGCGCGCTCAAGTACCCGCACATAGGCGTCATGCACCACATCCTCGGCCGCCTGGCGGTTGCCTAGCCTGGCGTTCAGGAAACACACCAGCTCGCGATAGTAGTTTTCCAACATGACTCCCCTGCGCAATGGCTGCGACAGCTATCCCTGTGCCAGATCGGCGCGCCTGAAATCGGCAATGGCACGATAATGGCAGATTTAATCGCGTAATTTATAGTAATTCTCATATAGATTTAAAGCTTTGGTTTGTATCAGTCCGGATTCGTTCAGATAACTAGGCGCCAAGCACCGCTTTTGTGGCGAGGGAGCTTGCTCCCG
>NZ_JABWQV010000223.1 GCF_014268615.1 Pseudomonas tehranensis | reverse complement strand
CGCTTTCGCGAGCAAGCCCGCTCCCACAAGAGATCTTCATTGTTTGGAAAAAAGTACCAGGCATAAAAAAGGAGGCCCATCCGGACCTCCTTTTTCACTGCAATCCCCGTTACAGGCTGGAGATCCGTGCATGTTGCTCGGCCAGCTTGCCCAAGGCCTGTTCAGCCTCGGCCAGTTTGGCGCGTTCCTTCTCGATGACTTCAGGCGGCGCCTTGTCCACGAAACCGGCGTTGGACAGTTTGCCGCCGACGCGCTGGACTTCGCCCTTCAAACGCAGGATTTCCTTGTCCAGGCGCGCCAGTTCGGCAGCCTTGTCGATCAGGCCGGCCATCGGCACCAGCACTTCCATCTCGCCGACCAGGGCGGTGGCGGACAGCGGCGCTTCTTCGCCAGCGGCCAGGACGGTCACCGATTCGAGCTTGGCCAGTTTCTTGAGCAGCGCTTCGTTCTCGTGGAGGCGGCGCAGGTCTTCGGTGCCGGTATTGTTCAGGAACAGGTTCAACGGTTTGCCCGGGCCGATGTTCATTTCGGCGCGGATGTTACGCAGGCCCAGCATGAAGGTCTTGAGCCATTCGATGTCGTCTTCGGCAGCAGGGTCGATGCGGGTTTCGTTGGCCACCGGCCACGGTTGCAGCATGATTGTCTTGCCTTGGGCGCCTGCCAGCGGTGCGACGCGCTGCCAGATTTCCTCGGTGATGAACGGCATGAACGGATGCGCCAGGCGCAGTGCCACTTCCAGCACCCGCACCAGGGTACGGCGGGTGCCGCGCTGGCGTTCGACCGGGGCGTTTTCGTCCCACAGCACAGGTTTGGACAGTTCCAGGTACCAGTCGCAATACTGGTTCCAGATGAACTCATACAACGCTTGTGCCGCCAGGTCGAAACGGAACTGATCGAGTTGGCGGGTCACTTCGGCTTCGGTGCGTTGCAGCTGGGAAATAATCCAGCGATCAGCCAGCGTCAGCTCAAAGGCTTCGCCGTTCTGGCCGCAGTCTTCGCCCTTGTCCAGCACGTAGCGCGCGGCGTTCCAGATCTTGTTGCAGAAGTTGCGATAACCCTCGACGCGGCCCATGTCGAACTTGATGTCACGACCGGTGGACGCCAACGAGCAGAAGGTGAAGCGCAGGGCGTCGGTGCCGTAGCTGGCGATGCCGTCGGCGAACTCTTCGCGGGTGGCCTTCTCGATCTTCTTCGCCAGTTTTGGCTGCATCAGGCCCGAAGTGCGTTTGTGCACCAGGGTTTCCAGATCGATACCGTCGATGATGTCCAGCGGGTCCAGGACGTTGCCCTTGGACTTGGACATCTTCTGGCCCTGGCCATCGCGCACCAGACCGTGCACATAGACGGTCTTGAACGGGACTTGTGGCGTGCCGTCTTCGTTTTTCACCAGATGCATGGTCAGCATGATCATCCGGGCGACCCAGAAGAAAATGATGTCGAAGCCGGTGACCAGTACGTCGGTGGAGTGGAATTTCTTCAGGAACTCGGTCTGCTGCGGCCAGCCCAAGGTGGAGAAGGTCCACAGGCCCGAGCTGAACCAGGTATCGAGTACGTCGTTGTCCTGCTGCAAGGCAACGTCCGGGCCGAGGTTGTGCTTGGCGCGGACTTCGGTTTCATCGCGGCCGACATAGACCTTGCCCGACTCGTCGTACCAGGCCGGGATGCGATGGCCCCACCACAGTTGGCGGCTGATGCACCAGTCCTGGATGTCACGCATCCATGAGAAGTACATGTTTTCGTATTGCTTGGGGACGAACTGGATGCGACCGTCTTCTACCGCAGCGATCGCAGGTTCGGCCAACGGTTTGGTGGACACGTACCACTGATCGGTCAGCCACGGCTCGATGATGGTGCCGGAGCGGTCGCCTTTCGGCACTTTAAGGCCGTGATCATCGACGCTGACCAGCAGGCCGGCCGCGTCGAACGCCGCGACGATCTGCTTGCGCGCTTCGAAGCGGTCCAGGCCGGCGTATTCGGCCGGGATCTGGCCGTCGACAGTTTCGTTCAACGTGCCGTCGAGGTTGAACACCTGGGCCGCCGGCAACACGTTGGCGTTCTTGTCGAAGATGTTCAGCAGCGGCAGGGTGTGGCGCTTGCCGACTTCGTAGTCGTTGAAATCGTGGGCCGGGGTGATTTTCACGCAGCCGGTGCCGAATTCGGGGTCGCAGTAGTCATCCCCGATGATCGGAATGCGACGACCGACCAAGGGCAGTTCGACGAACTTGCCGATCAGGGCCTGATAGCGTTCATCGTTCGGGTTCACCGCCACGGCGGCATCGCCGAGCATGGTTTCCGGGCGCGTGGTGGCGACGATCAGGTAGTCCTTGCCTTCAGCGGTGGTTGCGCCGTCGGCCAGTGGGTATTTGAGGTTCCACAGGAAACCTTTCTCGTCGTGGTTTTCCACTTCGAGGTCGGAAATGGCGGTGTGCAGCTTGGTGTCCCAGTTGACCAGGCGCTTGCCGCGATAGATCAGGCCGTCTTCATGCAAGCGCACGAAGGCTTCTTTCACCGCTTCCGAGAGACCATCGTCCATGGTGAAACGCTCGCGGCTCCAGTCCACGGACGAGCCCAGGCGGCGAATCTGGCGGCTGATGTTGCCACCGGACTCGTCTTTCCATTCCCAGACTTTCTCGAGGAATTTCTCGCGTCCCAGGTCATGGCGGTTCTGACCCTGGGCTTCGAGGCGACGTTCCACCAGCATCTGCGTGGCGATGCCCGCGTGGTCGGTGCCCGGCTGCCAAAGGGTGTTGCGGCCTTGCATACGGCGGAAACGGATCAGGGCATCCATGATCGCGTTGTTGAAACCGTGACCCATGTGCAGGCTGCCGGTGACGTTCGGCGGCGGGATCATGATGGTGTAGGAATCGCCCGCGCCTTGCGGAGCGAAATAATTCTCGGACTCCCAGGTGTTGTACCAGGAAGTTTCAATGGCGTGCGGCTGGTAGGTCTTATCCATGCGCGGCGGGACCCTATTGGCATTTATTCAGGAAAAGCCGGGAAGTATAGCGGGGCGAAGGACGCAGGGCGAGCCAGTACGCAGTGAGCGCGTATTAACAGGCGCAACAAATCCTGTGGCGAGGGAGCTTGCTCCCGCTGGGGCGCGGGGCGGCCCCCAAAGTGTCAAGGAGTGAGATGGGGGCAGCTCGCCAGTGTTACGGCTGCTTCGCAGCCGAGCGGGAGCAAGCTCCCTCGCCACAAAAGCGGGGAAGTGCTTTTATTCGTACTGACTCAGCAACCGCTCCATCCGCGCATCCAGCCGGCGCTTGATCTCGGTCTCGATGTGCGGAGCGAAGTCGTCGATGACGTCTTGCATGATCAATTGCGCGGCGGCGCGCAGTTCGCTTTCCAGGTGCAACAGGGCATCGGGGCCTTTGGCCTCGGTCTTGGGCGCTGGCTTGGGTTCGGGCTGGCCGGTGATCGGCTCGAACAGCAGTGGAATCTGCTCATCATGCTCGGGCTCGTGCTCCACCGTATCGGTCAACAGCGGTGGTTGCAGGTTGTCGTCGCCGAGCAGTTGGCGGATCGACTCGAGGTCGTCCAGCAGGTGCGTGGGCTTTTGTGGCGGTTTTGGAGTGTCCATCGTGGGCTCAGAGTCGCTGTAAACGGTGGTCTTGCAGAGGATAGCCCTGTTCGCGGTAGAAACGGAAACTCTCCCGCGCGGCTTGCCGGATGCCCGGGTCTTCCACCACCACTTCCGCCACGCGGGCGAAGCGCTGGGCAAAAGGCGGCACTTTCAGGTCAAGGTTGACCAGCAAGTCCTGATGCTGACCGCAGTCATCCCCCAGCCCGAGCACGATCAATCCTTCGGGTTCGTTTTCGGCCGGGCCATGGGGCACGAAGCTTTCGCCCTTGAAGGCCCACAGGCGTGCATCGAGGTCATCGCGCTGGGCGGCATCGCTGCAATGCAGGTAGATGCGGTGGCCCATGCGCCAGGCTTTTTCGGTGAGCTTGCAGGCGAAATCCAGCCGCGCCGACGGATCGGCGCTGGGCAGGATGTAGAAATCGACTTTGGTCATTGCAGTTCCTGAGCCGCCATTGGCGCCGCCCGAAGGCGACGTCAACGCCGGTCATCGGTGTCAGGCCTTGGCGCGATCCAGCAGGTATTGGGTCAGCAGGGGAACCGGCCGGCCGGTGGCGCCCTTGTCCTTGCCGCCGCTGGTCCAGGCTGTGCCGGCGATGTCCAGATGCGCCCAGTTCAGGTTCTTGGTGAAGCGCGACAGGAAGCACGCCGCCGTGATCGTGCCGGCTTTCGGGCCACCGATGTTGGCGATGTCGGCGAACGGGCTGTCCAGTTGCTCCTGGTATTCGTCGAACAGTGGTAACTGCCAGGCGCGGTCGTCGGCTTGCTGGCCGGCGCTGAGCAGTTGGCCGATCAGTTCGTCGTTGTTGCCCAGCAGACCCGAGGTGTGGGCGCCGAGGGCGACGACGCAGGCGCCGGTCAGGGTGGCGATGTCGATCACCGCTTGCGGCTTGAAGCGCTCGGAGTAGGTGAGGGCGTCACACAGCACCAGGCGGCCTTCGGCGTCGGTGTTGAGGATTTCCACGGTCTGGCCGCTCATGGTGGTGACGATGTCGCCCGGACGCGAGGCGGTGCCGCTGGGCATGTTCTCGGCGCAGGCCAGGATGCACACCAGGTTGATCGGCAATTGCAGTTCGAGCACGGCGCGCAGGGTGCCGAACACGCTCGCGGCGCCGCCCATGTCGTACTTCATCTCATCCATGCCGGCGCCGGGCTTGAGGCTGATGCCGCCGGTGTCGAAGGTGATGCCCTTGCCGACCAGTGCGTACGGCTTCTCGGATTTCTTACCACCGTTGTATTGCATGACGATCAGGCGCGGCGGCTGGGCGCTGCCCTGGCCGACGGAATAGAACGAACCCATGCCCAGGTCTTTGATTTTCTTCTCGTCGAAGACTTCGACTTTAAGGCCCTTGAATTCCTTGCCCAACGCCTTGGCCTGTTCACCCATGAATGTCGGGTGGCAGATGTTCGGTGGCAGGTTGCCCAGGTCGCGGGTGAAGGCCATGCCATTGGCAATCGCGGTGGCGTGGGTGACGGCGCGCTGGACTTCAGCCTGGGCGGCTTTGATGGTCAGCAGGGTGATTTTTTTCAGGGCGCGCGGTTCGGCTTTCTGACTCTTGAACTGGTCGAACTGGTACTCGCCGTCCACCAGGGTTTCAGCCAGCAGACGGTTTTTGCCGTAGCTGTCGCGACCCTTGACCACCAACTCGTCCAGCGCCAGGACGGCATCAGTGCCGCCCAGAGCCTTGAGGGTGCCCAGCACGCCGGCGATGACTTTACGGAACGGACGGTCTCCCAGCTCGGCGTCCTTGCCCACGCCCACCAGCAGCACGCGCTCGGCCTTGAGATTGGGCAGGTTGTGCAGCAACAGGCTCTGGCCGACTTTGCCAGCCAGGTCGCCGCGCTTGAGCACGGCGCTGATGGCACCGCCGCACAGGGCGTCGAGTTGGGTGGCGACGACGCCGAGCTTGCGGCCTTCACCGACGGCAACCACCAGCGTGGCGGTTTTCAACGTTTCTGGGCTGACGCTTTTTACAACCAGTTCCATGTGCGGATCCCTGAATGAATGGTCAAGATGCCAGGCGCCGACACAATGGCGCGCTGAGCGAGCTTCTTCTATATAAGAGAAGCGCCGGTGCTTGCCGGCGACAAAGGCCGCAGTTTGAACCCCGGCGCCGGGGCCTGACAACCCCACCGACAGCGCTAAGTTGTGGCTTTAAGCGCCGGGTTAAAGCGTGCGAAGTGACAGGCGCCCCCAATCACAGGATAATGCGGCTCTTTTTTCGGCGGTTCGCCTTGGTGGGCCGGCTCGATACGTTTGCTTGTTTGGCCGCCTTAGCCTGACAACCTTGGAGTGTCTGGTTTGATCGTCTTTCGTTATCTATCCCGCGAAGTCCTGCTGACCCTGAGCGCCGTGAGCGCCGTGCTGCTGGTCATCATCATGAGCGGGCGTTTCATCAAGTACCTCGCCCAGGCGGCTTCCGGCGCGCTGGATCCGGGCTCGCTGTTCCTGATCATGGGGTTCCGCCTGCCGGGCTTTTTGCAACTGATCCTGCCGCTGGGGTTGTTCCTGGGCATTCTGCTGGCCTATGGTCGCTTGTACCTGGACAGCGAAATGACCGTGCTGTCGGCCACCGGCATGAGCCAGCAACGCCTGTTTCGCATGACCCTCTTCCCGGCCACTCTGGTGGCGCTGGTTGTGGCCTGGCTGAGCCTTAGCCTGGCGCCCCAGGGAGCCAACCAGTTCCAGATGCTGATCAACCAGCAGGACGCCCTGACCGAGTTCGATACCCTGGTGCCCGGGCGCTTCCAGGCCCTGCGCGACGGGACTCGCGTCACCTATACCGAAGAACTTTCGGAAGACCGGGTCGACCTGGGCGGCGTCTTCATTACGCAAAAGAACGTGTCTTCCGACACCAAGAAAGACCGCGGCATTTCGGTGCTGGTGGCTGAGAAGGGGCGTCAGGAAATCAACCCCGACGGCAACCGCTACCTGATCCTGGAAAACGGCTACCGCTACGACGGCAAGCCGGGGCAGGCCGATTATCGGGCCATCAAGTACGACACCTATGGCGTATTGCTGCCCAAGCCCGAGGTCAGCGACGAAGTCACCGACCGCGACGCCATGCCCACCTCCAGTTTGCTGGGCAACAACGACATCCGGGCGCGCACTGAATTGCAATGGCGCCTTTCGCTGCCGCTGCTGGTATTCATCGTGACCCTCATGGCGGTCCCGCTGGCGCGAGTCAATCCGCGCCAGGGCCGTTTCCTCAAGCTGCTACCGGCGATTCTTCTGTATATGGCTTACCTGACCATCCTGATTTCCGCCCGTAGCGCGCTGGAGAAAGGCAAGATCCCGCCCGCGCTGGGCCTTTGGTGGGTGCATTCGATCTTCCTGGCGATTGGCCTTGGGTTGCTTTACTGGGAGCCACTGCGCCTGAAGCTGGCCAGTCGTCGCAGCGCGCTGGAGGTGGCCCGTGGTTAAACTCGATCGGTACATCGGCAGCAGTGTGTTCATGGCGATTCTCGCGGTGCTGGGGATCATTCTTGGCCTGGCGACCCTGTTCGCTTTCATCGATGAAATGGGTGACGTCAGCGACACCTATACCTTGATGGACGTGCTGAGCTACGTGCTGCTGACCGCCCCGCGGCGGCTCTACGACATGTTGCCGATGGCAGCGCTGATCGGTTGCCTGATCGGCCTGGGCAGCCTGGCGAGTAACAGCGAGCTGACCATCATGCGCGCCGCCGGTGTTTCCGTTGGTCGGATCGTCTGGGCTGTGATGAAACCGATGCTGGTACTGATGCTGGTGGGTTTGCTGGTCGGCGAATACGTTGCCCCGGCCACTGAAAACACCGCCCAGGCCAATCGTTCCCTGGCCCAGGGTGGCGGCGACGCACAAAGCGCCAAGCACGGCCTGTGGCACCGCCAGGGCGACGAGTTCATCCACATCAACTCGGTCCAGCCCAACGGTGTCCTGTACGGCGTGACCCGTTACCGCTTCGACGACCAGCGGCACATGCTGTCGTCGAGCTTCGCCAAGCGCGCCAGGTTTGTTGAAGATCACTGGCAACTGAGTGACGTCACCACCACCTTGTTCCATGACAAACGCACCGAGGTGGTCGCCGCCCCGCAAGAGCGCTGGGACGTGGCGCTGAGCCCGCAGTTGCTGAGCACCGTGGTGATGGCGCCGGATTCCCTGTCGATTACCGGCCTGTGGGGGTATATCCACTATCTGGCGGATCAGGGCTTGAACAACGGCCGCTACTGGTTGGCTTTTTGGGTCAAGGTGTTGCAGCCGCTGGTCACCGCAGCCCTGGTGCTGATGGCGATTTCCTTCATCTTCGGTCCGCTGCGTTCGGTGACTCTTGGTCAGCGAGTGTTTACCGGCGTGCTGGTGGGCTTCACCTTCCGTATTGCCCAGGATTTGCTGGGGCCGTCCAGCCTGGTATTCGGTTTCTCGCCGCTGTTTGCGGTGCTGGTACCGGCCGGTGTCTGTGCGTTGGCCGGGTTCTGGCTACTGCGCCGGGCGGGTTGACCCAGATTTCCTATGGTGAACGGGCTCCTGTGGCGAGGGAGCTTGCTCCCGTTGGCTGTGTTGTAGGAGCTGTCGAGTGCAACGAGGCTGCGATCTTGCCTCAAGCACTTGAGTCTCAAGAGAACATTCAAAGATCGCAGCCTTCGGCAGCTCCTAC
>NZ_JABWQV010000222.1 GCF_014268615.1 Pseudomonas tehranensis | reverse complement strand
GGGAGCGAGCCTGCTCGCGATAGCGGTGGGGCAGTTGACGCTGCTGCTGGAGAGGCTGCGTTTCAGAGGCTGTCTTGCAGGTTGCTGCGCAACGCTTGCAGGTCAAGTTGCAGCTTCTTCAATTGCTCCAGGGTCTGGCCACTGGCGCCGAGAATGCACTGGGGAATGTCGAGGGCTTTTTCCTGCAGGGCGCGTCCCTGTTCGGTGAGCTCGACGATGACCACGCGTTCATCTTCGCGACTACGGGTGCGGCTCAGCAAACCCTCGGCCTCCAGGCGCTTGAGCAACGGGGTCAGTGAGCCCGGATCGGTGAGCAAGCGATTGCTGATTTCACCGACAGTCAGACCATCCTTTTCCCACAGCACCATCATCGCCAGGTACTGCGGATAAGTCAGGCCCAGGGCTTGCAGCAGCGGCTTGTAGACTTTGGTCATCAGCAGCGACGTGGAGTGCAGGGCAAAGCACACCTGATTGTCGAGCAACAGGGCTTCGCAGGGTTCGGGGGTAACGCGCTGGGTGCTCATGGCAGAACCTTCAATCAATGATGGCTACGAATCTAGCGGGCGAACCTTTAATGCGCCAGATAATTCTGACGTTCTGATCAGATGTTGCGTTCCCCCGTGAGCGCCGACTGCGTAGGATAAGCGCCCTGATCAAGGGGGAATCGGCTGTGATCGAAGGTGTGATGTATCTGGCGTTCGGTGCCGCATTGGGCACTTTGGGGGGATTGTTCGGGATTGGTGGCGGGTTGATCGCCATTCCGGTGCTGGGCCTGTTGTTCGGCCTCGATCAGCAGATCGCCCAGGGCACGGCCCTGGTGATGGTCGTGCCAAACGTGATGCTCGCCTTGTGGCGCTACCACCAGCGCAATCGCATTGAAATGCGTCATGTACTGCCACTGGCCTCCATGGGTTTTTGCTTTGCCTGGCTTGGCTCGATCTGGGCCGTGGGCATCGACGCGCAAAGCATGCGAATCGGCTTCGTGGCCTTCCTGATCGTCCTGGCGGCCTACAACTTGATCCGCATGTTCGCCGCCAGCGCGCCGGCTTCGGCGCAGATGCGTTATGGCTGGCCGTGGCTCGCCGTGCTGGGGGCTGCGTCGGGGACCATGGGCGGATTGTTCGGTGTCGGCGGGGCGGTCGTCGCAACGCCGTTCCTGACCAGCCTGTTTGGCACCAGTCAGGTGGTCGCCCAGGGATTGTCTCTCTCGTTGGCCTTGCCCAGTACCGGCGTGACCCTTGCCACGTATGCGGTGCATCATCAAGTGGACTGGTGGATCGGCCTGCCGCTGGCCGCCGGGGGGCTGCTCAGTATCAGTTGGGGGGTAAAGGTTGCCCACGCCATGCCGGAGCGGCTGCTGCGCGGGCTGTTCTGCGGCTTCCTGGTGCTGTGCGCGATCTTGCTCGCCTTTAAAGTTTGAACCCTTCGACGATGTGCTCGGCCAGGCACTCGGTGATCGGCGACGGATTATGCAGGTTGCGGATCAGCATGATGCTGGCCTCGGGCAACTCCGGCAGGTTTTCCGCCTCGCCCAGCACGCGCATGTCGGGTGTCAGCAGGCTTTCCAGCTGCGCGGTGATCGCCAGGCCCGCGCCGACCACCGCCATGAGCGCCGACAGGCTGGAGCTGTTGTACGCCACGCGATAATCGCGGCCCATGGCATCCAGCGCATTGCAGGCCCATTGCCGACAGAAGCAATCACTGTTGAACATCGCCAGCGGCAACGGTGTTTGTTCGTGGACGTTGAAGCACGCCGCTTCGGCCCAGACAAAGCGTTCCTTGCGCAATAACTGGCCGATTTCGTCCCCCGGTTTGCGGGTGACGATGGACAGGTCCAGATCCTGGCGCAGCAGCAACTGTTTGGATGACTCGCAGTGCACTTCAATTTCGATCAAGGGGTAGAACTGGGCGAAGCGCTGCAGGATCCCTGGCAAAAAGCGCATCACGTAATCGTCCGGGGTGCCAATGCGCACCGTGCCGACCATGTGCGGTTCACGCAGGGTGTTGAACACTTCGCTGTGCAGCTTGAGGATCCGCCGGGCGTAGCCCAGCAACACCTGGCCTTCGGCGGTCAGCTTGACCTGGCGCCCGTCACGCTCGAACAGCCGCCGCTGCAAGACATCTTCTTCCAGCCGCTTCATCTGCATGCTGACGGCGGACTGGGTGCGATTGACCAGCTCACCGGCACGGGTGAAACCACCCTGGTCAGCGATCGCGACAAAGGTTCGCAGCACTTCCGTATCGATGCTCGGGTAACTCGACAATTGATCAATCTCCGAGATGTATTGCATAAGAAACATTCGTTGGATTGATCTTAGCGTTGGCGCGAGACTTGAGCCATCCCCAACGGAGGACATCACGATGAAAGGTCAAAAAGGTTATCTACTGATAGAAAAACTCTCGTCCCACGGCTTTTCCATCAGCGCTCTGCTGCACAAGTTTAGCCGCTGGTACGAATTGCACCACGAACGTGAACTGCTTGCCGGAATGAGCGATGAGGCGCTCAAGGACATCGGCGTCAGCCGTGCCGACGTCGAAAAAGAAGTGGTTCGGCCATTCTGGGATGACCCGATGCACAAATGAGCCATCCTTCCCTACACAAACCGCTTAATGGTGAGGTAGGTTGCGAGCAGACAAGGAGATCTTCATGCCCGCGACTCTGTCCTTTACCCTCAAACAGGCCCGGCGTCTGGCGTTGGCCGCCCAGGGATTCGACGGGCGGTCAACGGCAGCTTCGGTGCAACCGGCGCGCCTTAACCGCCTGATTGAACGCCTCGGCGTCCTGCAGATTGATTCAGTCAATGCATTGGTGCGTTCGCACTACCTTCCGCTGTTTTCCCGTCTCGGTCACTACACCCCCGATTTGCTCGATCAGGCAGCCTGGAGCCAGGGTCGACGTCGTACGCTGTTCGAATATTGGGGACACGAAGCCTCGCTGCTGCCGCTGGCGATGTATCCGCTGATGCGCTGGCGCATGGATCGTGCTGCCCGCGGTGAGGGCATTTATCGACAGTTGGCACAGTTTGGTCAGGAGCGTCAGGATGTCATTCGTCGCGTCTTGGCTTCGGTCCGTGAGCAAGGCGCCGTGGGGGCGGGCAGTTTGTCCACGCGCCAGGAAAAGGCCGGACCCTGGTGGGACTGGAGCGCCGAGAAGCATGCGCTGGAATGGCTGTTCGCGGCGGGTGAAGTGACGGTGGCGGGGCGGCGCGGTTTCGAGCGGCTTTACGACTTGCCGGAACGCGTGCTCCCGTCCTCGATCCTGCAACAACCCCTGCCGGACGAGCCCCAGGCTCAGCGTGCCTTGTTGCTGCATGCCGCCGAGGCCTTGGGCGTGGGCACGGAGAAAGACTTGCGCGACTATTTTCGTCTCGATCCGGCCGATAGCCGCGAGCGCCTGGCTGAGCTGGAGGAGGCCGGTGAGCTGATGCGCTGTCAGGTGCAAGGCTGGAAGCAACCGGCCTGGTGCCGCCCCAGCGTAAAAATCCCCCGCAAGGTGGCGGTCAGCGCGCTGTTGTCGCCGTTCGATTCGCTGGTCTGGGAGCGCAGCCGTACCGAGCGGCTGTTCGACTTTCGTTATCGGCTGGAGATTTATACCCCGGCTCACAAGCGGGTGTATGGCTATTACGTGTTGCCGTTCCTGCACCATGAACGCATTGCGGCGAGGGTCGACCTGCGGGCGGAGCGGGCTTTGGGTCGATTAGCGGTGCATGCCGTGCACGAAGAAGAGCCGGGGCTGGACGAGGAGGGGCTGCAGGCATTGGCGGTGAATCTGCGACGCCTGGCCGACTGGCTGGGGTTGGCGCGGGTCCAGCTCAATTGCGCTCGGGCGGGCGGGGTTCGGTTGGCGGGGGCGTTGGCTGAGGTGGGTGGTGACTGAACTGGCCCCATCGCGAGCAGGCTCGCTCCCACAGTTGACCTTTGATGTACACCGTTTTTGTGAAGGGCGCGGTCAATGTGGGAGCGAGCCTGCTCGCGATAGCAATCCAACAAGCGACGAGGACTTACTGACTCACCGCCTCACCTGCTTCAACGTCTCAGCAATCAGAAACGCCAGTTCCAGCGACTGATCGGCATTCATCCGCGGATCGCAATGCGTGTGGTAACGATCCGACAGCCCGTCCTCGGTGATCGGCCGCGCACCGCCAATGCATTCGGTGACGTTCTGCCCGGTCATTTCGATGTGAATGCCGCCGGCATACGTGCCTTCAGCTTCGTGAACCTGGAAGAACTGCTTCACCTCGCCGAGGATTTGCGCGAAATCCCGGGTCTTGTAACCGCTGCTGGCCTTGATGGTGTTGCCGTGCATCGGGTCTGAACTCCACAGCACCTGCTTGCCTTCTCGCTGCACGGCGCGTAACAGCTGTGGCAGGTGATCGCCGACCTTGTTCGCGCCCATTCGCGCGATCAGGTTCAGTCGCCCCGGATCATTGTCCGGATTGAGCACGTCGATCAGGCGGATCAAGTCGTCGGGGTTCATGCTCGGGCCGACCTTGACGCCGATCGGGTTGTTCACCCCGCGCAGGAATTCGACATGGGCACCGTCCAGCTGACGGGTGCGGTCACCGATCCACAGCATGTGGGCCGAGCAGTCGTAGTAATCGTTGGTCAGGCTGTCGCGGCGCACGAACGCTTCTTCGTAATTGAGCAGCAGGGCTTCGTGGGCGGTGAAGAAACTGGTTTCGCGCAATTGCGGCGAGCTGTCCATGCCACAGGCGCGCATGAAGGCCAGGGTTTCGTCGATACGGTCGGCCAAGTGGCTGTACTTCTCAGCCAGGGCAGAGTTGGCGATGAAGTCCAGGTTCCACTTGTGCACCTGATGCAGATCTGCGAATCCACCCTGGGCGAAGGCCCGTAGCAGGTTCAAGGTGGCGGTGGACTGGTGGTATGACTGCAGCAGCCGCTCCGGGTCCGGCACGCGGCTTTTTTCGTCGAAGCCGATACCGTTGACGATGTCGCCTCGATAGGCCGGCAAGGTTACACCGCCAATCGTCTCATCGTTGGCCGAGCGCGGCTTGGCGAACTGCCCGGCCATGCGGCCGACCTTGACCACCGGGCAACCGGCGGCGAAGGTCATGACGATCGCCATTTGCAGCAACACTTTGAAGGTGTCGCGGATCTTCGCCGCCGAGAACTCGGCAAAGCTCTCGGCGCAGTCGCCGCCCTGCAGCAGGAAGGCCCGGCCTTGGGTGACTTCGGCGAACTGACGGCGCAACTCCCGGGCTTCACCGGCAAACACCAGCGGCGGATAACTGGCCAGGGTCTGCTCGACCTGCAGCAAATGCGCCGCGTCGGGGTATCGGGGTTGCTGCTGGATCGGCAGGGCGCGCCAGCTGTCAGGGCTCCAGGGTTGGCTCATCATGATCTCTAGGTGGTTTACGCTCGGGCTGCCATGTTATCAGCAAATTAGTGCGTGACCTGTTTGCGTCGCTTCGCGGACAATCGCGCTTTTGCCCCGGTTATGCTCAGGGTCAGCGTAGCCACAGGAGATGAAATGACAGAGGAGCGCGTCGAGCATTTGCTCGCCGAAGTGCATGACCAGTTCGGTGTTATCCGGGTTCTCGAAGTGGCGGACTACCGTTTTCTGGAATTTGGCGACGCCATCGAACAGAGCTGCGTGTTCACGGCCGACCCGAGCTGGCTCGAATATGATTACACCCGCGCCATGTTGATTGGCGCGTTGTGCCACGAGCAGCCGGAAAGCGCGCTGTTCCTGGGACTGGGCGCCGGGACGCTGACCCAGGCCTGCCTCAAGTTCCTGCCGCTGGAAGACGTCGAAGCCATCGAACTGCGTCCCGATGTGCCGCGCCTGGCTATCCAATACCTGGGGCTGGACGACGATCCGCGGCTGTACATCCGCGTTGGCGATGCTTTGGAACTGCTGGAAACCGCTGAGCCGGCGGACCTGATCTTTGTCGACCTCTATACCGACGTCGGCCCCGGCGTCGGGCACCTGGCCTGGGGTTTTCTGGAAAACTGCCAGAAACGCCTCAATCCGGGCGGCTGGCTGGTGATCAACCAATGGGCCACCGACGACGGCAAACCATTGGGCGCGGCCCTGCTGCGCGGCTTGTACCACCGGCATTACTGGGAGCTGCCGGTGAAAGAAGGCAATGTCATCCTGATCGTGCCGGCGGATCTGGACCAGACGCTGGACATGGATAGCCTGGTGGCTCGGGCTGAAGGGCTGGCGCCGCAATTGGGTTATTCGCTGTTGCCACTGATCAAGGCGATCCGCCCCGCGACCTGAGAGGCGAGGGAGCAAGCTCCCTCGCCACAGGCGTGTTCTACGATAAAAAATCTCCCTTTTCAGGCGATTTCCGGTATAGTGCGCGCCGGCCTTTAGCCGGGCCGCGTCAAGGTAGCGCAATTCCCCGAAGCCAGCTTCGGTTGCATGTCCGCACAACGGATGCTTCCACGACGTTCTTTTTCATTCATTCGTTTTCGCAAATCCCCGCCGACAAAGCAGCCAGGGCGACTCTTGAGTCTCAACACGGCACGCGCAGCTTTGGAGCATGGGTCTTTGCGGATGCACTTAGAGGCAGACCCATGACCCAGGAAACCGGCGGCTTCGTCGCTTTTAATCTTAATCCGAACATTCTTGCAGCCGTCATTGCGACCGGCTACGAAGAACCTTCGGCTATTCAGCAGCAATCGATCCCGATCATCATGGCCGGTCACGACATGATTGGTCAGGCGCAAACCGGTACGGGTAAAACCGCCGCGTTCGCCCTGCCGATCCTGCATCGCATCGATCCTGCTAAGCGCGAACCGCAAGCCCTGATCCTGGCGCCAACTCGTGAGTTGGCGCTGCAAGTAGCAACCGCTTTTGAAACCTACTCCAAGCAAATGCCTGGTGTAACCGTCGTGGCTGTCTACGGCGGCGCTCCGATGGGCCCGCAACTGAAAGCCATCCGTAACGGCGCGCAGATTGTTGTCGCCACTCCGGGCCGTCTGTGCGACCACCTGCGTCGTGACGAAAAAGTCCTGGCCACCGTGAACCACCTGGTTCTCGATGAAGCCGACGAAATGCTCAAGCTGGGTTTCATGGATGACCTGGAAGTCATCTTCAAGGCCCTGCCAGCGACCCGTCAGACTGTATTGTTCTCGGCCACTCTGCCGCAGTCGATCCGCGCCATTGCCGAGCGCCACCTGCGCGATCCGCAACACGTAAAGATCCAGACCAAGACCCAGACCGTCACCGCGATCGAACAGGCTCACCTGTTGGTTCACGCCGACCAGAAGACCTCGGCCGTGCTGAGCCTGCTGGAAGTCGAGGATTTCGACGCCCTGATCATGTTCGTACGCACCAAGCAAGCGACCCTGGACCTGGCCAGCGCCCTGGAAGCCAAAGGCTACAAAGCCGCTGCGCTGAACGGCGATATTGCCCAGAACCAGCGTGAGCGCGTGATCGATTCCCTCAAGGATGGCCGTCTGGACATCGTTGTGGCGACTGACGTTGCCGCCCGTGGCCTGGACGTTCCGCGCATCACCCACGTGTTCAACGTGGACATGCCGTACGATCCGGAATCCTACGTTCACCGTATCGGCCGTACCGGCCGTGCCGGTCGCGAAGGTCGTGCACTGCTGCTGGTCACCCCGCGTGAGCGCCGCATGCTGCAAGTGATTGAGCGTGTAACCGGTCAGAAGGTTGCCGAGGTTCGTCTGCCGGACGCCCAGGCGGTGCTTGATGCCCGCATCAAGAAACTCACCAACAGCCTGTCGCCACTGGTGGCTGACGCCGAATCGACCCACGGTGATCTGCTCGATCGCCTGACCGCCGACATCGGTTGCACCCCACGTGCCCTGGCCGCTGCTCTGCTGCGCAAGGCCACCAATGGTCAGGCGCTGACCCTCGCTGCGATCGAGAAGGAGCGTCCACTGGTGCCGAACAACGCACCGCGTGGCGATCGTCCAGAGCGTAGCGGTGATCGTCCGGACCGTGGTGATCGCGAGCGTCGCGCACCGATCCCGCTGGCCGAAGGCCGTGCGCGCTGCCGTACCGCGCTGGGTGCCCGTGACGGCATCGCGGCCAAGAACCTGCTGGGCGCCATTCTCAACGAAGGCGGCCTGGCTCGTGAGGCCATCGGTCGCATCCAGGTACGTGACAGCTTCAGCCTGGTAGAGCTGCCGGAAGATGGTCTGGAGAAGTTGCTGACCAAACTGAAGGACACTCGTGTCGCCGGCAAGCAGCTCAAACTGCGTCGCTATCGCGAAGATTGATCCGCTCTCGGGCTGATTGATCGAACATAAAAAATCCCCGACTGGTTCGGGGATTTTTTTTGCCTGTTGGTTGGTGTTCATTCAGGTTGAGCGGCATTGTCCCATTCGCGAGCAAGCCCGCTCCCACAGGGAAT
>NZ_JABWQV010000221.1 GCF_014268615.1 Pseudomonas tehranensis | reverse complement strand
GCATTCGCGAGCAAGCCCGCTCCCACACTACGGATGCGTGTTTAATCGGAAATGATGGGCAAGCCGAAAAATGCGCGGGCACAGGCGGTGCTACGGGCGGCCAGGTCTTCCTGGCTTTCTCCCCGGTGCAATGCGACTTCGCGCAACGTTTCCGTCAGGTAGGCCGGTTCGTTGCGACCATTCTTGGGTTTGGGGCGCAGCGTGCGAGGCAACAGGTACGGTGCATCGCTTTCAAGCATCAAGCGAGTGTGAGGAATTTCCCGTACCAATGGATGCAAATGGGTGCCTCGGCGCTCATCGCAAATCCAGCCTGTGATGCCTATATGCAAGTCCAGGTCTAGATAGCTGAACAGGGCTTTTTTTTCACCGGTAAAGCAGTGCACCACCGCTGCGGGCAATTGGTCGCGAAAATCCCGCAGGATTTCCAGCAGGCGCTGATCGGCATCACGTTCGTGAAGGAAGACCGGCAATTGCAACTCCACCGCCAGGGCGAGGTGTTCTTCCAGGACTTTTTCCTGCTGCGGGCGCGGGGAGAAGTCCCGGTTGAAATCCAGCCCGCATTCACCCACTGCGCGGACGCGGTCTTGTTTCAGCAGGTCTTTGAGATGCCGGGCGCTATCGGCGGTCCAGTCGCTGGCGCTATGAGGGTGAATACCGGCGGTGGAAAACAGCCGCTCCCCAGTGTCATCGAGGCGCTGGCACAGCTCAAACGCCTGCTCACTGCCCTCGACACTGGTACCGGTCAGGACCAGTTGGCAGACACCGGCTGCATAGGCGCGCTCAAGCACGGCCTCGTGTTTGTCGGCAAAACTGGGGTTGGTCAGGTTGACGCCGATATCGATGAGTTGCATGGTGCTACCTCGACCCAAAGGCCGCAAAGCATATCAGAGCTGTAGATTTATAAGAAAAGCCAAGAACTACAACGAGTTGAGGCTGTCTGTTGAGGCCGCCAGACCGGTTGGGTTGGTATAAACGCCAGCACTGTGCCAGTCTTTCGCACTTTTCAGCGCCCCAGGTGCTCTGTTTCTGTCGACCCCAGCTTCGATATTTCAAGGCTGCGGGCCGCGGTATCCTTTCGGAGAGTGGATGACACGTCCCCAACTGTTGCTGCTGTGTTGTTCGCTGTTGCTGCCGATGCCGATGCCGGCGGAGGCGCGGCTGCCCGGCCCGGTACAGGTGGTAGCACCGACTACGGTGCGCGACCTTGCGCAAATCCGCAGCAGCCGGGTCCTGAAGGTACTGGTCAACCAGAGCCGCAACAGCTCTGGCGAAGTCAAGGGGCAACCCATTGGCGTCGAATATCATCGGTTACGTGCCTTCGAGCAATACCTCAACGGCCACGCTCGGGATGACCAGAAAATCACCCTCAAGATCATTCCCAAGGCCAAGGATCAACTGCTGGGCGCCTTGCAGCGCGGAGAAGGCGATCTGGTCGCGCCCGGCGAGTTGCTCGAGCCCCTGGCTGGCCTTGCGGTCAGCGCCAGCAACCCGATTCGCACCGACGTGCCGTTGCTCCTGGTGGGAGCCAAGGGCCAGCGGCGCTACACACGCGTAGAGCAACTGTCGGGCAAGACCCTGGCCCTGCCCAACGGTAGCGCCGCAGGGGAGGCCCTGAGTCAGATCAACCAGAAACTGGCACTGCGTAAATTACCACCGGTGAAGATCGAGTGGGTCGACCCGACCCTGGCGGTGGAAGATGTGCTGGAAATGGTTCAGGCCGGGATTTTCCACCTGACCATCGTCGAGCAACCCATCGCCGAACGCTGGAGCAAAATCCTGCCCAAGCTGCGTTTCGACCGGCAGGTGCTCATTGGCGAGCCGGCTGACGAGTATTGGTTTGTTCGTCGTGACGCCGCCATGCTGCGTGCGAGCATCGACCGCTTCCTGACGACCTATAAGGCACCCTCCAATCAGGACGCCGCGTTTCTGCGCATCTATCGACGCTTGTACCGGGTTCACTATCCGCTGGCCCGTGCCAATCGCCAGCGTCTCGAGAAACTGCGCCCGGTGCTGCAAAAACATGCCACGGCCCAAGGCATGGATTGGCTGAACCTGGCGGCGTTGGCGTTCAAGGAGTCTTCCCTGAAACCCAATGCCCGCAGCGGCAGCGGCCCTACGGGCCTTATGCAGATTACCCCATCAGCCGCCCAGAGGGTCGGGGTGCGCAACATCCAGAACCTGGACGCCAACGTGCAGGCTGGCGCCAAGTACCTGGCCTTGATACGCCGAAAGTTTTTCGCCAGCCCCAAGCTCAACGAGCGCGAGCGAATGGCCTTCGTCCTGGCCGCCTACAACATGGGGCCTGAGCGCGTCCAAGGCATGCGGGCCGAGGCCAGACGGCGGGGGCTCAATCCCAATCAGTGGTTCTTCCAGGTCGAACGCATCGCCATGGAGCAGGTGGGAATGGGCGCAGTAAGCTACGTTAATAGTGTGAACAAATACTATCTGGCGTTTGATCGTGAACGGGAGTCGCTGGAGCCCAGGGAGCAAAAGGTTGTTGTGCGTAAATGATCGAGTAAACTGATTGGTATCACGGATTTTTTCCGCTTTTATCATGCATTTTGTTGATTAATATGGCGGCCAACCCACTTATCCCAAGGAATGAACCTAATGAGCACTTTCATCAACAAAGTTCTGTTTACCCGAGCTGGTTATGGCCTGACTGTCCTGCGCATTGTTGTCGGGATCATCTTTGCGGCCCACGGCGCACAGAAACTCTTCGGCCTGTTCGGTGGCTACGGCCTGACGGGAACGGCGCAGTGGATGGAAAGCATTGGCCTGACCCCCGGTTATCTGATGGCGACACTGGCTGGCGGTACCGAGTTTTTCGCCGGCCTGGCCTTGATCATCGGCTTGCTGGCCCGTCCAGCGGCGTTGGGACTGGCCTTCCTGTCGCTGGTGGCGATTTTCTCCGTGCACATTGGCAACGGTCTGTTCATGGCCAACAACGGTTATGAGTTTGCCCTGGCTTTGCTGGCAGGCAGCGTTGCGGTGCTGATCGAAGGTGCAGGCAGGTTGTCGGTCGACCAGGCCATCGCCCGCTGATTGCGACCTGAATCATCAGAGGCCCGTCTGGAACGGGCCTTTTTTGTGCGCGCAGATTCTTGACACTGACTGGTCAGCTTCTCTAGGATGCCGCTCATGCGCCGATTTAAACAGCTACTTGCGGGGCGCCAGGTGACTCATTCAGTCACCGATAGAAGCCGGTAAAACACGGTTTCGAAATACCGCTAAAGCGCTGGTTCGGTGTTGCCTCTCACCTGCCATGCAGACTTTTGAGGCAGAGACACGACACGATGAACGCATCCAGCCCCCTTGTACGTCTTGCGCCGATCACGGCGAACCTTCTGCAACGCAATCCAAAAATCCTTCTGGGCGGTACTCACCAGCCTACGCTGTTGCGCTATCTCGACGGCTGGCCGCGACGCAACCACGGGCCGGCGGCGTTTCTTATCCAGTTTGTCGAAGACGGTGAGTCGTTGGCGCGTTTTGCCAATGACAGCTTCGATCTGGCAGTCATCCAGTCGCCCAATGCGGCGGATGCCCCCGAAATGATCCGGCAATTGACCCGCGTGGCCCGGCAGGGGCTGATTACTCGCCGTTGAGGCGAGCAATCCTTGTCAGGGCCCAGCGGGTGAAGCTTTTATAGGTATTCAATGTGGGTGACATATAAAAGCTGTTCCCCGGCGGGCGTTTGAACCTTGATCTCAGCATCCAGCGCTTTGCCGATCAACGCTCGCGCCAAGGGCGAGTCGATGCTGATGAGGTTCTTTTTCAGGTCCAGTTCGTCGGGGCCGACGATGCGATAGCGAGACTCTTTGCCGTCCTCATCTTCAACCGTGACCCAAGCGCCGAAATACACTTTGTTTGGGTCGCTGGGTTTTTCACTGACCACCTTGAGGGCTTCCAGGCGCTTGGTGAGGAAACGCACGCGGCTGTCGATTTCCCGCAGCATTTTTTTACCATAGGTGTACTCGGCATTTTCCGATCGATCCCCTTGGGCCGCTGCCTCGCTGACCGCTTGGGTCACCTGAGGGCGGCGCACATGCCAAAGCTCATGAAATTCGGCGCGCATCCGCGCCTCACCCTCGGGGGTGATCAGCGCAGTGCCGGCGGTGCGGGGTGGGCGATAACGGCTCATGGCAACTTCTTGTGGTGGCGAAGCCGGGAGTCTATCAACCCTCGCGCAAGACTGTCAGCGGGCTCGCGTTGAGCGCTCGACGCGTGCCGAACACACCGGCTGCCCCGATCAATAACGCTCCCACCAGCGGCAGTACCAGCAACCATGGATGCGGATGCCAGGGCAGGTCGAACGCGTAACGGTAAAGCACCAGACTCACCAGTTCCGAACCCAGGGCCGCGAGCAAGCCGCTGACCGCTCCCAGCAGCCCGAACTCGATGCGCCGGGCCTTGACCAACAAGGTTCGTTCGGCACCCAGGGCGCGGAGCAGCGCACCCTGGTGGATCCGTTCATCGAGGGTGGCTTGCAGGCCGGAGAACAGCACGGCCATTCCCGCAGCCAGTACAAACAGCAACACATATTCCACGGCCAGGGTGACCTGGGCCAGGATGCTGCGCAACTGCTCGAGCAGGGCTTCGACTTGCAGGATCGTCACCGCCGGGAAGGCCCGGGACAGGTCGACAATCTGCTGGTCGTGGCCCGCCGCCAGATAGAAGCTGGTGAGATAGGTGGCCGGTAGATCCTTCAGCGTGCCGGGTTGGAAGATCATGAAAAAGTTAGGCTGGAAGTTGTCCCAGTTGATTTCTCGCAAGCTGGTGACCTTCGCCTCGCGATTGACGCCGCCCACGTTGAAAACCAGACGGTCCCCCAGCTGGATCTTGAGGTTCTCGGCCACCTTGCCTTCTACCGAAACGCCCGGAATATCGTCCGGCGGTTGCTGCGGCCACCAGGTCCCGGCCGTGACGACGTTGCCCGCCGGCAGGTCTGCAGCCCAGGTCAGGCTCAAGTCGCGCTGCAGGGCCCGGTCACCGGCCGAGTCCTTGGTGACAAACTCCTTGGCCGGCTCGCCGTTGATACTGATCAGGCGTCCGGGTACCACGGGGTAGAGCGGCGCCGATTGAGCCGACAACGCCAGCAGCTTGTCGGTGAAGGCCTGCTTGTCGTTGGGCAGAATGTTCAGGGCGAAATAGTTCGGGGCGTTTTTCGGCAACTGGTTTTGCCAGGTGTCCAGCAACTCGCCGCGCAAGAGGGCGATCAGCGCCATGGACAACAGAATCAAGCCGAATGCCAACGCCTGGCCGGCTGCCGCCAAGGGGTGGCGCAGCAACTGGCCCAGGCCTAGCCGCCAGGGTAACGAGGCGCGGGCCAGCATCCTGCGCAGGCTCTGGAGCAGCAGCAACAGCAGGCCGCCGAGCACCAGCGCTGCAATGACGCCGCCACCCAGCAGGGCGAACGTCAGGACCAGGTCCAGGCTCAAGCGCCACATGATCAGGCCAAGGGCACCCAGGGCGGCCCCATAGACCACCCAGGTGCTGGAAGGAATCGGCAGCATGTCCCGGCGCAAAACGCGCAAGGGGGGTACCCGTCCCAACGCGGCCAGTGGGGGCAGGGCGAAGCCCGCCAACGCCACCATTCCGGTACCGATTCCGGCAATGGCCGGCAGCAGGCCACCCGGCGGGACGGTGGTGGGTAACAGGTCATGCAGCAGTGCAAACAGTCCCAGTTGGGCGAACCAGCCGAGCAGGGCACCGCTGATGCTGGCCAGCAGGCCCAGCACGGTCAGTTGCAGACTGAACAGCACCATGGTTTCCCGACGCGACAAACCCAGGCAGCGCAGCAGGGCGCTGGCATCAAAGCGTCGGGTGGCAAAGCGGTTGGCCGAGAGCGCGACGGCGACGCCGGACAGCAGCACCGCCACCAGGCTGGCCATGTTCAGATACCGTTCGGCCTTGCCCAGGGCGCCCCCGATCTGCCGGTTGCCATCGCGTGCATCCTGCAGACGCTGATTGGGCTCCAGGCCCGGCTTGATCAGGTCGCGGTAGGTTTGCAGCGCTGGCGCCGGGCCGCGCCACAGGTCGCGATAACTGACGCGGCTGCCGGGCTGCACGACGCCGGTCGCGTCCAGGTCCTTGAGGTTGATCATGACCCGGGGCGTGAGGCTATAGAAATTGCCGGCGCGATCCGGTTCGTAGGTCAAGACGCGGCTCAGGCGCAAGGGCTGGTTGCCGACGTCAATGCTGTCGCCTATTTTCAGGTCCAGTGCCGTCAGCAACCGTGCTTCAACCCAGGCCTCGCCAGGGTTTGGTCGCCCGCCGGTTTCCTCCGGGGCGAACGGGGCAGGGGCGCTTTTCAGTTCGCCGCGCAGGGGGTAGATGTCATCGACGGCCTTGACGCTGGAAAGCTGAATGCCATTGTCGGTGGCCACGACGCTGGAGAACTCCACCACCCGGGCATGTTCGAGTCCCAGATCGGTGCCACCGCGAATCTGTTCGGGGCGGGCAGGCGAGCTGCCTTCGAGCAGCAGGTCGGCGCCAAGGAATTCGGTGGCGCGCATCATCATTGCGCCGTTGAGACGGGCTCCGAAGTAGCCGATGGCGGTACTCGCCGCCACCGCCACCAGCAGGGCGAAGAACAACACCCGCAGCTCGCCGGCGCGGGCGTCGCGCAGCAATTGACGGACAGCGAGACTGAACAGGCGCAACAGCGGCAAGCGTGCCATCAAGGCTCCAGGGGGGCGACCATCTGGCCGGCTTCAAGTCGAATCAGGCGCCGGCAGCGATGGGCCAGGCGTTCGTCATGGGTCACCAGCACCAGGGTCGTGCCGCTTTCCTTGTTCAACTCGAACAGAAGATCGCTGATGCGCTCACCGGTGTGGCTGTCGAGGTTGCCAGTGGGTTCGTCGGCAAACAGCACGTCGGGCTCGGCCGCAAAGGCACGGGCAATCGCTACGCGTTGCTGCTCGCCGCCGGAGAGCTGGCGGGGCGAGTGGGTCAGGCGCTGGCCCAGGCCGACCCGCTGCAGCAATTCCGTAGCGCGTTCGCGGGCATCCTGGCGACCATCAAGCTCCAATGGCAGCATGACGTTCTCCAGCGCATTGAGGCTGTCGAGCAACTGGAACGACTGGAAGACAAAGCCGACATGCTCGGCGCGGATCCGGGCCCGCTGGTCTTCATCCAGAACACTGAGGGCTTGACCTGCGAGGGTCACTTCACCGCTGCTGGGCAGGTCGAGGCCGGCCAGCAGGCCCAGGAGGGTGGATTTGCCGGAGCCGGATGCGCCGACAATGGCCAGGCTGTCGCCCTTGTTCAGTTCCAGGCTGAGTTCGTGCAGGATAGTCAGTTCACCTTCCGCGCTGGGAACCACTTTGCTAAGGTCCTTCGCGGTGAGAATGCTTGAGCCCATGGAGAATCCGATGCGTGTGTGGTTTTTGAGTGCCGGCCTGGCCTTGATGTGCATGGCCCAGAACGCAGCGGCGGGTACGGTCCTGATCGTTGGCGATAGTATCAGCGCCGCTTTCGGCCTGGATACCCGGCAAGGTTGGGTATCCTTGCTCGAACAACGGCTCAAGGCCGAAGGTTTCGACGACAAAGTGGTCAATGCCTCTATCAGTGGCGACACCAGTGCAGGCGGCCAGGCGCGGCTACCGGCGCTGCTTGCAGCCCATAAGCCGGACCTGGTGATCCTGGAGCTGGGTGGCAACGATGGCCTGCGCGGACAGCCACCAACACAATTGCAACAAAACCTTGCAGCGATGATCGACAGCTCCCGCGCCAGCGGTGCCAAGGTGCTGTTGCTGGGCATGCAGTTGCCGCCCAATTATGGGCGGCGCTACACCGATGCCTTCGCCCGGGTCTACAGCACCCTGGCCGAGGAGAAAAACGTGCCGCTGGTGCCATTTTTTCTTCAGGACGTTGGCGGTGTTCCGGGGATGATGCAGGGCGATGGCTTGCACCCGTCCGTCGCGGCTCAGGGCAAGTTGCTGGAAAATGTCTGGCCGACGCTAAAACCGCTGCTGTGACGCTTTTCTACAGGCGGTCTTTCGGCTAATGTGGCGCCCCCGATTTGGAGCCCCCGATGCCGCGTCCCGCCTGGTCCCTTTTTGCCTACCAACTGATCGAGCCTGACGAACAGCTGGACCTGTTCGCCTGCCAGGAAGTGCGGGTGCATCTGGTGACCCGGCAACTGGAGCTTGGTGGCTCGGCCGACCGGACCCTGTGCGGCAGCCTGCTGCCGGCCCAGCCGCGCTGGTCGGCTGTTGATCGCAAGATATTCCAGGACCATCGCCTGTGTTCATTGTGCCGGGCGATCCTGGAGTCCCAGAAGCGCGGCACCTCGCCGATCTGGCCGGAACTGCGGTTCGAATTGTAATTCCCAGATTCCCGGCATGCCCCTTGTGGGAGCGAGCCTGCTCGCGAT
>NZ_JABWQV010000220.1 GCF_014268615.1 Pseudomonas tehranensis | reverse complement strand
AAAGATCGCAGCCTCGCTTCGCTCGTCAGCGCCTACTCTGTCTCTTCGATCCAGGCCGACTGAATCGCTTCCAGCACCTTCTCACCGCCACGGGTCGGATCATCGCTGAACTCCGGCAACGCCAGCACCCACTTGTGCAGATCGACGAAGTTCACGTAACGGGGGTCCACATCCGGCTTGGATTCAGCCAGCTGGATTGCGATTTCCAGTACATCAACCCATTTCAGACTCATTGCAGCTTCCTGAATCAGTGCGGCGCTTCGGCCGCATGGTTAAGCGAATATTTCGGGATTTCGACGGTCAGGTCTTCGGTGCCGACAATAGCTTGGCAGCCCAGACGCGATTGGGCTTCCAGGCCCCAGGCCTTATCGAGGAAATCTTCCTCCAACTCATCCGCTTCTTCCAGCGAATCGAAGCCCTCACGAATAATGCAATGGCAAGTCGTGCAGGCGCAGACGCCGCCACAGGCACTTTCCATCTCGATATGGTGCTCATGGGCCAGCTCGAGAATGGAAATTCCGGGCTCAGCCTCCACGACCATGCCCTCGGGACAGAACTTCTCGTGGGGCAGAAAAATCACCTGCGGCATCAGTTATTCCTCAATTTCATTCAGGTTGCGCCCCGCCAGGGCGGCTTTGACCGTCGAGTCCAGGCGGCGGGCAGCAAAGGCATCGGTGACTTGCGACAGACGCTTGGTCTGCTGCTCGATGGCATAACCATCGGTGCCTTTGATCAATTCAGACAACTCCTGCATTTGCAGCTCGATCACCATGCGTTCCTCGGCGTCCAGCAGACGGTCGCCATCGGCCTCAAGAGCGGCCTGCACGGCTTCGACCAGGCGCTGGCCGTCGACCTGCTGCTCACGTAATACGCGGGCGACCTTGTCGTCGCTGGCATGCTGGAACGAATCCTTGAGCATTTTGGCGATTTCGCCGTCGGTCAGGCCGTAGGACGGCTTGACCTGGATGCTCGCCTCGACACCCGAACCCAGCTCGCGGGCGGAGACATTGAGCAAACCGTCGGCGTCGACCTGGAAGGTCACGCGGATCTTCGCCGCACCGGCCACCATCGCCGGGATGCCGCGCAATTCGAAGCGCGCCAGGGAACGGCAGTCGCTGATGAGTTCACGCTCGCCTTGCAGCACATGAATCATCATGGCCGACTGGCCGTCTTTATACGTGGTGAAGTCCTGGGCACGGGCAACGGGGATGGTGGTGTTGCGCGGGATCACCTTCTCCATCAGGCCGCCCATGGTTTCCAAGCCCAGGGACAATGGAATCACGTCGAGCAACAGCAGCTCGCCGCCGTCGCGCTTGTTGCCGGCCAGGGTATCGGCCTGGATCGCGGCGCCGATGGCAACCACCTGGTCCGGGTCGATTTCAGTCAGCGGCTGACGGCCAAAGGCCTCGGCAACGGCTTCGCGAACCCGAGGCACACGGGTCGAACCGCCGACCATGACCACGGCCTTGACGTCTTCGAGCTCCACACCGGAATCACGCACGGCACGGCGGCAGGCCTTGAGGCTGCGGGCGACCATGGGTTCGATCAGCGCATCAAAGGCTTCACGACTCAGCACAGCCTTCCAGTCGCCGTGAGCCACTTCGACCGTTGCAGCGTCGGTCAGGGCTTCCTTGGCGGCACAGGCCGTTTGCAGCAGCTGACGTTGCGCGCCAGGATCAAGGTCTGCGGACAGGCCCGCTTGCTCAATGATCCAGCCGGCGATGGCGTGATCGAAGTCATCGCCGCCCAGGGCGCTGTCGCCGCCGGTGGCCAGGACTTCGAAGACGCCGCCGGTCAGGCGCAGAATGGAAATATCAAAGGTGCCGCCGCCCAAGTCGTAGATCGCGACGAGGCCTTCGGCGTGCTGGTCCAGACCGTAGGCCACCGCAGCGGCGGTCGGCTCGTTGAGCAGGCGCAGCACGTTCAGACCGGCCAACTTAGCCGCGTCCTTGGTGGCTTGGCGCTGGGCATCGTCGAAATAGGCCGGGACAGTGATGACCGCACCGACCAATTCACCGCCCAACGCCGCTTCGGCGCGCTGGCGCAGCACCTTGAGAATATCGGCGGAAACTTCCACCGGACTTTTCGGGCCCTGCACGGTTTCAATGAACGGCATGTGGGATTCGCCGTCGACGAAACGGTACGGCAGCTGATCACCCAATTGCTTGACGTCGGACAGACCACGCCCCATCAGGCGCTTGACCGAGACAATGGTGTTGAAGGGATCGGTCGCCGCGGCCAGCTTGGCTGACTCGCCCACTTCCACGCGATCGGCGTGATAGCGCACGGCAGAGGGCAGGATCACTTGCCCCTGCTCATCGGCCAGCGGTTCGGAAAGGCCACTGCGCAACGCAGCGACCAGGGAATTGGTAGTACCCAAGTCAATTCCCACAGCCAGGCGACGCTGGTGCGGTTGTGGACTTTGGCCGGGTTCGGCGATCTGCAGTAGGGCCATCGTAATCAGGACTTATCTGTAATCAGGCGTGCGACCGGAGCGGCACTGGGTTAATCGTCGAGGCGCTCTTCGAGCTGGCGCACTTCGTAGGTGAGCTTGTCGAGGAATTGCATGCGCCGCATCAGGCGTTCGGCCTGTTCGCGTTGCGCAGCATCGTCCCAACAGGCTGCGAAGCTTTCATTCAAGGTGTGCTGGGCGTCCTTCAGGCGGCGCTTGAACACCGCGACACCGGCCAGATCGGCGCTGTCCTGCAGATCTTCGAGTTCTTCGCGCCACTGCATCTGCTGCAACAGAAACTCGGGATCATGCACGGTGACTTCCAGAGGCAACTCATGACCGCTGATGGCCAGCAGATAACGCGCGCGCTTGGCCGGGTTCTTGAGCGTCTGGTAAGCGTCGTTGAGGTTCGCCGACTGTTCCAGCGCGCGCCGCTGCTCTGCCTCCGAGGCATCAGCGAAACGGTCGGGATGGACGCCGCGGGCCAGCTCCAGATAACGAGCGGACAACTGCTCAAGATCCAGGGAAAAGCCCGGCTGCAACTGGAACAAAGCAAAATGACAAGGAGTACCCACAAGCCGCCTCAGATGTTGAAGCTTTCGCCGCAGCCACATTCACCGCGCACGTTGGGGTTGTTGAACTTGAAGCCTTCGTTCAACCCTTCCTTGACGAAATCCAGTTCAGTGCCGTCCAGGTACGTCAGGCTTTTCGGGTCGATGATCACTTTCTGACCATGACTCTCGAACACCTGATCGTCTTCGCCCACTTCGTCGACGAATTCGAGCACGTAGGCAAGACCAGAGCAGCCCGTGGTGCGAACACCCAGGCGGATACCCTCGCCCTTGCCGCGCCCTGCAAGAGAGCGCTGGATATGGTTAGCTGCCGCTTCTGTCATCTGGATAGCCATGAAAACTCCTTACCTGTGCGCGGATCAGATCAAGCCTTTCTTCTGCTTGTAATCGCGAACGGCGGCCTTGATGGCGTCTTCGGCGAGTACCGAGCAGTGGATCTTCACTGGCGGCAGGGCCAGTTCTTCGGCCAGCTGAGTGTTCTTGATGGTTTCAGCCTCATCAAGGGTCTTGCCCTTCATCCACTCGGTGGCCAGGGAGCTGGACGCAATGGCCGAACCGCAGCCATAGGTCTTGAACTTGGCATCTTCGATGATGCCTTGCTCGTTGACCTTGATCTGCAGGCGCATCACGTCGCCGCACGCCGGGGCGCCGACCATGCCGGTGCCAACATCAGGGTCCTGCGCGTCCATCTTGCCGACGTTGCGCGGGTTCTCGTAGTGGTCGATGACCTTTTCGCTATATGCCATTTGCTTCAATCCTCATCAGTGAGTCGCTCTGGAGGCGACTTCTCAGTGCGCCGCCCACTCGATTTTCGAGATGTCGACACCGTCTTTGTACATATCCCACAGCGGCGATAGAGCGCGCAGCTTGGTAACGGCCTCGCAGACTTTCTGCGCGGCGTAATCGATTTCTTCTTCGGTGGTGAAGCGGCCGAAGGTGAAGCGGATCGAGCTGTGAGCCAGTTCGTCGTTGCGGCCCAGGGCGCGCAGTACGTACGAAGGCTCGAGGGACGCCGAGGTGCATGCCGAACCGGACGACACGGCCAGATCCTTGAGCGCCATGATCAGCGACTCGCCTTCAACGTAGTTGAAGCTCAGGTTCAGGTTGTGCGGTACGCGGGCGATCATGCTGCCGTTGACGTAGAGCTCTTCGAGGTGCTCGACCTGCTTGAAGAAACGGTCGCTCAGGGCCTTGATGCGCACGTTCTCGGCAGCCATGTCTTCCTTGGCCACACGGAAGGCTTCGCCCATGCCGACAATCTGGTGAGTCGCCAGGGTGCCGGAACGCATGCCACGCTCGTGACCGCCGCCGTGCATGGTCGCTTCGATACGAACACGCGGCTTGCGGCTCACGTACAGCGCGCCAATGCCTTTAGGGCCGTAGGTCTTGTGGGCCGAGAACGACATCAGGTCGACTTTGAGCTTGGACAGGTCGATGTCGACCTTGCCGGTGGACTGGGCCGCGTCGACGTGGAACAGGACGCCCTTGGAGCGGGTCAGCTCGCCGATGGCTTCGATGTCGTTGACGGTGCCGATTTCGTTGTTCACGTGCATGATCGAAACCAGGATGGTGTCGTCGCGCAGTGCGGCTTCGACCATGGCTGGGGTGATGATGCCGTCTTCACCTGGCTCGATGTAGGTAACTTCGAAACCTTCACGTTCCAGCTGGCGCATGGTGTCCAGGACAGCCTTGTGCTCGATCTTGGAGGTGATCAGGTGCTTGCCCTTGGTGTGATAGAAGTGCGCGACACCCTTGATTGCCAGGTTGTCGGACTCAGTAGCACCAGAGGTCCAGACGATTTCACGTGGGTCGGCGTTGACCAGGTCAGCGACCTGGCGGCGGGCGTTTTCGACCGACTCTTCAGCTTTCCAGCCGAACACGTGGGAGCGGGACGCCGGGTTACCGAAGTTTCCGTCGACCAGCAGGCATTCACTCATCTTTTGCGCGACACGCGGATCAACCGGGGTGGTCGCAGAGTAATCAAGGTAAATCGGCAATTTCATGGACTTTCTCCTAAATCAGGCTGGCTGGCGTTCCGCGTGCTCTGCGGCGGTCATTCGACGGCGGACGCTTCAATCTTGTCCAGGTGCGGCGCCTTGCTGTTGCAACGGCGCTGGTCCTGACGCTGGGCTACTTCTTGCACCTCACGGCGAGTTACAAGGTCAGCCAAGCTGATACCGCTTAGAAATTCGTGAATCTGCAGGCTCAGGTCACACCACAAGTGATGGGTCAGGCAAGTATCGCCGCCATGGCAGTCGCCAAGGCCCTGGCATTTGGTCGCATCGACCGATTCGTTCACCGCGTCGATCACCTGGGCGACCTGGATGCCCTGCATGTCGCGTGACAGCTGATAGCCACCACCGGGGCCGCGCACACTGGAAACCAGGTTGCTGCGGCGCAGCTTGGCGAACAGCTGCTCAAGGTAAGACAGGGAAATGCCCTGGCGCTCGGAGATATCGGCCAGGGACACCGGCCCGTGCTGCGCATGCAATGCCAGATCCAGCATCGCGGTCACGGCGTATCGGCCTTTTGTAGTCAGTCGCATGGACAATTACCACGGAGTTCGGAATGGGGCGAGTATGCAATTCCCGAGTATTTAAGTCAACTATAAGACCTAGTGCTTTACTCAGGTTTACCCGCAAAAGAGCGCGCGCATCATAGCAAAGGCTGGCCAGTGGCGACCAGCTATACCGCGTTATCGTTCTTCGCGAGCAAGCCCGCTCCCACAGGGGATTTGCAGTGGTCACAACATCTAAGGCCGTCGCAGATCCAGTGTGGGAGCGGGCTTGCTCGCGAAGGGGCCAGCAGGTATCAGCTGGCCTGGCTTTGATCCTTATCCTTCACACACGCAAAATCTTCCTCGCGCAGCTCAGGCAGGTCCTTGGCGCAGTAATTACTGCCCAGGTCCTTCAGGGCGCCGCACATGCCCTCCAGGCGCCCATCGACGGCCTGCAGGTGATCGAGCAACTGGTTGATGGCGCGAGCGACCGGGTCGGGCATGTCTTCGCCGACACCGTAGGCATCGAAACCGATCTTCTCGGCCATGGCCTTGCGGCGGGCGTCCTGCTCTTCATCGGACTTGACGATGATTCGCCCCGGGATACCCACCACGGTTGCACCGGCCGGCACAGCCTTGGTGACCACCGCATTGGAGCCGACTTTCGCCCCCGCCCCCACCGTGAACGGCCCGAGCACCTTGGCGCCGGCACCGACCACTACGCCGTCCTCCAGCGTCGGGTGGCGCTTGCCCTTGTTCCAGCTGGTGCCGCCGAGGGTCACGCCCTGGTACAGCGTCACGTCATCGCCGATCTCGGCGGTTTCACCAATGACAATGCCCATGCCGTGGTCGATGAAGAACCGGCGACCGACCTTGGCGCCCGGGTGGATCTCGATCCCGGTGAGCCAGCGTCCGAAGTTGGAGACAACCCGTGCCAGCCACTTCCAGCCCATGCCCCATAAGGCACCGGAGAGGCGATGGATCCAGATCGCGTGCATGCCCGGGTAGCAGGTCAGCACTTCAAAGGCATTGCGCGCCGCCGGGTCACGATGGAAAACGCTTTGGATATCTTCACGCAAACGATCGAACATCTTTATTCCTTCCGCTTAATCAGCTCGCCACGGGCCGCTTTCTGGGTTTCCGTGAGGATGCCGCGCAATATATTCATCTCCGCCCGGCTGACCGAGCTTCGTCCGTACAACCGGCGCAGGCGCGCCATCAAGTGCCGGGGCTTTTCCGGGTCGAGGAATTCGATGTCCACCAGGGTCTGCTCCAGGTGCTCATAGAGTCGCTCCAGCTCGTCCATGGTCGCCAGTGTCTCACTGCGCGGCGACGTGGCCTCGAATTTTTCGACCTTGCTGGGTTTGCCTTCGGCTGCCAGCCAGGCCATGCGCACTTCATAACTCAATACCTGCACCGCCGCCCCGAGGTTCAGCGAACTGAACTGTGGGTCGGAAGGGATATGCACGTGAAAGTGACATCGCTGCAGCTCTTCGTTGGTCAGGCCGGAATCTTCACGGCCAAACACGAGGGCGATCTCAGCGCCCTGCCCGGCTTCCTCGACCACTTTGGTTCCGCATTCGCGGGGGTCGAGCAGCGGCCAGGGGATGCGGCGGTCGCGGGCGCTGGTGCCAAGCACCAGGTTGCAGCCCACCAGGGCATCTTCCAGGGTGGCGACCACTTGGGCGGCTGCCAGGATGTCACCGGCACCGGAAGCCCGGGCGTCGGCTTCGTGATGGGGAAACGAGCGTGGCTCGACCAGCACCAGCCGCGACAGGCCCATGTTCTTCATGGCCCGCGCAGCCCCGCCGATATTTCCCGGATGGCTGGTATTGACCAGGACGACACGAATGTTCTGCAACAAGGGAGGCGCTCTCGAACACGATAAAGGGAGCAAATCTTACCTAAGCACCTACCGTTAAGCTATGAAAGCGAACACCAACCTTCTCCTGGGAAAACTTTCTGATAGAATGCGCGGCTTTCTTTAACAACCTTAGGTGACACATCCATGCAGCCCATGCTGAATATCGCGCTGCGCGCCGCCCGCAGCGCCAGTGAACTGATCTTCCGCTCCATCGAGCGCCTGGATACCATCAAGGTCGATGAAAAAGACGCCAAGGACTACGTGTCCGAGGTTGATCGCGCCGCCGAACAGAAAATCGTCGACGCGCTGCGCAAGGCTTACCCGAACCACTCGATCCTGGGTGAAGAGACCGGCATGCACGCCGGCACCGGCATCGAAGGTGAAGAGTACCTGTGGATCATCGATCCTTTGGACGGCACCACCAACTTCCTGCGCGGCATCCCTCATTTCGCTGTCAGCATCGCCTGCAAATACCGTGGTCGACTGGAACACGCCGTCGTGCTGGACCCGGTTCGCCAGGAAGAATTCACCGCCAGCCGTGGCCGTGGCGCCCAACTGAACGGTCGTCGCCTGCGCGTCAGCGGTCGCACCAGCCTGGACGGCGCCCTGCTGGGTACCGGCTTCCCGTTCCGCGATGACCAGATGGACAACCTGGACAACTACCTGGGCATGTTCCGCGCCCTGGTCGGCCAGACCGCCGGCATCCGCCGCGCTGGCGCCGCGAGCCTGGACCTGGCGTATGTCGCCGCCGGCCGTTTCGATGCCTTCTGGGAGTCGGGCCTGTCCGAATGGGACATGGCCGCAGGCGCCCTGCTGATCCAGGAAGCCGGCGGTTTGGTGAGCGACTTCACCGGCGGCCACGACTTCCTTGAAAAAGGCCACATCGTTGCCGGCAACACCAAATGCTTCAAGGCTGTGCTCACCGCCATCCAGCCGCACTTGCCGGCTTCGCTGAAGCGCTAAGCTGCTCGGCTACAGAAAAAGCACCTTTCGGGGTGCTTTTTTTATGCCCGTGCTTAACCACTCAGCTCAGCTGTGAACACTACGTGGCGAGGGAGCTTGCTCCCGCTGGGTT
>NZ_JABWQV010000022.1 GCF_014268615.1 Pseudomonas tehranensis | reverse complement strand
CCGCTCGGCTGCGCAGCAGTCGCAAAACCGCTGCCTGCGGTGTACCTGGCGAAACGAGGTGTCTGGTTTGGGGCCGCTACGCAGCCCAGCGGGAGCAAGCTCCCTCGCCACGGGGGGTAAATTCCTACGAGGTTTTCAGACCGCTAGTGCCGATGTCACTCGGCGTTTTAGAGGGAATCCCATTCCTGTGACGAGGGGATTTATTCGTGTCGAGTGGCTGCTGGCTGCTGAGTCTGAGAAAACATCCACTCAACAAAAAACTGCGTTTCAGCCACCGCATCCCGAGAAACGCCGTAATAATAGCGGGTCAACGGCAGGCGCAAGGACGGCAGTGGACAGACCAGGCGCCCGGTCAACAGGTCTTTGCCCAGCAGCGACGTCGGACACAAGGCCACGCCCAGGCCATCGACGGCAGCTTGCAGCACCAAATGCATGTGATCGAACTGCAGGGTTGGCGGGGTGCCCCATCGTTTGATGCCCACGTGCTTTGCCCACGTCTGCCAGTCGCTGCTGCGGGTTCTGCCTGACAACAGTTTGTGCCAGGCCAGATCGTGGACGCTGTCCAGCGGCACGCATTGCAGCAACGACGGAGCGGCGACCAGCAGCAGGTCATCCTCCAGCAATACCTGGGGCTGGACTGTGGACGGCCAGCCGGAATATCCGCGGCGGATGACCACGTCAAACGTTTCTCCCGATGGATCCGGCGGCTGCGTGCGGGTGAGCACCTGAGGCTTGATGTCCGGATGGAGCGCCATGAACTCAGGCAACCGTGGTATCAGCCAGCGCACCGCGAAGGACGGGCGCACGTTGATGGTCACCTTGCGTTGGGCGGCGCTGCGGGTCAGGGCGGTCGCGGCGTTGGCGATCTGTGTCAGTGCCTCGTTGACCTGTTCGTAAAAGACCTTGCCCTGCGGCGTGAGCACAGACTGCCGGGTTCGGCGCTCGAACAGCTGCGCGCCCAGGCGTTCTTCAAGCAGCTTGATGTGCCGGCTGACGGCACTGTGACTGACGTGCAGTTCTTCGGCTGCGCGACTGAAACTCTGGTGGCGAGCGGCAGCGGCGAAGGCACGGACGGCGTTCAACGGGGGGAGGTCGGCAATCATGCGTCTAATTTAGTCACATCAGCGGTGCAATTAAAGCGTTTGTCAGCGTCGCACTGCCACGCCAATCTGCAGGCCGGATCAATGCGCCTTTCAACGTGGAGTGATTAATGGCCAGTTACGGACTTTTTCTGGTTCTGGCAACCCTGACGGTGCTCAGCCCTGGCCCAGGCGTGGTGCTGACGATTTCCAATGCCTTGCGCCATGGCTGGAGCGGTTCGTTGCCGGGCATTGTCGGGATCGCCTCAGGCGCGTTTATCGTGGCGGGCATTTGCGCCAGTAGCCTGGGCTTGATCCTGGCCGCCTCGGCGACAGCTTTCACGGTGCTCAAATACATCGGCGCGCTGTACCTGTTGTACCTGGGAATCAAGATGTGGCGTACCCAGCGTTTTATTCCCGAACTCAAAGCCACGTCGCCGCGTCCTTGGCGGCGTTTTATCGAAGCGTTGTCAATCCAGCTGCTCAACCCCAAGGCAGGTTTCTTCTTCCTGGCTGTCTTTCCCCAGTTCATCAAGCCGGCGGCTGACTACTGCAGCCAGTTCTTCTTGCTGGTGTCGTCTTACAGTTTGCTCGTTGTAGTGGTGCATTCCGGGTATGCCCTGGTGGCCCAAGCCGCAAGAGGCTGGCTCTCCACGAACAAGGGCGCCAGGATTGTCGGCAAGCTGTCGGGCATCACGTTCCTGGGCTTTGGCGTGCTGATGGCTTCTGCCAGCAAGTGACGCATACAGATCAACGCCGCCCCGTGCGCGTACTCACATCCACCCACACCGCCAGCACCAGAATGCTGCCCTTGACGATCATCTGCCAATAACTGTCGACGTCGAGCATGGACATGCCGTTGTCCAGGCTGGTGATCACCAGCGCGCCGAGGAGGGCACCGTAGACGGTGCCGGAGCCGCCGCGCATGGAGGTGCCGCCGATGAAGCAGGCGGCGATGGCGTCAAGTTCTCCCATGCTGCCGGCCGAGGGTGATCCTGCGGCCAGGCGCGCGGTGTTGACCACGCCGGCGAGGGCGCACATCACGCCCATGATGCCGAAGATCCACAGCTTCACCGCCTGTACGTTGATCCCGGACAGGCGCGTGGCTTCCATGTTGCTGCCCACCGAGTAGACCCGTCGGCCGAACACGGTCTGGCTGGTGACGTAGCTGAACACGCCGAGCAGAATCAGCAGAAGCAACACCGGCACCGGGATGCCGTCGTAGCTGTTGAGGGTATAGACGAACCCCGCCAGTACCGCGCCGATCAGCACCACGCGCAATACATCACGCACCAGGGAGTGGGCCGCCAGACCATGCAGGGCGCGATTGCGCCGCTGTTTCCAGGTCAGGAACAGGGTCAAGGCAAACAGCAGTACGCCCAGGCCCGTGCCGACGGAGTGCGGCAGATAACCCTGACCGATGTAGACCAGCTCCGGTGATACCGGGGCGATGGTGGTGCCGTCGGTAATCCCCAGCAGAATGCCGCGAAAGGCGAGCATGCCGCCCAGGCCGACAATGAATGACGGGATGCGCAGATAAGCCGTCATGTAGCCGTTGCCCAGACCGATCATCAAACCACACAAGGCCACCAGGCTCAGGTTCGCCAGCAGCGGGATGTGATAGATCACGTCGAGAATCGCCGCCAGGCCTCCGAGCAATCCAAGCAGTGAACCCACCGACAGATCGATCTCGCCGCTGATGATCACCAGCACCATGCCGCAGGCCAGAATCCCGGTGATGGACATCTGCCGCAGCAGGTTGGAGAGGTTGCGCGGGGTCAGGAACCCGCCCTCGGTCTGCCAACTGAAAAACAGCCAGATCACCGCCACGGCGATCACCAGCGTGAGCATTTTGTAGCGGCTGAAGAGTTGCTTGACCTGATTCATCTACGCGGACTTCCGATCATTATTGTTATGGTCTTCGGGGTGGCTGAGGGCGGCGGCGAGCACCTGCTCCTGGGTGAGTTCGTGGTTGATGAAATCGCCGCGCAATTGGCCTTCGCCGATCACCAGCACGCGGTCGGACACCCCCAGCACTTCGGCCAGCTCCGAGGACACCATGATGATCGACACGCCTTCGGCGGCCAGCGCGCCCATCAGCTTGTAGATCTCGTACTTGGCGCCGACGTCCACGCCACGGGTCGGCTCATCGAGAATCAGCACGCGCGGTTGGGTCAGCAGCATCTTGGCCAGGACGGCTTTTTGCTGGTTGCCGCCGGAGAGGCTGGTGATCGGCAGGAACGGGCTCGCGGTCTTGAGGTGCATGCGCGAGATTTCCCGGTCGATGCTGCCCAACTCCGCTTCGGTGTTGATGCGGGTCATTTTCGAGTAGTTGTCCAGCACTGCCAGGGTGATGTTCTGGCCCACCCCCAGGTCGGGAATGATGCCTTGGCGCTTGCGGTCTTCAGGCACCATGCACAGGCCTGCGCGGATTGACTTGAGGGGCGTGCGCGTGTCGATCGGTTGGCCGTTGAGCCAGACCTCACCTTCATGGCGGCCGGGGTAGGCACCGAACAGCGCCGACACCAGTTCCGTGCGACCGGCGCCGACCAGCCCGGCGATGCCGAGGATTTCCCCGCGCTTGAGCACGAACGAAATGTCGTCGACCCGTTTGCGCTTGGGGTTGTCGACGTCGTAGCAAGTGATATGGCGCGCCTCGAAAATCACCTCGCCGATGTCATGGGGTTCGGTGGGGTAGAGGTTGCTCATTTCTCGTCCAACCATCTGGGTGATGATCTGCGGGATGTCCATGTCGGTCATGGCGGTGGTGGCGATGTGTTTGCCGTCGCGGATCACCGAAATGGTGTCGCACACGGCGGCCACTTCATCGAGTTTGTGAGAGATATAGACGCAGGCGACGCCCTTGGCCTTGAGGTCGCGGATGATGTCCAGCAGCACCTCGATTTCCGAACGGGTCAGGGCCGAGGAGGGTTCATCGAGAATCAACAGGCGCGCCTGTTTGTTCAGCGCCTTGGCGATCTCCACCAGTTGCTGGTAACCCCCACCGTATTGTGAAACCGGTAGCGAGACGTTCATGTCCGGCACTTTGAGTTCACGCATCAAGGCCTCGGCACGGTGGATCATTGCCGGGTAGTTCATGCGTCCGCCGGGCAGCGTCAGCTCGTGGCCCATGAAGATGTTTTCGGCCACCGACAGGTCGGGGACCAGGGTCAGTTCCTGATGAATGATGACGATCCCGACGGCTTCTGTTTCGCTGATGGACTGCGCCTTGAGCGGCTGTCCGTCCCAGACAATTTCACCGTCCCAGGTGCCGTACGGGTAGACCGCCGACAGGACTTTCATCAGCGTGGATTTACCGGCGCCGTTCTCACCGCACAGGCCGACGCATTCACCCGGCTTGACCTTGATGTCGATCCCATTGAGGGCTTTGACACCGCCAAAGGTTTTGACGATGCCGTTCATTTGCAGCAGGTAGTCGGACATGGCGAGGGCTCATATAAAAAGGGCTCACACATCAGCAGGTCAGGATGGGGGCCAGCCTCACCCTAATGCCAGAGTCAGGCAAAGTTCCTGTGGGAGCGGGCTTGCTCGCGAAAGCGGTGCATCAGCCTGCACTGATGGTGACTGACCCACCGCATTCGCGAGCAAGCCCGCTCCTACAGAAATCACTGCCCGGCGATCTGCGCCTTGGTATAGAACCCGTCCTTCTCCAACAGGTCGATGTTGTCCTTGGTCAGCGGAGTCGGGGTGAGCAGGATGGTGTCGACTTTCTTGCTGCCATTGTCGTATTGCGAGGTGTAGGTGGGTTTCTCGTTGCGCGCCAGTTGCACCGAGAGCTTGGCCGCTTCGGTGGCGATCAGTTTCAGCGGCTTGTAGACGGTCATGGTCTGGGTGCCATCGATCACCCGCTTGACCGCCGCCAGGTCCGCGTCCTGGCCCGAGATCGGCACCTTGCCGGCCATTTTCTGCGCGGCCAGGGCCTGGATGGCACCGCCTGCAGTGGCGTCGTTGGAGGCGACGATGCCATCGATTTTGTTGTCGTTGCGGGTCAGGGCGTTTTCAACGATGCTCAAGGCTTCGGTGGGGTTCCATTCCTTGACCCACTGCTGCCCGACAATCTTGATATCGCCCTTGTCGATGGCCGGTTGCAGCACTTTCATCTGGCCTTCGCGCAGGACCTTGGCGTTGTTGTCCGTGGGCGCGCCGCCGAGCAAAAAGTAGTTGCCCTTGGGCGCCGCTTTCAACACGCCGCTGGCCTGCATCTCGCCGACTTTTTCGTTATCGAAGGAAATGTAGGCGTCGATGTCGGCATTGAGGATCAGTCGGTCATAGGACACCACCTTGATCCCGGCCTTCTTGGCTTCGGCCACGGCATTGGTCAACACGGTGGCGTTGAACGGCACGATGACGATCACATCGACGCCACGGGAGATGAGGTTTTCGATCTGGGAAATCTGTTTCTGCTCGTTGGCATCGGCCGACTGGACGAAGACTTTGGCGTCCATTTTTTCCGCCGCCGCGACGAAATAGTCACGGTCCCGCGACCAGCGTTCCAGGCGCAGATCATCGATGGAGAAACCGATTTTCGGGTGGGTAGCGTCGGCCATGACCGGAAGCGAGAGCAGGGCCAAGGCGCCGGCGAGCAGCGTGAGTTTCAGTTTTTTCATGGTGGTGCGTCCTTTTATTGTTGTTCGAAAGACACTGCCTGACGATGAACGTGGTGCGGGTAGAACTGTAGAGACTCCCGGGGTGCCGCGCGCAGAGATTTGTCGTGAGAATGTAACAACCTCTGCGCAGCGAACGGGGCCTGGTGTCAGGGGTAGATGAACCGGTTGACCACGTTTTCGAGCATCTCTTGCCGACCACTCACAGCCTGCGGATTGAGCTCGTTGTCGAAGGCGTGTTCGGCCAGTGAAGCGAGGCTGAACTCACCTGCCAGCACCGCCTGACCGAACGGCTGCTGCCAGCCGGCGTAGCGTTGGTCCTTGAACTGCTGGAGTTGGTCGTTCTGTACCATGGCCGCTGCACGTTCCAGGGCCAGGGCGAGGACGTCCATGGCCGCGACGTGGCCGTGGAACAGGTCGATCTCGTCCAGGCTCTGACGACGGACCTTGGAATCGAAGTTGAAGCCGCCATTGCTGAACCCACCGGCCTTGAGGATTTCATAGGTGGCCAGGGTCATCTCTTCGACGCTGTTGGGGAACTGGTCAGTGTCCCAGCCGTTCTGCGGATCGCCTCGGTTGGCGTCGATGCTGCCGAAGATCCCCAGGGAGACGGCGGTGGCGATCTCATGATGGAAACTGTGCCCGGCCAGGGTCGCGTGGTTGGCCTCGATGTTGACCTTGATCTCCTTCTCCAGGCCGAACTGTTGCAGGAAGCCGAACACCGTGGCGCTGTCGTAATCGTATTGGTGTTTGGTCGGTTCCTGGGGCTTGGGTTCGATCAGCAGATCGCCCTTGAAACCGATCTTGTGCTTGTGCTCGACCACCATGGCCATGAAGCGGCCCAGTTGTTCGCGCTCGCGTTTGAGATCGGTATTGAGCAGGGTCTCGTAACCTTCACGACCGCCCCACAACACATAGTTGGCCCCCTTGAGACGCTGGGTGGCGTTCATCGCGCTGAACACTTGGGCGGCGGCGCAGGCGAACACTTGCGGGTCCGGGTTGCTGGCCGCGCCTGCGGCAAAGCGCGGGTTGCTGAAGCAGTTGGCGGTGCCCCACAGCAGCTTGATCCCGGTTTGTTCCTGGTGACGCTCCAGGTGGTCGATCATCTGCGCGAAGTGGTTGCGGTACTCCCTCAGCGACTGGCCTTCCGGGGCGACATCGGTGTCGTGAAAGCAGTAGTAGTCGATGCCCAGTTTGGAGAAGAATTCGAAGGCCGCTTCGGCCTTGCCGATGGCCAGTTCCATCGGGTCGCCGGCATGCTGCCACGGGCGCTGGAAGGTGCCGGCGCCGAACACATCGGATCCCGGCCAGACAAAGGTATGCCAGTAGCACACAGCCATACGCAGGTGCTCGCGCATGGGCTTGCCGAGCACGAGCTTGTCGGCGTCGTAGTGGCGAAAAGCAAGAGGCGAGTCGCTGGCGGGACCTTCGTAGCGAACCTTGTCGATGGCGGGGAAGTACGACATGGGCGATTTCCTTATTGTTCTTGGCGGTGTGTCCCGATACTAACGCCGGCGTCATGACCGCTGATTATGAAAATCACCAAGGCACAGTGCGATTTTGCGTATTGAGATCCGGCGCTGGCGGGCCTAGTCTGTGTCGGTCGGCTCAGGATCAAAAACAATGAAAACCGTCCCGCCCGTTCACCGCATCGCGTTGTTGTTCAACGGCAGCAAGATCTACGACCGTGGCATCATCAGCGGCATCGGCAATTACCTGAGCAGTACCCGGGCGTCCTGGGACCTGTTTCTGGAAGAGGATTTTCTCTGTCGGTTGAAAGGCATCGAACGCTGGCAGGGCGACGGGATCATTGCCGACTTCGATGACCCGCTGATCGGCGAGGCGCTGACCGGGATCGGCTTGCCGGTGGTGGCGGTGGGCGGCTCTTACCAGGATGAGCGCGCTTATCCGAAGGGCATTCCCTATGTCGCCACCGACAATGATGCATTGATGAAGTTGGCGTACGAGCACCTGATCGAGGCCGGGTTGACGCGTTTTGCCTGCTTCAGCCTGCCGCAAGCACAAGCCAATCGCTGGGCCCAGGAACGGGAAAACGCCTTTCGCCGGTTGCTGCTGCGCGATGGTCTGCACGCCGAGGTCTATCGCGGCATGGGCACCAGCGCACCGCTCTGGGACAGCGCCGTCGAACAGCAGATCGCCTGGCTGCAAAGCCTGCCCAAACCCATCGGCATCATCGCGGTCAGCGATGCCCGCGCCCGGCAACTGCTGCAGGCCTGCCTGACCGCCGGAATCGCCGTGCCGGAGCAGGTAGCACTGATCGGCATCGACAACGACCCCCTGACCCGCACCCTGACACGGGTGCCGCTGAGTTCGGTGATCCAGGGCACCGAAACCATGGGCCGAACCGCCGCGCGCTTGCTCCATCAGATGCTGCACGGCATGCCGTCCACGGGTACGCAGGTGCTGATACCCCCGGATGCGATCAACGTCCAGGCCTCGAGTCTGCATCAGCCGTTGGGCAATCCCTACGTCATGCAGGCGCTGCTGTTCATCCGCCAATATGCCTGCCAGGGCATCAAGACCGCGCAGGTGGCGGCCTATGTGGGCGTGTCGCGTTCCTCCCTGGAGGCGCACTTTCGCAAGGCGCGCGGCTGCAGCGTGCACGACGAGATCCTGCGCTTCAAACTGGCGGCGGCCGCCCAGGGCTTGGAAAACACCGACTCGGCGATTGCCGACATCGCCCAGAACTGCGGCTTCAAATCGGCGCAGTACCTGCACACGGTGTTTCGTCGAGAGTTTGGCTGTACGCCCCGCGAATACCAGCAGGGGCGCGGCACAGGTCACTGAAACCGGCCTTCGCCGCGCACAACTATTGCTGGAAGCAATAGTGACCATTACCAAACACAAGTTCTGTTTTGTCGGCAATGCCTTGAAAATCCCTCCCATCGAACAGGCGGCCCACGCAGCTCCGTTGCCTGATGAAGCGAACCTTTTATTTTCAGGACCAGACCGATGCGCTTTTTATTTGCGTCTTCCATGGCGTTTGCCTCCTTGTTGCTCGCCGGTTGTGCCAGCGCGCCGAATGACCCGACCCTGACTTTGCAGACCAGCAAGACGCCGGCCCAGTACGCCGACTGTGTCGTGCCGAAACTGCAGGACCACGCGATGAGCCCGACCGTCTCCCAGACCCAGCGCAGCTACCGGATCGTGGTGCCGAGCAAAGTGTCGGCGGACAACGTGCTGGAAGCCTACAAGGCCGGGAGCGGCGGCAAGGTATTCATCTACGAGCGGCATCTGTTGGCTTCCAGCTTCCTGCCTTCGAGTTTTGAACGCGCCGCCCAGGACTGCATCTGAGGGGCCCGTACAGGGTTTTCACCGTGCTCCTTTGGTTGGCCGCAACCAACCATTTTTTTACCCCGCACCGCATTCGGTAGCGGGGTTTTTTTTGCCTGTGGAGAAGAGGGGGTCAGATGCCACTTGAGTCCGCTGCCACAGAGCGATGGCTGGCCCGGCGTTGTAGTTTGACGAGGGGCTCTGCAATCGGCATATTTGCTCATTGATGATAATTAGTGCTCGTTTATGAAAGGTTGTAGGCCCATGACTTCCACTCACGAAGTGTTTCCTGGTGAACGCCAGCAACTGATCCGCGAGCGCTTGGCCCTGTATGGGCGGGTAATTGCGACTGATCTGGCCAGCGAGTTCAATGTCTCCGAGCACTCGATACGGCGCGACCTCGGCGTATTGGCGGCGGCGGGGTTATGCAAGCGCGTCTATGGCGGCGCCATCCTGGTGCCCACCGATGAAGGGCCGATAGCCGTTCGAGTACGGCAAAACGTCGAGCGCAAGGACAGTCTCGGTCTGGCGGCGGCCTCGTTGCTGAGGGCGGGACAGCATGTGCTCATCGATGCCGGCTCGACCAACCTGGCGATTGCCAGCGCAATCGATCCGGGCCTTAAGCTGACGCTGACCACCAATTCGCCGTTGATTGCCGTGCAACTGATGAAGTTGCCTTGCGCCGAGGTGATTCTGTTGGGCGGGCGCCTGAATACGGTGTCGGGCGGGGTGATCGGGCTGACGGCTGTGCAGCAACTGCGCCAGTTCAATTTTGACCTGTGCTTTCTCGGCGCTTGCGCCATCGACCCGGACAATGGGGTCACGGCGTTCGGCCTTGATGATGCCGAGTTCAAACGCGCGGCTGTCGCGGCGAGTGGTCAGGTGGTGGTGGCGGTGACCAATGAAAAACTCTCCAGCATTGCTCACTATCAGGTGGCGTCGTGTGAAGAGGTGGCAGCCCTGGTGGTGGAGCACGACGCGCCGGGCGAACGCCTGGAGCCGTTCTTCGGCAGGATTGCCACCGTCATGACCGCGTCCTGCGAACCGCAGCAGGCGTGAAGCGTTGCTGTAGCGCTCACGACATTCAAGCGCATGTGCGGTGAGCCATTGTCCGCCGCACGATTTACCGCTAGTTTGCTGGCCCATCAAAAGTACAAAAATAATCAGGAGTCATCGATGCAACCGATTCGTCTCGGTCTGGTGGGCTACGGCAAGATTGCCCAGGATCAACACGTTCCCGCTATCCTCGCCAACCCGGCGTTCCAGCTGGTGTCTGTCGCCACCCAAGGGCAGCCCTGCGCCGGGGTGGAGAATTTCCGCTCCCTGGGCGAGTTGCTTGAAAACGGCCCGCAGGTCGATGCGATTGCCTTTTGCACTCCGCCGCAAGGTCGATTCGCATTGGTGCAGCAGGCGCTGGCCGCCGGCAAACATGTCCTGGTAGAAAAGCCGCCATGTGCCACGCTCGGTGAAGCGATGGCGTTGGTGGATCAGGTCCGCGAACAAGGCGTAAGCGGCTTGTTCGCCTGGCATTCGCGTTACGCGCCGGGCATCGAGGCGGCCCGTGACTGGCTGGCCAGCCGCACCCTGCAAAGCGTCAAGATCGACTGGAAGGAAGACGTACGCAAGTGGCACCCCGGCCAGGCCTGGATCTGGCAGCCTGGAGGCCTGGGCGTCTTCGATCCCGGCATCAACGCGTTTTCAATCGTGACCCATCTGCTGAGGCTGCCGCTGTTCGTTGAGTCCGCAGAACTGCGTGTGCCGAGTAACTGCCAATCGCCGATCGCCGCCAGTATCAAGATGTCCGATGCGCAACACCTCGACGTGCGCGCGGAGTTCGATTTCGACCACGGTCACGACGAACTCTGGAGCATCGAGATTCGCTGCACCGAAGGCCTCCTGCGCCTGGACAACGGTGGGGCAGTGCTGAGTATCGACGGGGTGCGTCAGACGGTTTCCCAGGAGGGCGAGTACGCGGTGGTGTATCGGCATTTCCAGCAACTGATTGCCGACAGAACCAGCGACCTGGACCTGCAACCGTTGCGGTTGGTCGCCGACAGCTTTTTTCTGGGCAGTCGGACCTTGGTTGAGCCGTTCTACGATTAACCCCTCTGCGGTCCGAGTGGCAGCGCTGCGCCAGCAGCAAAAGCCCCCAACCTGCTTCGCCCGGGCCGGGGCCCGGGCCCGTGCCCCGTGCCCGGGCGAAGGCGTTCGACGTCGCCCGGCAGGCCGCTGGATCAGCGAGGGTGGATCAGTATCTACAAGCGGCCGTCAGAGGGCTGGTGTCGAAACCCGGGACAAGATCATCTGTTCAATCAGCGAGGCCACTTCCTTCGCACCGAAACACCGGAACTTCACGCTGCCCGCATCGGTGTCCAGGCGTACGATTTTGGTGATAAACCCGCCCTCGATGCTGACATTGCGGATCAATGCCAGTGGGAGTTCGATATCCAGGGTGCCGTCCTGAACGAGACGGTTCATGACATTGGCGTTCAGGCGAACCATGGTTTGGCTGAGCACCAGTTTGCCGCCCACCCACAACCCTCCATAAGCTTCCTTGAAAGCCTCCAAGACATCGGACAGGGCGTCCACGTCACCGGCCTCGGCTGCGTAATATATATCGTCCACGTAACTGTGATTCAACTCCGCGTCGGCCACTAGAAAATTGACCAGCTTGGACTTCAAAATCAGTTCTGCCATCTGTGTGTCTCCATCATGAGTTTGCCTTCCATGTTTGTGCAGGTTTGGCGGGTTATCGAGGCATCACCCTATTTTTGCCGCTGACGTTATAGAGGCCGCAAAAGTGGTGGCACTATGCCAATAATCTTGAGCCCGGTACAAGGAATGTTACTCATGAACCGTATCCACAGTGTTGCGGCGGCTTTTCGCGAGTTGATGCAATCGTGGGAGCAGGAGCGCAACTACCTGGCTTCATCCATCAGCGCGCTGGCCAACGGCTTCGAGGGCGGGTTGAAGTTCGACCATTGACGTGAAAACAGCGGCCCCATGCTGGCACTAACCCGTGGTTACGTTGTCAGTACTTGGCGTCTATAGCGCCGACGATCGGCTCAGATAGCGACACGTCAGCAACATGACGCACTTTTTTTTGACGCCTTCGGGCAAATAACTCGCGATGGATTGCGCCGGGACCGACTATTCCTTTGCGGGTTGATTCTCTATGCGCTTTCTACTCGATCCGCGTCATGACATTGATGCTGCCTTATTAAGTTATCGCCGGGTGTTCTGGTCGCTGGCACTGTTCAGTGGCGTGATCAATCTGTTGGTGCTGGTGCCATCGCTGTACATGATGCAGGTGTACGATCGGGTGCTGACCAGCCGCAACGAAACCACCTTGTTCATGCTGACCCTGATCGCTCTGGGCCTGTTTATGTTCAGTGCCCTGATCGAGTGGGTTCGCGGCGAGGTGATGATTCGCATGAGTGCGGGGCTGGACGACGCCCTGGGCGAGCGTATTTTCGACGCCGCCTTCGCCCGCAGCCTGCGCGAGCACAACGCCAACCCGGCCCAGGTGCTCACTGATTTGGCGACGTTGCGTCAGTTGATCACGGGCCAGGGTCTGATCGCGTTGCTCGATGCACCGTGGTTGCCGATCTTCCTGCTGGTGGCGTTTATCTTTCACCCTTGGTTCGGGGTGCTGACTTTGGTGCTCGCCCTGGTGCTGATCGGCCTGGCGCTGTGGGGTGAGCTGGCGACTCGCGCTCGGCTGGGTGAAGCCAATCGCCTGGGGGTGCAGTCGTCTGTCTATGTCAACAGCACGCTACACAATGCCGAGGTCATTCAGGCGCTGGGCATGCTCGGCCCGTTACGCCAGCGCTGGAGCCTGCTGCAACAACGCATCATTGCCGCCCAGGCCCATGCCAGTGACCGTGGCGCCCGTATCACCTCTGCAACCCGTTTCGTGCGCATATCGGGACAGTCGTTGGCCCTGGGCCTGGGCGCGCTGCTGGTGCTCGAAGGGCAGATGTCGGCAGGCATGATGATCGCCATGTCGCTGCTGCTGGGGCGCGCCCTGGCGCCGGTGGAAATTGCCATCGGCTCCTGGAAACAGTTCAACGCCGGGCGCCAGAGCTACCAGCGTCTGAGCCAGCTGCTCACCCAACACCCCCGCGAGCGCTTGCGCATGCCCTTGCCGCCGCCCACCGGCGCGGTGCGCCTGGAGCAACTGTATGTCGGCCCGCCCGGTGCCTCGCAACCGATTGTGCGCGGGATCCATTTCAGCCTGGCCAAGGGCGAAGTGCTTGCCGTGGTCGGCCCCAGCGCCAGTGGCAAGTCGACGCTGGCCAGGGCGCTGGTCGGGGTGTGGCCGGCCATGGCCGGCTCGGTACGGCTGGATGACGCCGAAATCAGCCAGTGGTCCCATGATGCCCTGGGCCCGTACTTGGGTTACTTGCCCCAGGACATCGAGCTGTTCGATGGCAGCGTTGCCGACAACATCGCCCGCTTCGGCGAGCAGGATGCCGACAAAATCATTGCCGCCGCGCGTCACGCTGGCATTCACGAGATGATCCTCAGGTTCCCCAAAGGCTATGACACGCCACTGGGCCCCGGCGGGCTGGGTTTGTCTGGCGGGCAGAAGCAACGCCTGGGCCTGGCCCGCGCGCTGTACGGGCGCCCGTCGCTGATCGTGCTCGACGAGCCCAACTCCAATCTTGACGAAGCGGGTGAGCTGGCGCTGGTACAAGCGATCAATGCGCTCAAGGCCGCCGGCAGTACCGTGGTGCTGATCACCCATCGACCCAATGTGCTGGCGGTGGTCGATCACATCCTGGTACTCAAGGACGGCGCCCAACAAGCCTTCGGCCCACGGGACCGAGTGCTCAAGGCATTGATGCCGGGGCCCAGGCCCGCGGCGGTGAGGGAGGCTGGCGAAGATGCGTGATCTGACCCCGGCTGCATCGGCGCACAGCGAGCAGCAGGTGAGTGTGCTCGACGCCAATACCCTGCCCAGTGCCAGTACCGATGCCAGCGGTGCTGCGCGTTATGGTGTGGGCTTCCTGGTCCTGACGCTGGGCGGCTTTTTGCTCTGGGCCTTCCTGGCACCCCTCGACCAGGGTGTCGTGGGCAGTGGCACCGTGGTGGTGGCGGGTGAGCGCAAGGCCGTGCAGTCGTTGGTCGGCGGGGTAGTGGACCAGCTGCTGGTCAGCGATGGCGATCGAGTCAGCCAGGGGCAGTTGCTGGTGCAGCTCAATACCGTGCAAGCGCAGTCGCAACTGGACGTGACCCTGGGCAAGTTGCTTAACGACCGCAGCATCGAAGCGCGGTTGATTGCCGAGCGCCTGGGCAGCGCCGAGATTCAATGGCCGGCTGAACTGCTGGAGCGCGCCGACGAGCCGCGGGTCAAGGCCGCCATGGCCTTGCAAAACCAGTTGTTTCTGACCCGCCGCGCAGAGCTGGGCAGCCGTCTGCAAATTATCGAACACGAGGTCGCGGCGTTGCAGCAGCAATTGCAGGGCTATGAAGGCGTCAAGCGTAACTACGACGCACAGATGCGCTTTCAGCAACAGGAGCTCGAAGGCCTGCGCGAGCTGGCCCGTGAAGGTTATGTTCCGCGCAACAAGCTCTTCGAGGCGGAGCGCAACGCCGCCCAACTGGCCGGCCAGATTGCCTCCGGCGTGGGGGATGTCGGGCGGACCCGCCAGGCCATTAATGAAAGCAAGCTCAAGGCGTTGCAGGTGCAACAGGAATTTCGTCGCGATGCTGAAACCCAGCTCAGCGAGGTCTCCGCCGAGGCGGCCGGTTATGCCGATCAGATTCGCGCCCTGCAGTTTGAAGTCGACAACGGTGCTATCCGTGCGCCAGTGGCCGGGCAGGTCATGGACGTGAGCATTCACACCGTCGGCGGCGTGGCCCAGGCTGGGCAAACCCTGATGCAGGTGGTACCGCTGGATGCGCCCATGGCGATTACCGCGCGTTTCGAACCGTTGATGGCCAACAAGTTGCGCCCGGGGTTGCCGGTGCATGTGCATTTCACCGCGCTGCAACGGGTGGATACGCCGACGGTAACCGGCACTGTGAGTACGGTCTCGGCCGACCAGTTGATTGATGAGCAGACGCACTTGCCGTACTTCTCCGCCAAGGTCGAGATTCCCGCCGACACGGTCGCCTCGTTGCAGGCCGCCGGGCTGTTAGTGCGACCGGGCATGCTGGCCGATGTCACGGTGGTCACGGGGGAGCGCACCTTTATGAATTACCTGATGAAACCTTTGCGCGAACGCTTGCTGGCAGCCTTCAAAGAGGAATGAGCATGACCGACCGTTGCCGTTACAGCGCTCGCGTGCTGCTGAGCCTGTGTTCCAGTTGGGCAGTGATCAATTTCGCCTCGGCCGCCGACGGTGGCCTGAGCCTGACCGCGGCGTACGACGCCTCCCGACTCAACGACCCGACCTTGCAGTCAGCCACCCATGCTTATGATGCTTCTCGCCAGGAAGAAGCGATTGGCCGTGGCGGCCTCTATCCGCAAGTGTCACTGACTTCGCGTTACGGGCGCGGCGGACGGACCGATGGCGGGGACGACAGCGGCTACGTCAACAGCAACGATTACCAGGCCAACAACGTCACCCTGGCGGCGCAGCAAGCGCTTTACGACAAGGCGCGGTGGGCGGCGTACCAGGAGGGCAAGGCGCGAGGACAACTGGGCAGCCAGCTGTTCGACGTTGCCAGCCAGACGCTGTTCGATCGGGTTGCCAAGGGCTACTTCGACGTCGCCCGGGCGGAAAACGAGATCAAGTTGATCGTCCAGCAGAAAGCCGCCATCAGCGGCTTGGTCACCCAGAGCAAAAAACTTTTCGAGGGTGGCCAGGGGGCGATCACCGATATTGACGAGGCCCAGGCGCGGCTTGACCTGGTCGAGGCCCAGGAGGCTGAAGCCCAGGCTCGTCGCGTGGCGGCACTGCGGGCGTTGTCCGGTCGCGCCAATGTGCCCATCGATGACATTTGGCCGATGCGCGAGGAGCTTGCCGCCGGCAGCCCGATCCCACCCGAGCAGGACCTGCCGTACTGGACGGCGATTGCCCGTGAGGCCAGCCCCGAGCTGGCGGCCCGGCTGGCGGCGGTGAAAGTGGCCGAGGCCCAGGCCGACAGCCAGCGCGCCGGGCATTACCCGACCTTGGCACTGACCACTCAGTTGACCCGCCGGGAAACCCGCCAGTATCAGGAACTCGACCCGCGCCAGGACACCTATTACGTGGGGGTGCAACTGGACATCCCGTTGTATCGCGGCGGAGCGGTGCGCGCATCGGTGGCCAAGGCCCAGGCGCAACTGGCCGGCGCGCAGTCGGACTATGACGTGCAGCGTCAGCAGTTGGCCGAGACGATCGAAACCGATTACCTGGGCGTGGTGGCCGGCTTCGCCAAAAGCAAGGCGATGCAGCGCGCAGTGGAGTCCAACCAGCGGGCACTGGCTTCGACGGAAAAAGGCTTCCAGGGCGGTGTGCGCTCCACGGTGGACATCCTGGATGCGCAGCAACGGTTATTCCAGGCCCGTCGGGACCTGCTCAACACCAAGCTGGACATGCTGCAAAGTTATGTGAGCCTGCATACCCACACCGGCCAGATGAACCGGGCCGTTCTGGAACAGGTGCAAAGCCTGTTTTAACGCGTGCACGACATGCACTGGCGGGATTTTTTAGAGCCACCGCGGGGTGGTAAAGAATGAGGCCATTTCCGAGCGGGCCAGGGCCGAGCCGAAGTAGGGGCCTTGTACGTGGTCGCAGGCCACGCTGCGCAATTGGCGGAATTGCCGGGCGTTTTCGATGCCTTCGGCGGTGACCATGAGCCCCACGCTGCGGCTGAGCCGGATCATCGCGAGGACGCCTTCCTGATCATGCTCCAGGCCCAACTGAGCGAGAATGTTGCGATCGAAGCGAATGCCATCGAACGGTTGGTTCAGTACCTCGCGAAGGGAGGCAATGCTGGTGCCGAACTTGTCGATGTTGATGCGCACGCCCAGGTCCTTGAGCGCATGAAGGGTACTGGCCACCGCTTTGTGGTCGATCAGAAGCACCCCTTCGGCCACTTCCAGGGTCAGGCGCTGGGGGGCCAGACCGCTCGTTTCGAGGGCCGTTCGCACCTGATTGAGTAAGAAGCTGCTGCTGAACCATTTGGGCGAAACCGCCACGGAAACGCTGACAGCGGTCGGCCAGTTCACCGCTTCTTCACAAACGTTGATCAACATCCAGGTTCCCAGCTCTTCCAGTTGGCCAGACGCTTCGGCGATCGGGATGAAGTCCGCGCCACCCAGTTCACCTTTCTCGGGATGGTGCCAGAAAGTCTGGGCCTCGAAGCCGTGCAGTTGTTCGGCGCACACATCGAAGCGAGGCAAGTAGCGCAGCTCCAGTTGTTCGCCTTGCATGGCGTCGCGCAGTTGCTGCTCATAGCGCCGACGGTCGCGGGCCAGGTTGCCCATGGCTTCCTCATAGACCCGCCAGGTGTTGCGCCCCGCTGCCTTGGCCGCATACAACGCGATGTCCGCGTGGCGCAACAATTCGGTGGCGCTCTCGTCACCGGGTTGCGACCAGGCCACGCCGATGCTCACGCCCAGGTACAAGGTATTGCCGTCCAGGTGCATGGGGCGCTGCATGCAATCGATCAGGCGCTCACAGAGTTGTTCCAGGTCTTGGGGACTGCCGGGATCGGGCATGACGATGACAAACTCATCACCGCCCAGACGGGCCACCAGGTCGGAGCTGCGCACGTTCTGCTGAAGGATATGGGCCACTTCCCGCAGCACTTTGTCGCCTACGGCATGCCCCAGAGAATCGTTGACCGGCTTGAACCGGTCCATGTCCAGGTTCAGCACCGCCAGCGGTGCCCCATCGGCCGGGTCCAGGTGTTCGCTGAGGCAATCGAACAGTCGGTTTCGATTGGCCAGCCCGGTCAGCGGGTCGTGCAGCGAGAGGTGCTTGATCTGGGCCAGCGCCCGCAGTTCCTCGGTAATGTCGGTGGCGGTGCCCCGAAAGCCCAAGGTCCCGGCTTCGATGGCTCGGACCGAAAGTTTGCACGTGCGGATACGCTGATTGCGCGCGGTGTACTCACATAACAACGGGGCCGACGAATCGCTGTTGGCCCCGCCGAGCAGCCATTGGGCTATCGAAATCGAGCCACCGTGGGGATGGAGCAGCCGGTGCAGGGGCTTGCCCAGCCATTGTGTGGGGTTGAAGCCGGTCACTTGTTCAAAACGTTCCGACAGGTAGGTCAGAGTCCCGGTCGAATCCACTTCCCATAACCAGTCGGAGGACACTTCGGCAATGTCCCGAAAGCGTTCTTCGCTACGTTCCAGTGCCTTGCGGTGGGCCAGCAGGCTGGCGTACTGACCTTCCTGGGCGCGAAGCATGACCAGGGCATGGCGCAGCACCGCCAGCGCGAGGATGGCCAACACCAGCAGGGCCAGGACCAGCAAGGGCAGCAGTACCTTGCGCAGATCGTTGCCGGGAGTCTCCGGACGCCACGCCAAAGCCTCGTCGATCTGGCCGTCAAGGGATATCCGGGCCGTGCCGATCTGCTCCGGCGCCTGGGTGATGTGGGCATCCGGCAGGGCAAAGTCCCGCGCCAGGTTTTGCAAAGCGGCAGCATCAAGGACTTTCACGAACAGCAGCAAACTGGGCGGGCCTGGGATTTCGGGCACGCTGTCGTCGGTGCCGACGGTGATGGCCGAGGCGGCGACAAACGCGGGCGCGCCGTCGTGATGCAGCAGCTCGACGATGACTTCATCGCGGTTCGGCGGGGCGCTGGCTTTCTTCGCCAGCCCTTGCAGGTCACCGGCCAGCCACGTGCCGGCATCCACCTCACTCATCTCACCATTGATGACCGAATAGACGGTTTTGCCTGTCGGGGAAATGACAAACACCGCCTGGTAGCCGTAGAGCCCGAAAACGCTGCTGCCGACATTTTCCTGGGCATAGGCCCAGTCTTTGTCCATTTCGACATGCAGATGTCGGTAGGCGTCGCTCCACTTGGAGTAATCGCTCAGGTCCCGTTCGATGCCGCTGCTTATGGAATCAATGGCCCGTTGGGCAAAAAACAGGCTCTGTTCACGGGCGCGCTCATCCTGAGCCCTGGTAATGTTGAGCAGCACGGCGATCGCCAGTGCTGACATGACAAAAAGCAGAAACATGATGGCCGGGAAGGTGCGACGCGTGAAACTGCGGCTTGGCAGGCCTGGGAGAGAAACGGTTGTGTCGTTGCCAGCATCTTCAGTCATAAACAAGCCATCAGCTAAACGCGAAATATCCCGCACGTCTCTGTATCGGCTGTCGGCTCAATTAACTTAACCATTGCGACAGGTGACATGGCGCAGAGGCTCATGGCTCTTGGCCTTCAGGCAAACCGGCCGTCGTAGAGGCCTGCCTGAGTCTTAGTCCTGGCGGTGGGCTTGTATCGGAGTGTGTAGCTGGGCGGCCTGGATACATTCGCTTATGTTCACCTTGGCTTGCGACACAGCCCGGATACACATCGACGGTTAACTACGCCTGCCAGCCGACACCGGTTCCCGGTGTTGGTGACTGGCGTATTTGATCTTTCGAGGAACACCCCCATGCTCAACTTCTCCAGCCACTCCTCTCTTGCACTGGGTCTGGCCCTGGTCGGCGGCCTTGGCCTTTCCACTGCGGCTTCGGCGCTGACCATGAACGACCTGGCCCAGGGCTACACCCTGGCGGCGGCCGATACCGTGAAGAAACCCGCTGAGGGCAAGTGCGGCGAAGATAAATTTGCCAAGACCGATACCAACCACGACGGCAAGGTTTCACGCGAGGAGTTCATCGTAGCGGCGCCGGAGCGCGCGGCTGAGTACGACAAGATCGACGCCAACCATGACGGCGGCATCTCGCTGCCTGAGGCCGAGAAGTACCTGGCGGGCCAGGCCAAAAGCGCCGAAGGCAAATGCGGCGAGGGCAAGTGCGGGGCGGCTATCGAGTCCTGATGCTAAATGGTGGGGAGCCGGGTAGCGATGTGATCGGGTACGGCCCCGCCAAGGCTCCCCATCTCTTATTCCAAGGAGATGTGCCATGCCTCACCCTTCTGGTCGCAAAGGGCCTACCATCCAGGCTTCAGCCTCGCCCGCCAAACCATCAGTAGGCCTGGGCCTGCGCCGCGCGTTGCTCGATGAACTGCGCGCGGCGCCCGCCGGGGATTTCGACTTTCTCGAAGTGGCCCCGGAAAACTGGATCAATATAGGCGGCGCCCATGGCGCCGCTTTGCATTGGCTGGCTGAACGCTATCCGATGTCGTGCCATGGCCTGTCGTTGTCCCTGGGCGGGCCGGCGCCGCTGGACCTGGCGTTTCTGAGGCAGGTGCGCGATTTTCTGGATCGCTTCAACGTGCCGATGTACAGCGAACACCTGAGTTACTGCGGCGATGAGGGGCATTTATATGACTTGCTGCCGTTACCCTTTACCGAGGAAGCGGTGCATCACGTCGCGGCACGGATCCGGCAGGCCCAGGACGTACTGGGGCGGCGCCTGGCCGTGGAGAACGTCTCCTATTACGCCGCACCGCAACAAGACATGACGGAGCTGGAATTCACCCGCGCGGTATTGCACGAAGCCGATTGCGACCTGCTGCTGGACGTCAACAACGTCTACGTCAACTCGGTCAATCACGGCTTCGATCCCCAGGCATTCCTGGCCGGCCTTGAACCTGGGCGGGTGGTGGGCATGCACGTGGCCGGGCACTACGACGAGTCCGACACCTTGAAAATCGACAGTCATGGCGCGCCGGTCAAACCGCTGGTCTGGGCGTTGCTGGCCCAGGCCTACGCGCGTTTCGGTGTCCAGCCGACCTTGCTCGAACGGGACTTCAATTTCCCGCCTTACCCCGTGCTGGTCGCCGAACTGCAGATCATCCGCCAAATGCAGCATCAGGCCGAGCCAGGACGGGCGGTGGCCCATGGCTGAAATCGTGCAGACACTGCATCAACAGCAGCAGGCGTTGACCCGCTACCTGCGCGACCCTGATCACTGCCCGATTCCGCCCGGCATGGACGCGGCTCGGGCGCAGGTGTATCGCGACCTGATTTTCGAGAACATGCGCGGGTTGCTCAGCGGTACATTCCCGGTGTTGGTGAGTGTGCTGGGGCAGGAAGCGTGGCGGGCCTGCGTACGGCGTTTCTTGCGTGAGCATCGTTGCGTCAGCCCCCGGTTCGCAGACATTGCCGCAGAGTTCGTGGGGTATCTCGCGGCCCGGCAGGCGCCTGACGAACCAGCGTTCATGGCCGAGCTGGCTCACTACGAGTGGATTGAAATGGCGCTGCTGCAAGCGCAAGCCGAGTCGCTGCCGGCCAGTGACGAGGCAGCGTTGCTCGACCAGCCTTTGCGTCTCTCTCTGTTGGTCTGGCCGCTGGCGTACCTCTGGCCGGTACATCGCTTGGCGCCGGGCTACCAGCCCCCAACGCCACCGCCGCAACCGACGCTGCTGCTGGTGCGGCGAACGCCTGGGTTTGCGGTGCGCTTTTCCGAGCTCAGTCCGTTGGCCTGGCGGCTGTTGCAGCGTATCGAGCAGTTTCCCGGGTTGGCTGGGCGCGATCAGTTGTTGGCACTGGCGCGGGAGGCGGGGGTGGATTCAAACGAATTCATGGACAGCGCGGTGATGTTGTTGCGCCAGATGCACAGGGAAGGGGTGGTCGGGGCGCAAGCGCAATCCGGTGGTTAAACGCAGAGCTTCCCTGTGGGAGCGGGCTTGCTCGCGAAGGCGGTATATCAGTCAAAACTAAGTTGACTGACACAACGCCTTCGCGAGCAAGCCCGCTCCCACAGGGGGGGGTCAGGTCCTGCCAGGGCGGTGTAACCCGGTCTTGAGCAGCGCATCGACACTCAACTTCCCGGCTCCCTGCAACACCAACGGCAACAACGCCACCAGATAGATCAACGGCAGTTTGAAGTTGCCGTGGCCTTTATTGGTGATGGCGTACCCCTGGGCCAGTTCACTCAAGGTTGACCAATCCGCCGGCCAGTGCACGGCGGCGGTGGCGACGACCGTGACAACCATCAACACCAGAGCCGAGAAACGGGTGCCCAAGCCGATGAGCAGGGCGACGGCGCAGAGCAGTTCGGCCCACATCGACAGTTCCCAGTTCCAACTGGCCGGCAAGTGGTTGAAGGGAAAGGGGAACGCGGCCTGGATGTCGGCAAACCAGTTTTCGCCTTGCCATTTCTCCCAACCGGATTCGAAAAACTCCCAGGCCAGGAACAGGCGCAGGCCCAATGGCGCAAGCCATGCTGCGGCACGATCCAGACTTATGCGCAGTCCTTTCAAAGCTTCTGAGTACATGATCGGCCTCCCGCAACTAGGCAGCATGCTGCAGTGGCTGGCGTCGTTTGTTGGCCTGGGCAAGCTTGCCCACCAGCCGGATCGCGATGGCGGCGCAGGTCAGGCCGAAGGGCAGCACGTACCAGGCACTCATGGGAATGCGCTTGAAGTTGGAGTAGGCAAAGATCGCCACCAGCACCCACATGCCGCTGACGTGCAGGCGTTTCCAGGCTTTGCCGCCTATCAGGCGCGTGGTGCTTTTGAAGGAGGTCAGGGCCAGCAGCAGGATGAACACGTAGCCGACGGAGCCGGGGATATTGCCAACGGTGGTACGACCCGGCCAGAACTCGGGGTTGAGCTGCCCATAGCTGTAGATCAGCACGGCGTGCACCAGATGGGAAAACGCGAAGGCCAAGCCGATGAAACGTCGCTCGCGGACCAGGGACCGGCTCAGGGGCGACGGCACTAGCACGGCGAACGCCGAGGCGGTAAAGGCCAGCAGAAACAAGGCGAAGGATGAGCGGGCGGTGGCGCGGATGGCGCTGCGCACGCCCTCGGTCAGGTCCGGGTGGAGCGCCAGGGTCAGTGCGGTCATCAACAGCACCAGGGCGGCGAGCAGGCTGAACAGCGACCAGCCCTGGAAACGAAACGTGGAAACAGGCATGAGAAGGCTCCTTGGGTGTAGGGCCCGGTCGCGGATAGCGACCGGGAACACGAGGGAGTTTTTCAAACGGGTGTAGGTGGGGTGTGTCTGGAATGCGGGCGTTTGCAAGCCTGTGTAGCGCTGCTTGTGGAAGACACATTGGCATACAAAGTGTGGCGCTTAACCCTGTGGGAGCGGGCTTGCTCGCGATAGCGGATGGTCAGGCGACATCATTGTTGAATGTGCCGACGCCTTCGCGAGCAAGCCCGCTCCCACAGTTTGGCTCCACGTTAACTATCGACCCTCAGCCGCAACTCGGCACACAACCCGCCGCCGTCACGGTTGCTCAAGGTCAGCGAACCGCCCATGGCGATTGCCAGTTGCTGGGCGATCGCCAGCCCTAACCCAGTACCACCGGTTTCCCGGTTGCGCGAGCTTTCCACCCGGTAGAACGGTTTGAGCACCTCGGCCAGTTCCTGTTCATTGATGCCGGGGCCACGGTCCAGCACTTGAATCGCCAGTTGTCCGGTGGCCGTGAGCTGCACCTGGATCTGCGCCGCGCCGCCGAACTTCAAGGCGTTGTCCACCAGGTTCACCAGTACCCGGCGCAGGGCATGGGGTCGGGTGTCGAGGACCGCAGCGGTTTTCCCCGATAGCTGCACGTCCTGGCCGATGTCCTGGTAGTCGAAGGCCAGGCTGTCGAGAAACGCATCCAGGTTGATGCGACAGCTGGCTTCAGTGGCGCCATGGATGCTGCGGGCATAGGCCACGCCTTCGCGCACCAGGTGTTCCATTTCACTCAGGTCGCTCCACAGTTTGTCCTTTTCGATGCCGTCATCCATGAATTCGGCGCGCAGCTTCATGCGCGTGATGGGGGTTTGCAAGTCATGGGAAATCGCCGCCAGCAACTGCATGCGCTCCTTGAGGTAGGCGGCGATACGGTCCTGCATGGCATTGAACGCCTTGGCGGCATGCACCACTTCGGTCGGGCCTTTTTCGTCCAGGCGCACGCTATGGGCATTCGGGTCCAGGGTTTCCACCGCCTGGGCCAGCCGGGTCAGAGGACTGACGGCGATGCGCACGGCCAGCCAGGTGCAACCGATCAACAGCGCCAGTTGCCCCAGCAACACCACCGGGAGCCAGGGGGAGAGGGGCATCATCGCCGGGCGCACGTCGATGGTCAGCGGGCTGCCGTCGGCCAGGCGCAGGTGCGCCTGGTAGTGCTGCTTCGGTCCGGGAATGTCGGTGAACGTCAGGGCATAGGCCTGGCCGAGGGCCTCCTGGATTGAAGTCACCGACACCGGGGCGTTGTCAGGAAGCATTCGCTGGCCTGGCTGACCTTCATCGAGCAGGTAGCCATAGTTGCGTCGGGCGAGTTTCGGCAGCCAGGCCTGGCGTTCGGCAGCCGGCAGGCGGTCGAGAATGGCGACCGAGGTCGAGACGTCGGTTTCCAGGTTGCCGAGCATGGTGGTCTTGGCACTCTGGTAGCGCTCGTAGTACTGGGCGCCGAACGACAGGCCCTGGGCCAGGATCAGGCCGATCAGGAAGATCAGCGACAGGCGCGAGGCGAGGGTGCGCGGCCAGCGTAGCGGCAGGGTCATACCGACGCCTCAAGGATCTCCACCGGCAACGAGAACACATAGCCTTCGCTGCGCACGGTCTTGATGTAGGCCGGCTCCCGGGCATCATCCAGCAACCGTTGACGCAGACGGCTGACCAGCAGATCGATGGAGCGATCGAACAGATCGGCGTCCCGGCCCTGGGTTAGGTTCAGCAACTGATCGCGATTGAGCACCCGCTGCGGGTGGTCGAGGAACACCCGCAACAGGCGATATTCGGCGCCGCTCAAGGCGACCATGGTGCCGTCGGTGTCCAGCAGGTGCCGGGCAGTGGTGTCCAGGCGCCAGCGGCCGAATGCCAGCAAGCGACCGCTTTCGGTGACCACCAGATTGGGCGGCAACATGCGGGTACGCCGTAGCACAGCGTTGATCCGCGCCAGCAACTCCCGGGCGGCGAAGGGTTTGACCAGGTAATCGTCGGCGCCCATTTCCAGGCCGATGATGCGGTCGGTTTCATCGTTGCGGGCGGTGAGCATCAGCACCGGTGTGGCCTTGTGTTTGCCGGCGCGCAGTTCCCGGCACAGCACCAGGCCGTCATCGCCCGGCATCATGATGTCCAGCACGATCAGGTCCACCGGGGTGGTTTCCAGAAAGGCACGCATCTGCCGACCATCGGCAACTACGGTGGTACGCAGGCCGTTCTTTTTCAGATAGTTGCCTACCAACTCTCTGATTTCGCGATCGTCATCCACGATCAACACATGATCGACATGATCCATGGTGTTCAGCCCCTTGGCGTTTCGTTGTGATCAGTCTACAGGCGCCGGCCGGCCCGGCTCGCGGCGGTTTGTATTGCAGTGTATCTGGCGCGCGGCGGATACACAGGGATTCAAAAAACCGCGTTCGCCGATACAGAGGCGATACCTCAAGGGCATTCAATGGCATCCATCGAGGCGACAGAACACGCCCCGGCCGAAAACACACCCATTGAATGCATCGAGGACACCGCCATGAACACCAAAGCCGTCTACGCCGCCTGCCTTTTCGCCGCGCTGAACATCTGCACCTTGTCGGCCCGGGCCGAGAGTCACGTCCAGGCTCAGACCTACGCCTATGGCACCCACCTGGATATCCAGAAGGTCCTGTCCCTCAGCGAAGATCCGAACCCGGCCTGCGGCGTGGTGAATGCCCGCATGACCTACCTGGACTCAGCGGGCCACAAGCAGGCGCTGGACTATCGCAAGCTGGCTGACAACTGCAGCAACCAGAACTGACTCGCCTTGGAAGCCAACCTGTGACAGTAAATCTGTGGGAGCAAAGCTTGCTCGCGATAAACGATGACGCGGTATTGCCAGGAATCGAGGCGCCTGCATCGCGAGCAAGCTTTGCTCCCACAGAGGCGCCGCCCGATTGGGTGTGTTCAGTCTATCTACCTGCCGTTGAGGTGTTGCCATGCTTTTGATCGCTTTCCTGGGCGGGATCCTGACGATCCTCAGCCCCTGCATTCTTCCGGTGGTGCCGTTTCTGTTTGCCCGGGCCAATCGCTCGCGGGGGTCGGTACTGCTGACGCTGGCCGGCATGGTGCTGACGTTTGCCCTGGTTTCGAGTCTGGCGGTGGTCAGCAGCGAGTGGGTGGTGCGAGCCAGCAGCGTTGGCCGGCAAGTCGCTTTGTGGGTGATGGTGCTGTTCGCCTTGTCGCTGATGTTCAGCCGCGTCGGTATATGGCTGGCGCGGCCGCTGGTGAGCCTGGGCAACCGTATCGATGCCGGCGCCGGACGGATGGCCGGGCCTGTGGCCTCGGTGCTGATCGGGGTCGCCACCGGGCTGCTCTGGGCGCCCTGCGCCGGGCCGATACTCGGGGTGATTCTGACCGGGGCCATGTTGCAAGGTGCGAGCGCTGAAACCAGCCTGTTGTTGCTCGCTTACGGGCTGGGCAGTGCCTTGTCGCTGGGTGTGCTGATCCTGGCCGGGCGCAGATTGGCCGACCGCCTCAAGCTGTCATTGCCGATCACCACCTGGCTGCGCCGGGGCACCGGTGTCGTGGTATTGCTGGCGGCCGTGGCGATTGGCACGGGTGCCGATGACCGCCTGTTGGCCAGTACCTCCTCCCAAGGGGCGGCGACCCTGGAGCAGGGATTACTGAAAAATGTGCCCAAGGCCATCGATTACCTGGTCGAAAAGGCGAGCGCGGGCCCCTTGGAATCGCTTCAGCCGCAGGGCGAAATGCCGTCTCTGGAGGGCGCCGTGCAATGGTTGAACTCGCCACCCTTGAGCAGCGAGTCGCTGCGGGGCAAGGTGGTGCTGGTGGATTTCTGGACCTATGACTGCATCAACTGCCAGCGCACGTTGCCCTATGTGAATGATTGGGCGCGCAAGTATGAGAAGGATGGGCTGGTGGTGATCGGCGTGCACACCCCTGAGTATGGGTACGAGAAAATCATCGACAACGTACGCAAGCAGGTTCGCCAGCTGGGGATCGGCTATCCGGTGGCCATCGATAACCAATATGCAATCTGGCGCGCCTTCAACAACCAGTACTGGCCGGCCCACTACTTCATCGACGCCAAGGGGCAGGTGCGCTACAGCCACTTTGGCGAAGGGCGGTATGCCGAACAGGAACGGGTGATTGAGCAGTTGTTGGAGGAGGCCAAGGCAAGTCAGTAACCCGTGGCGAGGGCGCTTGCTTGTGGCAAGGGGATCTGTGGGAGCAAGGCTTGCCCGCGATAGCCGCGCCGCGGTCGAACAGCTGAACCGCGTTATCGTTCATCGCGGGCAAGCCTTGCTCCCACAGATGAATCCTCCCTACAAGGAATTTGCGTAGCCGTGCTGGCCCCTTGCTCTTTACAAGGTTGTCAAACTTCTTTTATTTCAGAAAGTTGGGCGACAAACCTATGCGGATTTCTATGTGGGTCGTGGTGACGTTTCTTTTGGTCGCCGTTTCGCTTGAGGCTCAGGCAAAGGCGCTGACGAAAAACCAGCAGTCGGTATGCCGCTGGGGTTCGGACATTGCCGCCGGCGCCCAGGCGTCGAAGCTTTCCGGGATCACCTTGTATGGCGCGCGCAAAAGGTTGCAGGTGCGCAAGTTCCCCCGACCATGGATGCGCATGACCGCCCTGGGCATCACCGAACAGACCTATAACAGCGCTTCACGGCTCAAGCCCGCGGCCATCAAGCAGACCTACTACGAACAGTGCGTGCGGCATGCGCTGGCGCGAAGATAAGCGTTGTTTCACGCCGGGCTTCTGCCGGGCATTTCGATGCCATGCAGGTGAACCCTTCGATACAGGGTCGCTCGGGAAATGCCCAGCGACCGTGCCGCCGCGGTGGGCTTCCAGCGATGACGCACCAGTGCATCGAGCAGTACCTGACGCTCCGGGCTGGCGCTGGGTTGCGGGGCTTGCGCAGGCGCGTCTGCGCTGTGCAATGACTCGGGCAGATGACTGAGCTGGATCACACTCGCTTCGCTCACCGCGCAGGCGTAGCGCAGCACATGGCGCAACTGGCGGATATTGCCTGGCCAGTGATAGCCGAGCAGGCATTCCAGGGCCGCGCCGCTCAGTTGCACCATCCCCCCGCACAGCGCCGATTCCTCCTCAAGGAGGCGGTTGATCAACGCTAGGCGATCACTGCGCTCACGCAGCGGCGGCAGTTGGAAGCGGGCGCCACCCAGACGAAAGTACAGATCTTCGCGAAACCCGCCGGCGGCGACCAATGCCTCCAGGTCGCGGTGGGTGGCGCAGATCACCTGAATATCCACGGCCCTGCGCCGTGATGCACCCAGCGGCGCCACTTCACCTTCGGCCAATACCCGCAACAGGCGCGTCTGCAAAGCCAGGGGCATGTCCCCGATTTCATCCAGAAACAGCGTGCCGCCATCGGCCTGTTGCAGCAGGCCCTGCATACCTTTGGCCGAGGCCCCGGTGAAGGCCCCGGCCACATAGCCGAACAACTCGCTTTCGATCAGGCTTTCAGGGATCGCCGCGCAATTCAATGCCACGAACGGCCGGTCATGGCGCTGGCTGGCCTGATGCAGTTGGCGGGCAAACACCTCCTTGCCGGAGCCGGTTTCACCCTGGATCAGTACCGGCAAGTTGCGATCCTTGACCCGCACCGCCAGGCGCAGGCTGTCGGCCAATCGAGGGTCCAGTTCCACCGGGGTCATTGCCACCCGCGGGCGCGGATTGGCCCGCTGTCGCGGCGCGCTCAAGCGACCATGCAAAAGCGCTTCGATGCCGGGGCTGGAAAAAGGATAAAGATGTTCGTCGCGGGCACGGTGCAGCTGTTGCTGGTCGAAAACCTGGCTGATGTGTCGCGGCAGTTGGCCGAAGTGTTGCAACAGGTGCTGGCGGGCGGCAGGGTTCAGGGCTTGCAGGCAACCGTCGTCGTCCCAGGCGAACAGCAAGTCCGGCTGACTGTCGACGTAGCCGGCGTTGCGATGGGCCCGCAGCACCCAGTAGCCCTGGGCGCTGCTCATGAAAAAAGCCTGTTCGATTTCCCGAGCGCTCTGGACCACCATCTGCCGGATCAGATGTTGTGAGCGTCGATCATCCGGTGAACGCACCGCCGAGACGTCCAGAACTCCGAGCAACTGTCCTTGCGGGTCGAAAACCGGCGCGGCGGAGCAGGTCAGGCCGATGAACGCCGCCCGGAAATGATCGCGCTTGTGCACCGTCACCGGGGTTTTGGCCGTGAGCACCGCGGCCACGCCGCAGGTGCCTTCTTCCCCCTCCGACCAGCAGGTGCCCAGGTACAGCCCGGCCTTGCGGCAGTCATTGCGAAGGGTGGTTTCCACCCGGTAATCGATGGTCTGGCCCTGGGCATCGGTCAGCAGCACACAGTAGTCGGCGTCACGCACCCGACCATGCAGGCGTGCCACTTCTTCACTGGCGATATTGAGGAACAGCTCGGAGCGCTCGCGGCATTGCTTGAGCACGTCCTCGGAAAGGATGCGCGGGCCCTGCAGCGAGCCGGGGTCCAGGTGATGTTGCTCCATGGAGCGACGCCAGGAGTCGAGGATCAGGTCCGGGACCGGCAGTTGTGGCAATCGGTCCGCGTTTTTTACCACGCGGCTGACGCAATCCACATGCGCCCGGGAGTGTGCGGAAAGCATAGGGCCTCCGTTTCAGCTTCTTATCGTTGTGCGCTCATTAAGCGCCGATCGTCGATCGCAGACAAGCACGGTGAAACGCACCAGCCGGGGTGAGACGCCACGTCTCAGTGTCTCGACAGAACCTCGTGCAGGCTGACATGTCGCGTCTCACAGCGCCTGGGTGACTTCCATCCTGGCACGCGTCCGGAAGGCTCTGTTCCGGGCGTTTCGGCGCTTTTATAGACAACTGGCACCGCCCTTGCTCTAGCGTCTGCAACCGGCCCGGTCGGCCTTCCAATAATAAAAACGAGGTGTTCTATGTCTTTGCACCGAGGGTGTTGCTGCCCAGGTCATTTATTTGAGCCACTGGCGGTGGCGCCATGAGCCGCCGTCCACTGACCGTGGGCATCATTGCCAACCCGGCTTCGGGGCGCGATGTTCGCCGCCTGACCGCCAACGCCGGGTTGTTTTCCAGCACCGACAAAGTCTCGGTGATCCAGCGGCTGCTGGCCGCCTTCGGTGCCACCGGTATCGAGCACGTCTTGATGCCGACCGACATGACCGGCATCGCCGCCGCCGTTCTGAAAAACAGCCACAGCCGCCAGGCGCGCAGCAGCCATTGGCCGGCCCTGGAGTTTCTTGACCTGACCTTGCGCCAGACCGTCGAAGACACGCGTTGCGCCGCGCGGCTGATGGCCGAACGCGAGGTGGCGCTGATTGCCGTGCTCGGCGGCGACGGTACCCACAAAGCTGTGGCGGCTGAGGTTGGCGACATCCCGCTGCTGACCCTGTCCACCGGCACCAACAACGCCTTCCCCGAACTGCGCGAAGCCACCAGCGCCGGGTTGGCCGGCGGGTTGTACGCCAGCGGCCGGATACCTGCGCAGATCGGCCTGCGCCGCAACAAACGCTTGTTGGTGTGCGATCCCGAACGCGGCTTGCGGGAAGTCGCCCTGGTGGATGTCGCCGTGTCGCCGCTACGTTTTGTCGGTGCGCGGGCTATCAGCCGGGCGGCGGACCTGGCCGAGGTCTTTGTGACCTTTGCCGAACCGCAATCCATCGGCCTGTCAGCCCTGTGCGGCTTGTGGTTTCCAGTGTCCCGCCAGGCACCGGGCGGCGCCTGGATGCGCCTTGACCCGCAATCGCCCGAGGCGTTGCTGGTGCCGCTGGCCCCCGGCTTGCTGCAAGGCTGTGGCGTGCTTGCCGCCGGCCCCTTGGCCCCTGGCGTCCCCCAGGGCTTGTCGCTGTCCTGCGGCACCCTGGCCCTGGACGGCGAACGGGAAATCGAATTCAACGCCCAGGACCGACCCACGGTCACCCTCGATGCCGCAGGCCCACTGAGCATCGATGTCAACGCGGTGCTGGCCTACACCGCGCAACAGCGTCTCTTGGCCATTGGTCGCGAACACCCGCAACACCCCCTGAACTTTCAAGACACCCCTGGAGAATAAAAATGTCGACACCGCTCACCCCCGATCAACTGCTGCACGCCTACCAGGTGATGCGCACCATCCGCGCTTTCGAAGAGCGCCTGCACGTGGAATTCGCCACCGGCGAGATCCCCGGCTTCGTCCACCTGTATGCCGGCGAAGAGGCGTCGGCCGCCGGCGTCATGGCCCATTTGGGCGATGACGATTGCATCGCCTCCAACCACCGTGGCCACGGCCATTGCATCGCCAAGGGCGTGGACGTGTACGGAATGATGGCCGAGATCTACGGCAAGAAGACCGGCGTCTGCCAAGGCAAGGGCGGCTCCATGCACATCGCCGATTTCGAGAAAGGCATGCTCGGCGCCAATGGCATTGTTGGTGCCGGCGCGCCCCTGGTGGTGGGCGCCGCGCTGGCCGCTCGGCTCAAGGGCACCGACAGCGTCGCCGTGGTGTTCTTTGGTGACGGCGGTTCCAACGAAGGCGCGGTGTTCGAAGCCATGAACATGGCCTCGGTGTGGAACCTGCCGTGCCTGTTCATCGCGGAAAACAATGGCTACGCCGAAGCCACCGCGTCCAATTGGTCGGTGGCCTGCGATCACATCGCTGACCGCGCCGCCGGCTTCGGCATGCCCGGGGTGACGGTGGATGGCTTTGACTTCTTCGCCGTCCATGAAGCGGCCGGGGCCGCCGTCGAGCGCGCCCGGGCCGGGGAAGGGCCGTCACTGATCGAGGTCAAGCTGACCCGCTATTACGGCCACTTCGAAGGTGACGCACAGACCTACCGGGCTCCCGATGAGGTCAAGCATTTCCGTGAAAATCAGGACTGCCTGATGCAGTTTCGCGAACGCACCACCCGGTCCGGGCTGCTGGCGGCCGAGCAGTTGGACCAGATCGACAAGGAAGTGGAACAGCTGATCGAAAACGCGGTGTACAAGGCCAAGTCCGATCCCAAGCCCACGGCGGCGGACCTGCTGACCGACGTCTACGTCTCCTATCCCTGAACGCCTTCATCAAGCGCTCCTGATAAAACAAGAATAGAGAATCCCATCATGGCGAGAAAAATCAGCTATCAGCAGGCAATCAACGAAGCCTTGGCCCAGGAAATGCGCCGCGACGCCAGCGTCTTCATCATGGGCGAGGACGTCGCCGGTGGCGCCGGTGCGCCCGGTGAAAACGACGCCTGGGGCGGTGTGCTCGGCGTCACCAAGGGGCTTTACGACCAGTTCCCCGGGCGTGTGCTGGATACGCCGCTGTCGGAAATCGGTTACGTCGGTGCGGCGGTCGGGGCGGCGACCTGCGGCGTGCGCCCGGTGTGCGAACTGATGTTCGTCGACTTTGCCGGGTGCTGCCTGGACCAGATCCTCAACCAGGCGGCGAAGTTTCGCTACATGTTCGGCGGCAAGGCCTCCACGCCGCTGGTGATCCGTACCATGGTCGGTGCCGGTCTGCGCGCCGCCGCCCAGCATTCGCAGATGCTCACCTCCCTGTGGACGCACATCCCGGGGCTGAAAGTGGTGTGCCCGTCGTCGCCCTACGACGCCAAGGGCCTGCTGATCCAGGCCATTCGCGACAACGACCCGGTGATCTTCTGCGAGCACAAGTTGCTCTACAGCATGCAGGGCGAGGTGCCGGAAGAGCTCTATACCATTCCTTTCGGCGAGGCCAACTTCCTGCGCGACGGCAAGGACGTGACCCTGGTCTCGTACGGGCGCATGGTCAACACCGCGATGGACGCCGCGCGCAGCCTGGCCGGGCGCGGCATCGACTGCGAGGTCATCGACCTGCGCACCACCAGCCCGATGGACGAGGACAGCATCCTCGAAAGCGTGGAGAAGACCGGGCGTCTGGTGGTCATCGATGAGGCCAACCCGCGCTGTTCCATGGCCACGGACATCTCGGCGCTGGTCGCGCAAAAAGCCTTCGGCGCGCTCAAGGCACCGATCGAAATGGTCACCGCGCCCCATACCCCGGTGCCGTTCTCCGATGCCCTGGAAGACCTGTACATCCCTGACGCGGCGAAGATCGAACAAGCCGTGCTCAACGTGATCGAGTGGAGCAAGCGCTGATGAGCCAGATTCATACCCTGACCATGCCCAAGTGGGGCCTGTCGATGACCGAGGGCCGGGTCGATGCCTGGCTCAAGGAGCAGGGCCAGGCCATCACCAAGGGTGATGAAGTGCTGGACGTGGAAACCGACAAGATCTCCAGCAGTGTCGAAGCACCCTTTTCCGGGATATTGCGCCGACAGGTCGCCCGGCAGGATGAAACCCTGGCGGTCGGCGCCTTGCTCGGCATTGTCGTCGACGGCGAAGCCAGCGATGCCGAGATCGATGCGGTCATTGAGCAGTTCCAATCGACCTTTGTGCCCGGCGACGCTGCCGACGAAGACAGTGGCCCGAAACCTCAGAAAATCGAACTGGACGGCCGGGTGATCCGCTTTTTCGAGCGTGGCGAGGGCGGCACGCCGCTGCTGCTGGTGCATGGTTTTGGCGGCGACCTGAACAACTGGCTGTTCAACCACGAGGCGTTGGCGGCCGGGCGTCGGGTCATCGCGCTGGACCTGCCGGGCCACGGCGAATCCGCCAAGACACTGCAACGCGGAGACCTGGACGAACTGAGCGCGGTGGTGCTTGCCTTGCTCGATCACCTGGACATCAACGCTGTGCATCTGGTGGGGCATTCCATGGGTGGGGCGGTGTCGCTGAACGCCGCGCGCCTGATGCCCCAGCGAGTACGGTCGCTGACCTTGATCGGCAGCGCCGGGCTGGGCGCGCAGATCAATGGCAGCTACCTCAAAGGCTTTGTCGAAGCGGCCAACCGCAACGCCCTCAAGCCGCAACTGGTGCAACTGTTCTCCAATGCCGAGCTGGTCAACCGGCAGATGCTCGATGACATGCTCAAGTACAAGCGCCTGGAGGGCGTAGACGCAGCGCTGCTGCAACTGTCAGCGACGCTGTTCGCCGACGGTCGCCAGCAAACGGACTTGCGCGAAGTGGTGCAGGCCGGCGAGGTGCCGACCCTGGTGATCTGGGGCAGCGACGACGCAATCATCCCGGTGGCCCACAGCGACGGGCTGCATGCCCAGGTGGAGGTGCTGCCCGGCCAGGGGCACATGGTGCAAATGGAAGCGGCCGAGCAGGTCAACCGGCTGATCCTCGAGTTCATTGAGCAGCATTGATCGGGCGGGCGGCGAGGTGATTCGTCGCCCCTACAAAATTCTGGAGGCAACCCTATGAACGTTTCAATCAAGCCTACCCGCAGCATGCGCGCCGCTGTCTGGCATGGCCGCAACGACATCCGCGTCGAAGACGTGCCGCTGCCCATTTCGCCGCCGGCCGGTTGGGTGCAGATTCGCGTGCAATGGTGCGGCATCTGTGGCTCTGACCTGCATGAATATGTGGCCGGTCCGGTGTTTATTCCGGTGGACGCACCGCATCCGCTGACCGGCATCAAGGGCCAGTGCATCCTCGGCCATGAATTCTGCGGTGAAATCGTCGAGCTTGGGGCCGGTGTCGAGGGTTTCAGCGTCGGTGAGCCGGTGGCGGCCGATGCTTGCCAGCATTGCGGCACCTGCTATTACTGCACCCACGGACTCTACAACATCTGCGAAAACCTGGCGTTCACCGGGCTGATGAACAACGGTGCGTTTGCCGAACTGGTCAATGTACCGGCCAACCTGCTTTACAAATTGCCAGCTGATTTTCCCGCCGAAGCCGGCGCGCTGATCGAGCCGTTGGCAGTGGGTATGCATGCGGTGAAAAAGGCCGGCAGCCTGTTGGGCCAGAACGTGGTGGTGGTCGGCGCCGGTACTATTGGCCTGTGCACCATCATGTGCGCCAAGGCTGCCGGCGCGGCGCAGGTGATTGCCCTGGAGATGTCCGGCGCGCGCAAAGCCAAGGCCCTGGAAGTGGGTGCCAGCCATGTGATCGATCCGAACGAGTGCGACGCCCTGGCCGAAGTCCGTCGCCTGACCGCTGGCCTCGGCGCCGATGTCAGCTTCGAGTGCATCGGCAACAAACACACCGCCAAACTCGCCATCGACCTGATCCGCAAGGCCGGCAAATGTGTGCTGGTGGGGATTTTCGAGGAGCCCAGCCAATTCAACTTCTTCGAGCTGGTGTCCACCGAAAAGCAGGTGCTCGGTGCGCTGGCCTATAACGGTGAGTTCGCTGACGTGATCGCCTTCATCGCCGATGGGCGCCTGGACATCTCGCCGCTGGTGACCGGGCGAATCCAGCTGGAGCAGATCGTTGGCCAGGGGTTCGAGGAACTGGTCAACAACAAGGAGCACAACGTGAAGATTATCGTGTCACCTGCAAGGATCTGAGCGCGCCCGAGCTGGGCGATTGGCGATGGCCGGCAAGCGGCCATCGCATTTTTTATCTCAGGTGTAAGCCAGCAAGCGCCCACACAACACCACCGTGAACCATATCGCCACAGACAGCACCGCCTGCGCTTTTGCCAGTCCGGGTGCCGCGCTGGCGGTGTTCCATTGGCTGACCGTGCGATAAATACCGAGGTGAAACACCAAGGCGTTGAGGCCCGCTGCGGCAATCAGGCTCAGCTTGAGGATAAACACGCCGTTGCCGGCGAAGTCATGGGGATGGGCGCTGAACATCAGCAAGCCGGCGGGCACGATCAACAGCAGGGCCGCAAGGGCCCAGGGCAGTAGGTGGCGGGCCAACGCCGTCACGGCAATGCCCTTGGATACCCCCAGCACCCGCAAATCGAACATCACCACCGCGCCCACCAACAGCGAAAACCCGATGATGTGTACCACCTCAACCGACGGGTAGAGCCACAGTTCGCCGCGCATGGCCTGCGCCAAGGCTGAACCCTCCAGCCGGTCCAACCAGCCTTGCGGGTCGTTGCCTGCCTCGAGGGCCTGCATCAGCGCAACTCGACGGTCTTGTTGTCGACGGTGATGCGTTCTGCGCGCAACTCATCGGGTTTGTTGCGGTTGGGATAGCCGGCCACACCCACCTGGTTGCCAGGCTTGAGCATGTCCTTGCTCAGGCCCCGGTTCTCCATGCGTGATGGCGGGGCGAGGACCACGGTCCAGGTTTTGTCCGGCGTTTTCAGGCGCACGAAGCCATGGGGGTGCGAATAGCCGGATTCTTCTATCGTTCCGTTGAGTTGCAGGGGATTGTCAGTGTTGTACTCGCTCCAGCCGTGATGGGCCAGGGCGGTCGTTGCCACCAGCATCAACGAGAAGCCGATGCAACCGAGTATGTGTTTCATGGCAGGTCTCCTGTTGGATCATCGGTTCAGCCCGGCAGGTAGTTGCGCCAGACGCGGTCTTCGCCGAGCTGCAGTGCCTGCTCCTCTGCTGCGCGAAACCTGCGGTCGCAGTCGAGGAAGAATTCATCGAGTTGCGGCGGTTTGACGTGGGTGGCACTGAGCATGGTGTGGACCTGTCCGCGATGATGGATCTGATGTTCGAACAGGTGCAACAGCAGCCGGTCGATTCGTTCGCGCACCACACCTTCGGCACGCACCAGATCGACGAAGCGGGCGAGGTCTTTTTCCCGCAGGGCTTCGCAAAATGCCACCAGCCGCTGGTCGGTTTGAGTTTGGTTGTGCCTCAGTGCCGCAAAGGCCAGCGTCTGGGAGAAGTCCTTTATCTGGCCGTCACGGTCGCCTTCCAGAGCAGTGAGGTAATAGCGGTCCACCTCCAGGATGTGGCAAAGCGTGGCCTGGATGGACGGGAAGAACCCCGTGCGCGGCGCCTCGTATTCGGCCTCGCTCAACTGCGCGCAGGCGCCGAGCAACCTGTGGTTGGCCCATTGGTTGTTCAGGGCCTGGGCCAGGAAATAGTTCATGGGGCACCTTGTGGGAGTGAGCTTGCTCGCGATGATAGCGGCACATCCAGCATAGTCGATTCAGACAAACCGCTATCGCGAGCAGGCTCGCTCCCACAGGGATTTGTGGTGAATGTGGGAGCGAGCCTGCTCGCGATGGCGGCGGCGCTATCACCGCCGGTCAGCGCCATGTCCTACAGTCAAAGCCCTACATCCGGCAACACCGGCCGATTGGCCAGGGCCTTGGCCATGATCTGCTCGACATACACGCGATCCTCCTCCGGCAGCGCCAGGCGCGGTGGGCGGGTGAGGGCGCTGCCGCGACCGGCGATGGCTTCGCACAGTTTGATGCACTGCACCAGGTCGGCGCGGGCGTCCAGGTGCAGGATCGGCATCAGCCATTCATAGATCGGCATTGCTTCGGCAAAACGTCCGGCGCGGGCCAGGCGGAAAATGGTTTCGCCTTCTTGGGGGAACACGTTGGACATCCCCGAGACCCAACCTTCGGCACCCACCGCCAAGCTTTCCAGCACCACGTCGTCCAGGCCGGCAAACAACACAAAGCGGTCGCCGACCTCATTGCGCACGTCGATGAAACGCCGGGTGTCGCCGGACGAATCCTTGAAACACACCACGTTGTCGCAATCAGCCAGGGAAATCAGGATGTCCGGGGTCACGTCATTCTTGTAGATCGGCGGGTTGTTGTAGACCATCAACGGCACGTCGGCATGCCGGGCCACGTAGCGGAAATGCTCGGCGGTCTCGAACGGCTTGGAGCCATAGACCAGCGCCGGCATCAGCATCACCCCGTCGACACCGACCTTGCGCACGGCGTTGGCGACCTTGGCCGCCTGCACGCTGGTGAACTCGGCCACGCCGCAGATCACCGGCACCCGACCCCGGGAAGCGTCCACCGCCACTTCGGTCACGGCGATTTTTTCCTCGGCACTCAGGGAGGTGTTTTCCCCCACCGAACCGCAGACCACCAGGCCTGACACACCGTCGCGAATGACGTTGGAAATCACTTGATGGGTTTTTTCCAGGTTGATGGAAAAGTCATCGTTGAACTGCGTGGTGACGGCGGGGAATACGCCGCTCCAGTTGATGCGTTTGCTCATGGTTGTCTCCGGTGGTTAAGGGTATTTCTCATATACGTAGGTAAAGTTGAGTCGAATACAGAGCTTTTGTGGCGAGGGAGCTTGCTCCCGCTGGGCTGCGAAGCGACCCCAATAACTACCTGGCAACTCGGGGTGTCAGGCAAATCCAGAGGGCCGCTTCGCGACCCAGCGGGAGCAAGCTCCCTCGCCACAGGGATGTGCAAAGTTCGAAAGTCATGCGCCAGGCCAGGTGTCTGAAAGCCGATACCCTTGCGGCCACGGGTCTTCTGGATCCAGCAACAGTTGATGCGTGCCGGTGATCCACGCGCGTCCGGCGATACACGGATAAATCGCCGGGCGCCCGGCCACTTCGGTCAGTGAATCGATACGGCAGTGGAACTCGGAGCCGATGATCGAGCGGCCGATGAAGCGCTCCCCCACTTGCATCAACCCCTTGGCATGCAACACCGCCATGCGCGCCGAGCAACCGGTGCCGGTGGGCGAGCGATCGATCTTGCCGGGCTGGATCACCACGGCGTTGGCACCGCTGGCGATGCCGTTCTCCAGGGCGATGGGCGCGGCGATCTGGCAAAACGAGATATGCGACCAGTCAGGGTTCAACGGATGGACAAAGCCCAGTTGTTCGTTGGCGGCCCGGGTGATTTTCAGCCCCACGGCCACCAACTCGGCCGCTTCATCGGGGCGGATGGCAAAACCCAGGCGCTGGGCGTCGACGATGACGAAACTGTCGCCGCCGTAGGCGGTGTCCACCTGCACCGATCCCAGTCCCTCGACTTCGATCCAGGCATCGAGGCGGTCGGCGAAGGAGGGCACGTTCCTGATTTCCACCCGCTGGACTTTGCCGTCACGACAGTCGGCCACCGCTTCGATCAGCCCGCCGGGAGCTTCGAGGACCAAGCGCGTCTGGGGTTCGGTCATGGGCAGGATGCCGCTGTCCAGCAATACGGTGGCGACGCACAACGAGTTGGAACCGGACATCGGCGGTGTGTCGGCCGGTTCCATGATGATCCAGGCCATCTGCGCCCGTGGGTCTTTGGCGGGCACCAGCAGGTTGACGTGACGGAACACGCCACCACGGGGCTCGTTAAGCACGAAGTTACGCAGGGTCTGGTCCTGGGCGATCCAGCGTGACTGTTCCCATACGGTGGCGCCGGGCGGTGGTGCGACGCCGCCGACGATCACATCGCCGACTTCGCCTTCGGCGTGGCAGCTGACGATATGGATGATTTTCGATGAGCGCATGAGTCAAATCCTTGTGTTGTCCTGTAGGGCATCATCGCGGGCAAGCCTTGCTCCCACAGTGTTCTGTGGCGTCCACAAATCAATGTGGGGGAAGCCTTGCTCCCACAGCGTTCTGTGGCGTCCACAAATAAATGTGGGGAAAGCCTTGCTTCCACAGAGGTCTGTGGCGTTCACAGAACAATGTGGGAGCGAGCCTGCTCGCGATGGGGCCATTGGCTATTTCACCGACTTGAGAAACGCCGCCGTCTCCGGCTGCACAGGGTTGCCAATCACCTGATCCGGCGGCCCGATCTCATGGACCCGTCCGTCGCAGAAAAACGCCACGCGGTCGGACACGTCCCGGGCGAAGCGGATCTCGTGGGTCACCAGCACCATGGTCATGCCGTCTTCGGCGAGCATGCGCATGGTGTCCAGCACTTCGCCCACCAATTGCGGGTCCAGGGCCGAGGTGGCTTCGTCGAAGAGCATGTAGTCCGGCGACATCGCCAGGGCTCGGGCGATCGCCATGCGCTGTTGTTGACCACCGGAAAGCTTGCCGGGGAAGGCCTTGAGCTTGTCTCCCAGGCCCACATGCTCCAGCTGTTGCAGCGCCAGCGCTTCGGCCTCCTGCTTGCTTTTGCCCAGCACTTTGCGAGGCGCCAGCATCACGTTTTCCAGCACCGTCAGATGGGGGAAAGCGTTCCATTGCTGGAACACGATGCCGATCTTCTGCCGTAAGCGGTTCAGGTCGGTGGTGCGGTCATGAACCTCGATGCCGTCCACGCGGATGCTGCCTTTGTGGATCGGCTCCAGGCCGTTGATGCACATCAGCAGGGTCGATTTGCCGGAGCCAGAGCCGCCGATGATCGACACCACTTCCCCTTTGTCCACCGTCAGGCTCACGCCCTTGACCACTTCCAGGTCGCCGAAGGATTTGTGTACGTTCTCGATCTCAATCATTTTCCTGCCACCTTCTTTCCAGACGTGCGCCAAGGCGGGCGACCACCAGGCTCATGACGTAGTAAATGAGGCCCGCGATGCACAGCACCAGCAGCGGTTCCTGGATGCGGGTGACGATGGTTTGCGAGGCGCGCAGCAGTTCGACAATGCCGATCCACATCACCAGCGCGGTGTCTTTCATCACGCCCAAGACCAGGTTCAGCCAGCCAGGGAATGCGACCCGCGTGGCAATCGGCAGGACGATGTAGCGCAGATCCTGCAGGTAACTCAGGCCCAGGGAGCGGCTGGCCCGCCGGGTACTCAACGGCACCGCCAGCACCCCACCGCGCACGATCTCGGTGAAGTAGGCGGCAGCGTAGACGCCGAGCACGATGCAACCGACCGCGAAGGCGCTCAGGTTCAGGCCGACGATGCTCTTGAGGGCGTTGAACAGCACGAACTGGATCAGCAGCGGCACGCTGCGAAACACGTCCAGTACCCAGGCCAATGGCAGGCTGGCCCGAGGCAACAAGGCCCGCAGCAGGCCGAACAGCAAGCCGGCCAGGGTGCCCAGCAGGATCGACCACACGGTCAGTTGCAGCGTGACCCAGGCCCCGTCGAGCAAGAACAGCAGGTCGTTAAGGGTGAGGCTTGTTTCAAACATGACGAGACCTCAATAACGAAACAGGCGCCAGGACAACAGCCGGGCCAGCCCGACGATCAGCTTGGCGATCAGGTAGTACAGCAGCGCCGCGAGGGCGAAGTATTCGAAGGTGCGGAAGGTCTTGACGTTGTATTCCTGAGTGACGCCGGTGAGGTCGTTGTTCAGGCCCACGACCACACCCAGGGAGGTCATCAGCACCGCCCAGACCATCTGGTTGGTCAGCGGGTAGAACACAATGCGCAGCAATTGCGGGACGATGATCATTAGGTAGGCCTGCCAGGCGCTCATGCCCAGGGAGCGGGCGGCGCGCATCTGCGTACTCGGCACAGCCTTGAGGCCGCCGCGAAAGTTTTCCGCCAGGTAACCGGCGTTGTTGAAGGTGATCCCGGCCAGCAACGCCAGCCAGGAACTGACGTGCAGCCCGAGAGAGCCGAGGCCGAAGTAGAGGATGTAGATCTGGAACAGCGAAGGCGTATTGCGGGCGATCGACACCCAGCCGTTGCCCACGCCGCGCAGCAGCGGATGGCGGGCCTGGCGCATCACCGTCAGCACCAGGGCGATCAGCACGCCGAAGATCATCGACAGCGCCGCGGTCTCGAAAGTGACCCAGGCCCCGGCGAGCATGTCGGGCAGGGCACGCAAGGCCGGGCGCCACTGGAAACTGTAGTCAAACATCGGTCAGCCTCCCCGTATGGACAGTTGGTTGCAGCCACGTCGGCGGTTGACCGCTGGCCGTTGCGCTGCACGCGGCTTCAACGCATTGCGCGAGGCAGGCAAAGTGCACGCCGCGACCGACCAGACCCGGCGCGTAATGGGCATATTTACCGGAGTTGGTCATCAGGGTGGTGGCGTGGGGCGGGATGACCGGCTCGCCCAACATGCACCAGCAGGTGTCGGTGACCAGGAGCGCGCCGAAGGCTTCGATGGCCTGCAGGTGGCCCGCCTCGCGAGCCTGTTCCAGTACCGCTCGGCCACAGGTGATCGCCAGCACCACATCCGGATGTTTGTGGCGGCCTGCGCACAGGGCCGACAGGGCGGCAAATTCGCTGAGGGAAAAATGCGGGTTACCCAGGGAGACCACGTCCACATGGCGGTGCCGGGCGCTGTTGAGTTCGCGCCAACTGGCGAGCAGGCCGGCAGCGCTGACAGTGTCCTGCGCCAAGCTGATACCTGGTGCCAGGACGTCGGCAGGGTCGAGGGCCTCGGGCGTCACCCCGGCGATGTGGAACAGCGGCGCGGCGCTGGTGGTGGCGAACGCGGCGCCGAAGGCTTTCAAGTCATCCCGCGTGGGGGTGGCGTGCTCCAGGCCGCGGATCAGTGGAATGCGACGGCCTGTCAGGCTGCCGATGTGATAACCCAGCAGCGGATAGAAGCTGTCGTCCACGGACCCCAACGGCGGCACATCGATAATCAGCGCGGCTTTGCGCTGCGCGTCAAGATGGCAGCCGGTCAATGGCGCACGGCCGCAGAGGGCGATGCAGATGTCCAGGAAGTCCGGGTACTTCTGCGTGCGGGCACCGAGCACGCTGTTGGCGTAGACCACGGCGTTGGATTCGGCCCAGACGATTTGTTCGCCAGCCTTGGGCGCACTGTCGAGCAGGTAGGGGGCACAGGTGAAACTCAACTGCGCACCCATTGCCATGTAGGCATCACCCAAAGCACTGGCCGGCTCACCCAGGGCAGGGTCGACGCCCAGCTCCCGCCAGCGCCGCTGGTCCACGGAAATCGAATTGAGCGTGGTGGGAACGCGCACCTTCGCCCCCCACTGCACCAGTTGTTCGGCAAAACGCAGGCTGGCCGGGCCGGTATAGATGCAGCCATCAATGTGGGCCTGGGTCACATCCAACAGTTGTGTGGCGCCCTGGATCTCGGCCATGCGCAATACAATGTGCATCGCGACCTGGGCCGCCTTGCCGTGGCTGCCGTCGAGCAGCGCCTGGTCCTCTTCGCTGAGGCTGATGGTTGAACAGTTGAGCGCGGGGGTTGGAAAGTCCAGCCCATGCCAGCCATCGTTGGGGCGCTGACCCGACAAGGTCAGGCAAGCGCCTTCAATGCGCACAAAACCCTGACCGCGCAACCGGTTGAAGGCCTCGCGCCCGACACACATCACCGGCAGGGAGCGCTGGAAAATCACCTGCGCCACCAACACGCCCAGGGTCAGGATTTCATCTGCCTCGGCCAGCACCAGGGCCGCAGGGGCATGACCGTTACTGATCATCTCCATCAGCACGCTGCTGCCGGTGCAGGAGCCACGCCCGCTGGGAATCGCCAGCACGCGCCCGGCCAGGCGTTCGCCGCTCAACGGATGATGGCGGTCAATGACCTCGCCGCTGGCCGGATCGACCCCGCCCCAGAAACTCAGGCCCACATCGGCGTACAGCAGGGCGCCCTGGGCGGCACCCTCCACCAGACTTCGGCCCGTCACACGGGTAGGCGTGCTTGGCATGCTCCAATCCTCAGTAGTAAACCTGCGGCACCACCAGGTCGGCCGGCGGGATGTCGGTGCCCACCCATTTGACGAACAACTCCTTGTAACGGCCAGTGCGCACCTGCTGATTGACGAAGAGGTTGAGGTAGTTGATCAGGCCGTACTCGTTGCGCTTGGCGCCCAGGGACACGTAGTCGATGACATAGGGCGCGTTGCCGGCGATTTTCAGGTTCTTGTACTTGCCCGACTTGAGGGTCGCGGCCGCCACGGTGTTGGTCACCACGGTCGCATCGATGTGTCCTTGGGCGACGGCCAGCAGCGTGTCGTTCTGCGACTGATAGGCGCGGAAACTGCCGCTGCCCCAACTCTTCTGGTCTTTTTCCAGGGCGATGGCTTCGTAGGTGCCGCTGGTGTTACCCAGAGGTTTGCCTTTGAGGTCGTCGTAGCTGTTGATGCCGGTATCGTCGCGGGTCAGCACCACCATCTGAAACGCGAAGTAGGGCACGGTCAGGCCCACGGTCTTGGCCCGCTCCAGAGTGTCGGAGGTTGAGGCGACGATCACGTCCGCACGGCCGGAAACAAGCGCCGGGATCCGGTCCGGGAACGGTGTTTCCACCACTTCGGGTTCCACGCCGAGGACTTTCGCCAGGTCGTGGCAATAGTCCACGTCAAAACCAGCAGGTTTATTGCCAGCGTCACGAAAACCCATGGGCGGGAAGTCCAGGGTCACGGCGCAGCGCAGTGTGCCGGAGCCGATGATGTCGTCGAGTTTGTCGGCTTGAGCGGGGGCGATGAAAAGGGGCGTGAGGGCAACGCTCAGGGCTACAGCCAATGCAGAGTTTTTCATAAATGCCTCGCTGTCGAATAAATGCGGATGAAATATCGTATTGAGGATTTCGTATACGATATTAGATAAAGCAAGCAGCGTGCCGATTTGAGGTTGAGTCAGCAGGTCTCGGTAAGGTGTTGATGTGCATGCGTTAAAAGATTTTCGGTTGCGACAGGGCCCGTGCAGCGCTTCAACGCGATGTTACAGATGGGAGCAATCGGACAGCGCCATGCCCCGCCAGGGAACACCGGTCAGCGCTGATTTTCGCGATACTGGCTGGGCGAAAGGCTGGTCAAGGCACGGAACTGCCGGCTGAACGCGCTGTGATCGGTGTACCCGCAGCGCAAGGCGATTTCGGTGATGGGCAGGTCATGGTCCAGTAACAACCGCGAGGCTTCTTCCAACCGTGCCTTGTGAATCATCTGCCGGGGCGTGAGCTGGAAGATGCGTTTGCAGTGGCGCTCCAACTGCGCCACCGACAACCCGGCGATGGCGGTCAGGTCGGCAAGGCTGATGGGGTGGGCGAAGTGCTGCTTGATATGAGCATCCACCGCCGCCAGCTTGTGGAACGCGGGGTGACTCGACTGGGGCAGTTGCAGGTCCCGGGAAATCCCGGCCAGGCCGACGATCTGGCCGTTGGGCTGGTGCAGGGCGAGTTTATGAGTCAGGCACCACACCGGCTGGTTGCCGTAGTACAGGTGCAGTTCGAGCTGGTCGGCCAGTTCCCGGCCGCTGGCCAGCACCCGTCGGTCCTGCTCGGTGTACAACGGGCCGAAACGCTCGGGAAAGACCTGTTCGGCGGTGAGGCCCAGCAGGTCACCGCTTTGTTTGAAGCCGCAACGCCGGGCCAGGGTCTGGTTGACGAAGGCATAGCGGGCTTGGCTGTCCTTGATGAAAAACACCACGTCCGACAGGGTGTCGAGCAACGGCGCGATGGGTTGCAGGCTGTTGAGCAGGGTAGGCAAATCGCAGGGGGCGAAGGACGTGAGCGTGGGGTACATGGGCCAGCATCGCCTCCTGGTGGAACGAGTTTGCTTGCGGTAGCGCAGTGTCGATCGAAAATAATGGGCTTGTCACGCCGTAATCGCGAGCAGGCACGCACAGTTTTTCATGACCAGCGAAGTCACTGTGGGAGCGGGCTTGCTCGCGAAGGCGTCGGCAGATTCAAAGTTGATGCTGACCGTGCCACCGCTTTCGCGAGCAAGCCCGCTC